>JBBDSJ010000022.1:0-54803 GCA_040905025.1 Gammaproteobacteria bacterium
CAAAAGACTCTGCAAAAGCGGGTTGTTTCTCGGCCTGTATTTCAGCCTGAGCGCGGTGCCTCTGGTCTATGCACCGCAGTCAAACGCCAACATTTCCAACAGGAATATGACGGATTTCGTATCCGCACCGATCCTGACAGTACGGTCGGCGATCCCGCAGGTGATGTTTGTCATGGGCAAGGACCACCAGTACTGGCTCAAGGCCTACAACGATTTCACCGACCTTGATGGTGACGGCGAGATCGACACAACCTACAAGCACGATTTCGAGTATTACGGTTACTTTGACCCGGAGAAATGCTACAGCTATGTCAAGGAAGGCATTTCGGGCTCCGGGCAGGTCGAATTTTTCAAGCCGATGGCTTTCACCCCTGATCGGTATTGCGATAACGTGGCCGGCGAATGGAGCGGAAGTTTCCTGAACTGGGCGGCCATGACCCGCATGGATATCGTCCGTCGCATTATGTTCGGTGGCAAGCGGCTGGAGGACGGAAGTGATTTCACGTTTTTGCAGCGTGCGTATCTGCCCTCGGATTCCCATTCATTCGCAAAGTATTACACCGGTGACGACATTCACAAGCTGACACCTTTTACCGGTATAGACACCGCCCTGGATGGAACCATTGGTGATCGCGATCGCGGAATCACTATCTGCAACATCACACAACCACGCAGTTCCGGCA
Organism: Gammaproteobacteria bacterium; assembly: GCA_040905025.1. Lineage (GTDB taxonomy): Bacteria > Pseudomonadota > Gammaproteobacteria > Methylohalomonadales > Methylohalomonadaceae > JBBDSJ01. The sequence goes on from JBBDSJ010000022.1 coordinate 684, forward strand.
AGTCGGACAGTATCAGCCTGAACACGAACAACAATCCACCGCTGATACGGGTGGCCGAAGGTAATTATTCTCTTTGGGCTACCAGCGAACGCTGGAACTGTCGCTGGTCAGAAGAGAGGAACAACACACTTGGCAACGGTCCCGGCAGCAATGGTAATGATTTTGCTGTCACCGGTATTCCGGCCCATGATGATAATCCATCAGAATCGGGCGATGGCCTGGCATCGAGTGGATTCGGCCCGAATTACAATGTCTACATACAGGCCTGTGTCGACGGTCTGATCAATGCCGAGAATAATGAGAACTGCCGCCAGTATCCGAATGGCAATTATAAACCGGCAGGATTAATCCAGGTCTATGGTGAAGAAGAGCTGATTCATTTCGGAATGATGCAGGGGTCCTATGAAAAGAACCTTTCCGGCGGCGTCCTTCGGAAAAACATCGGCAATCTTGCTGATGAAATCAATATTGATACCGACGGGACACTGAAAGCGGATCCGAACTCAGCAGTTCCGTCCGTCGGTATGACACGCGCTTTGGATGTTATCCGTTTATATGGTTACGAGTACAACAGTGGCACCTATTTCGGCAGCAACAGCAGTGACAGTTGCGGCTTTGGTACCGCATCGTTTGCAGAAGGTACCTGTAACAGCTGGGGTAATCCCATCTCAGAAATTTATATGGAAGCACTGCGCTATTTTGGTGGTCAATCGCCTACAGCCGCATTTGAAGCCAACGATAATTCATTTGTCGGTGGCCTGGCGGAAGATGACTGGGAAGACCCGTTAAGCTCCAACAATTATTGCGCTGGCCTGGATACGATTGTGTTCAACACCAGCATCAGTTCTTTTGACCAGAACCAGACCGGTGGTATTGCCGACATTGGTGCAGCTTCGCCGGATGCATTGACTGACATTGTCGCTGCCGGCGAAAACATACTGGGCAATGACTTCTTTATTGGCAGAACACCGGATAGTGCCGGTGATGACGATGATGGCTTCTGTACCGCCAAAACCGTCAACTCGCTCGGTAACGTGCGTGGCATTTGTCCGGAAGGTCCGACGGTAGAGGGTGGCTACCACCTGGCCGGCATGGCGCACTATGCCAAGACCAATGATATCCGCCCGGATCTGGAAGGCACGCAAACGGTCAATACCTACGCCGTGCAGTTGGCGACCAATGTCCCGAGTATCGAGGCGCTGCTGGATCCAACCGATCCTGATGGCGACAAGGTTATTATTCTACCGGCCTACCGGCGTCTGACCAACCAGAGTGCCGGTACAATTGTTGATTTCAGAATTGTAGATCCACAAACGGAAGTTAATCCGGCAACTGGCACCATCATGACGGCTTTCCCAGATACCGATAACCAGCGTATTGAGATCGGTGATCCTCAACCCGGCAGTGGTGTTTATGATGCCAAGTTTTATGTCAACTGGGAAGACAACGAGGCCGGTGGTGACTATGATGCGGATTTGTTCGGATTGATTGGTTACCGGCTTGATACCAATAATAACACCATCACCATAGTCACTGATGCGGTGGCCGAGTCGACCAGTGGTGGGCAATTGTTCGGTTTTATCATCAATGGCACTACTCAGGATGCCTTCCATGCATTCTCCGGTATTGAAGGTGCGAATTCACCGGATACATTCCCGGCGGTAGGTGGCAGACCCGCAGTTTCCGGCTGTAGTAACTGCCGGCCTTCGGTCGCCGGTGGTAGCAATGGTACTGGTCAATACGGTGTGCAAAGGCATACGTTTGACATTGATTTGACCGCCGCCGCCGAATTGCTGGAAAACCCGTTGTACTACGCGGCCAAATGGGGTGGCTTTGAGGACGTCAACAACAACGGCATCCCGGATCTGGATGAAGAGTGGGATACCCGTGACGCTGACGGTCAGGCCAATCCCGATGGCGTACCGGACAACTATTTCTTTGTCAGCAACCCGGCACAACTGGAAGATTCACTCCGCCGGATTTTTGATGAGATTCTTGAGCGCGTATCTTCCGGTACGGCCGCTGCAGTTGTGGCTAACGAACAAGCCGGTGTCGGTGCGGTATATCAGGCACTGTTCGACCCGTTAAAATCAGATAACTTTGGCAATGAAGTCAAATGGTTTGGTACATTGCAGTCATTGTTTATTGACAGTGCCGGCCTGATCCGTGAAGACGGCAACGCCAACGGCACACTCGACAGTTATCAGGTAGATAAAGTCGTCGAGATTTTCTTTGATGAATCGGATCAAACGACGAAAGTACGCCGGTTCAATAGCAGCGAAGAGGATGTTTTTGTGTCCTCCGGCAGTTTTGATGTGGCTCTGGAAGATCTCAAACCTATCTGGAATGCCCGCAAAACGCTGGCGGATCTGTCTGATGTCAGTACGCAACGTACTTATACTGATCCGGCAAATAATGGTCGTCACATTCTGACATGGCTGGACGGTAATCTTGATGGCTTGATTGATGATGGCGAAGTCACATCATTTCACCCGGATCAAATCAACAATAATAACTATGGCTGGCTGGACCTGGACACTCTTGCTGAGGCCCAGGATCTGATCCGCTATATTCGTGGTGAGGAAATTGCCGGCACGCGTAGTCGCACGCTGGATTTCGAGGGTGACGGCACGACGCAGGTCATGCGTCTGGGTGATATTGTCAACTCAACCCCGACACCGGTGGCCGCTCCGGCTGAAGCCTTTGACTTGCTTGCCGGAGATGCCAGCTATGCGACTTTTCGCAGTCAGTATGCCAATCGCCGCCAGGTCGTTTATACCGGTGCCAACGATGGCATGCTGCATGCTTTTAACGCGGGGTTCTTCGATGTATCCAATCTGGAATTCAGCACGACACCTGTGGACGGCAGTAGTGCGACCGCACATCCACTCGGCTCGGAGTTGTGGGCTTATGTACCCAAGAACCTGTTGCCACATCTGCAATGGCTACCCAAGACAGAGTCCGATCCAAATGGCCAGGAATATGAGCATGTCTATTATGTAGACGGCCAGCCGCGCGTCTTCGATGCGCGTATTTTCCCGACTTCTGCCACGCATCCCGGTGGCTGGGGCACAGTGCTGGTCGTCGGTTTCCGTTTGGGTGGCGGTACTGACGTGGGCACATCCAACGGCATTGAAGTGTTACCTGACCCGGCTGAGACCGATACGGTGCAAACAAAATCAGCCTACGTGGTCATGGATATTACCAATCCGGAACAGCCGCCAAAAGTGCTGGCTGAACTGACACCGCCGAACCTGCAATTCACCACGTCTTTTCCGACCGTTGCGCTGATCGGCAGCCCGACCGGCACCAAGGATACGGACAACTGGTACCTGATTTTCGGTTCCGGGCCCAACAATCTCGGCACTATCACCAGCAGTCAGCGTGCCCGACTTTATGCCTATGATCTTGAGCGGCTGGGCGCAGGTGCTGCAGACAATGGCGTAGTCACTGCGGGTGACTTCACCGCAGATGGACTGGATCTGGGTGTGCAAGCCGACGGCCAGTTTGTCGGTAATCCCGTGACCTCCGATTTTGATATCGATATGCGCGCCGAAGCCATGTATTTCGGTACTATCGGTGATGTCGATGCGGATGAAGGCAAATTATGGCGCATGGCAATTGCGGAAAATGGCAGCCCGGCTGACTGGGGCTCGCCTCATATTCTGCTGAATACGGATCAGCCTTTTCTGGCACAACCCTCACTGACTATTGATGAGTTCAGTCAGGAATGGATTATCGCCAGCACCGGACGCTTTTTCTCCAACCCGGACAAGGCCAGCACCAGCCAGCAGACTCTGTATGGATTCAAGGAACCCAACGACCTCAGTGATGCCACCAGCAACATTGCAGTTGATCCTGCCAATCTGTTAGATGTCAGTGACGCGGTAGTTTTCACAGATGGCAATGTGGACAGTGATGGTGATGGTACAAATGACATGACTTTTGACGAGCTGGAGCAATGCACCACCGGCCAGACAACATGTGATGGCAACATTTATCAGGGTTGGAAACGTGATTATGTAGCGAACAGTCTTGATCCATCACAACGCAGCATTAACAGGTCAGCGGTTTTGGGGGGCATTGTATTCAATACTGCATTTACTCCGACTGAAGACCTTTGTGGTGCTGAAGGTACCAGTATATTGCTGGGTCTGGCATTCAACACCGGTACAACCATACCTGAAGGTGTTTTCGGTACAGAAGCATGCTCGACTTGCCCAGACGGGGTATTCGAGTCCAAGGGCGAAATCAGTCTGGGCTTCGGCCTCGCCTCATCACCAAGCATCCATGTTGGCAAGCCCGGTCAGGACGACCTGCCCGGCAAGGTCACCGTGGTTATCCAGAAATCAACCGGTGAAATTTCATCGGATGAGGCCCAGACCAGCGGCGGCCTGCGCAGTGGCGAGATATCCTGGCGCGAATTTATAGATTAAGGAACCTTGGTAAATTCAGAGGTTCCTGCAGTACACGGATGTACTGCCATTTTTCAATCACTAAAATGATTGAAAAATGTAGAAAATCGAAAATCATAATTTTCGATTTTCGTGCTCTGAGGAGTGGCACATGGATGTGCCGCTTACGAAGCCAAGGATGTAGTATTCATGGATGAATTATTCAGAGCTTCCTTAATCGGATCGATAGTCTATATTTCATTATTTGATAAACTAAGGTTATAACCATGCTGATACATATATTAAACCAGGGCCGTCAATCAGGTTCCGTACGACCGGTGATGGGCTTTACATTGATTGAACTGATGATCGCCATCGCTATTGTAGGTATATTATCTGCAATTGCATTTCCTGCATATAATAACTACGCCAACCGGGCCAAACGCTCAGATGCCAAAAATGCATTAACCGAGCTCGCTTCAAGACAGGAGCGTTTCTATTTTGACAACAATAGTTACACCACTGATCTCGGCGATGATGGCTTGCGCTATGGTACGGAGTCACCAGAAGGCTATTATGATATAACTGTCACTGCAGACGCTTCGAGCTATACCATAACGGCAACCCCGACTTCCAGTGATCCGGATTGCGGCACATTAACGCTGAATTCGCGTGGCCAGAAAACCAAATCCGGTACTGCCGAGCTGGATCGTTGCTGGTAATGAAAGCAAGCCTACTCAATACAATACTGTTGGCGGTGTTATCGCTGTCGGCGTCAGCTGTTTCTGCCGAAATCTATAAATGGACCGATGAAGACGGGGTCACCCACTATGGCCAGAAACCTCCCGCTGAACAGGCAGCAGAAAGTTTCAGATTGCCTTCTTCAGTCTCTTCTCAATCACAGCCAGCGGATGAATCAGAAGCTGCTGAAGAGCTGAAAGAATCGGAAGACACATCAGGCCAGACTGAAGCTGAAAAGCGCGTCAACAAGCAAAAAGAAATCCAGGCCAAAAAACAGAATTGCGAAAATGCACGCAAAGCGCTGGAAAATCTGAAAAACCGGCCACGTATTCAATATATCAATGATGAGGGCGAACGCGCTTTCTTTACGGATGAAGAACGTCAGAAGCGAATTAACGAAGCGCAGGACATTGCCAATCGCAATTGCAGTTAGAAGTGGTCTCAAAATACTGCGCCTTCTCCCTTCCAGGGGGAAAAGTTAGAGCTTGTCCCGGCAGGGTGTAAGCCGGGAATGGGGGTGAATTTATAACACTTGGTTTCTCGATAAAGCGTTACCCCTCCCCCTGACCCCCTCCCCGAAGGGGCGGGGGATTATATTTTTGAGATCGTTTCTAGTTAATACCCCAACTAATATCTGATTAATGCCGGCTGCGGATTCAGCCAGCCGGTTAAGGAACCTCTGATTTATTACATCCTTGGTTACGTAAATGGTGCATCCATGCACACTGCCCAGAGGTTCCTGCAGTACACGGAAGTACTGCCTTTTCCAATCACTTAAGTGATTGGAAAAGAAGAAAATCGAAAATCACATTTTTCGATTTTCGTGCTCTGATAATTCATGGATGAATTAATCAGAGCTTGCTTAAATATTCAGGAGGCCTGTTGTATATCCAGTTCGCGCGGCAATGAGAAGGTTACATTTTCCTGCTTGCCGGAGATTTCATTCACGACTTTCGCGCCACTTGCCTGCAACTGTTTGACTACCTGCTCCACCAGCACTTCCGGTGCTGACGCGCCCGCCGTAATACCAATATTCAGCTTGCTGTCGAGCCAAGCTTGCTGGATTTGATCAGCGCTATCGATTAAATAAGCCGGAATACCAAACTTCTGTGAGATTTCTTTCAGCCGGGTGGAATTGGAGCTGTTCGGTGAACCCACAACGATAACCAGATCGCACTGCTGGGTCAGTTTCTTGACCGCATCCTGACGATTCTGTGTGGCATAGCAGATATCATCTTTCTTCGGCCCGACAATTTTCGGAAAGCGTTTGCGCAGTGCCGCGATGACTTCAGCGGTATCATCCATCGACAAGGTCGTTTGGGTGACATAGGCGAGGAATTCAGGATTCTTGACGTCCATCTGCCAGACATCATCAACGGATTCGACCAGAAAAATACCGCCCTTACCATCATGACGGCGGTATTGCCCCAGCGTACCCTCAACTTCCGGATGACCGGCATGGCCAATCAGAATACATTCACGGCCTTCATCCTGATAGCGGCCGACTTCCATATGCACCTTGGTTACCAACGGGCAGATCGCATCGAAGACACGCAAGCTGCGGCGTGCGGCTTCTTCGCGTACAGCCTTGGAGACGCCATGCGCACTGAAAATGACGACGGCATCATCCGGCACTTCATCGAGCTCCTCGACAAATACCGCGCCTTTCTGGCGCAGACCGTCAACAACATATTTGTTATGCACCACTTCATGACGCACATACACCGGCGCACCAAACAGTTTCAGCGCCCGCTCGACGATTTCAATGGCACGATCGACACCGGCGCAGAAGCCGCGCGGGTTCGCCAGCAGGATTTGCAGAGGTTGCAGTAATTTTGTTTCTGTTGCTTGCTCAGTCATTTCAGCTCGGCTATTGGGTTGTCAGGACAATCGACCGGATAATCCGGTCTCAGTTTGCCTAAGTCGTTGATATGAAAACAGTTGGTTGAATGTTGCCCCGCACACTACGGCGCTGCCCGGCGACTGTCAACCATTGGTGCGATCGGCCGCGTCGGACTGCAGCCAGAGTGCATCAATAATCAACATAATAGCACCAATTGTAATGGCAGAATCGGCCAGATTGAAGGCCGGGAAGTGCCAGTCGCCGGAATAAAAATCTACAAAATCAATCACGTGACCATACAAAACGCGATCGATCAGATTGCCGATTGCACCACCCAGCACCAGCGCCAGCGCCGCACTCAGCCAACGTGCAGCAGCCGGCAGGCGCAGCAACCAGATCAATAATACGGCACTGACCAGCACGGCGAAGACCGCAAAAACCCAGCGTTGCCAGCCACCCGCATCACTGAGAAAACTGAAAGCGGCACCCGTGTTGTAGACCAGCGTCATATTCAGCCCCGTACCGCTGACATCCAGCAGGTTCACCGGCGTATAGAACGCCAGATAATGCTCGGCCAGCAGTTTGGTGAATTGATCCAGCACCACGATACTGGCTGTTAATAACAACCAGGGCCAGGCATTGGCAATATTCAGTCGCAGATTCATATTTTATCTCTGTTGTTTATGCAGCGGAGGAATCTTACTATCGGCGTTAAGATCTTTCGACTCCGCGCTAACGCGCTCCGCTCAAGATGACATTGGCAATACGCTTCACTCGCTCGGGATGACAAAATTCGATTGTCATTCCGACCGGAGTGCGTAGCACGCAGCGGAGGAATCCAGCCTTTAACACGCTCCACTCAAACAGCAACACTGTCAGATTTCATATCGCGACAGCAAAATAATCGCGTGCCTGCTTTACATCTTTTTGCATTTGCTCCACCAGCGCATTGGCATCCGTAAATGGCTGTTCAGTGCGCAGTTGTTGCAGCAGTTCAACCTCGACACAGCGACCGTAACAGTCATCATCAAAATCCAGCACATGGGTTTCCAGTAACAAGCGTTCGCCATGAAACACCGGCCGTGTGCCAATGTAACTGATCGCATTCAGCGGTGTCGCGGCAAGACCGTGAACGCGGCTGGCAAAAATACCCTTTATGGCCGGTTGCGTTCGTTGCAGATCCATATTCAATGTCGGGAAACCCAGTTGCCGGCCACGCTTCTCGCCATGAATCACCCGGCCGATATGCGAATACGGCCGGCCCAGCAATGTTGCCGCTGTGGTCATGTCGGCATCAGCCAGCGCCTGGCGAATACGTGTGCTGCTGATACGATCATCGGCGAATTTCTGCGTCGGTATCGCCGTCACGCTGAAACCAAGGTCAGCACCCAGCTTACGCAATAACGTTTCATCACCATCACGGCCACGGCCAAAGCGAAAGTCGTCGCCAATCAGCAATGATTTAACCTGCCATTGCTCATGCAGTAACTGTTCACAGAATTGCGTCGCGGTCAGTGATGCAAGTTGCCTGTTAAACCGCAGACACAGCAGATAATCGATATTCAATCGTGCCAGTTGCACGGCTTTCTCGCGCAGATTGGTCAATCGTACCGGCGCCTTGTCCGGTGCCAGCAATTCCAGTGGTAACGGCTCAAAGCTGATCACCATCACCGGCAGTTGCAGCTGTGCCGCTTCGGCCTGCAGTCGCTCGAACATGATTTGATGGCCGCGATGAATACCATCAAAGTTGCCGATCGTTGCGACACATCCACGCCAGTCCGGTAGCCTGTCAGCAGTTCGTTGCAGAATACGCATGATTAATTCGGGCCGGATCGCATTGCATGAAATCAGACACTGTCTGCCTGGCCCAGATGCGCCGGCCGGAAACCCAGTAATCCAAGTGCCAGTGGATAGACCAGCATACCTGCGCCAATCCATAAGCCCAGTTGCATAACGCGCGCCCAGGCATCAAGCAATAACCAGCTTTGTAATACCGGAATACTCAGATACAACAGTGTTGCCATTATCAACGTTGCCAACGTTACCCGGAGCAAAAACCAGTGCCAACCGCCAAGCGGCTGATAGTGCCGGCCACGCCGCAGCCAGATAAACAACAAACTCGCATTCACAAGCGCTGCAATCGCTGTTGCCAGCGCCAGTCCGACATGCGCAAGCGAACTGATCAAGGCCAGATTCAATACAATGTTGACCAGCATGCCGATAATACCGGCACGTACCGGTGTCTTCGTATCCTGGCGTGAAAAAAATGCACTGGCGAGCACCTTGATTAACACAAAGCCGGGCAAGCCCAAAGCAAAGGCCATCAATGCCTGCGCCGCCATGGTGGCATCATGCGACGTAAATTCATCATATTGAAATAATGTGATCATGATTGGCCCGGCCAGTACAGCAAGCCCGGCCAACGCCGGCAAAGTGATCAACAATATCCAGCGCAAACCCCAGTCGAGTGTGCGCGAAAATTCTGCCTGCGCTCCGCGTGCATGTTTATCAGATAACTGCGGCAAAATGACCGTGGCCAATGCTATGCCAAAAACACCCAGCGGAAATTCCATCATGCGATCGGCATAATAAAGCCAGGTAATACTGCCGCTGACCAGAAACGATGCCATCAAGGTATCGATCATCACATTGATCTGTGACACCGACACACCAAACATCACCGGCAACATGAGTATGAATATCCGTTTTACGCCGTCACGATCCCGGCCCCGCCAGGGTCGTGGCAATAACTTCAGATTAATAATGAATGGCAGCTGAAACAGCAACTGCACAATACCGGCAATAAATACGCCCCAGGCCAGCGCCTGGATGGGCTCCTGCATGTGCGGTGCCAGCCAGATAGCCGAACTGATCAATGCCAGATTCAGTAACACCGGCGTGAATGCCGGGATCGCAAAACGCCGGTAACTGTTCAGAATCGCACCGGCGAGCGCGGTCAATGAAATGAAGAACAAGTAAGGAAACGTAATCCTTAATAAACCCACCGCCAGATCAAACTTGCCCACTTCGCCGTGGAAACCCGGTGCGAACAATAAAATCAGCAGCGGCGCCAGCAAAATGCCCACAGCAGTTACCGCCAGCAATACCAGCCCGAGTACGGCAGTGGTGTGATCCAGTAATGCCTGGATCTCGGCCGGCGTTCGTTTGGCCTTGTATTCCGACAGCACCGGCACGAAGGCCTGTGCAAATGCACCCTCGGCAAACAGGCGGCGGAAAAAGTTGGGAATACGGAAAGCGACAAAGAATGCATCCGTGCCCATGCCGGCACCAAACAGCCGGGCGATGACGATATCGCGCAACAAGCCGAAGATCCGGGAGATCAGGGTCATCGCGCCGACGAGTGCGGTGGATTTCAGTAAACGCTGGCTCAGAATCTGGTTCCTGATGAAAAAATCTTGTTTGTTTTAATGACTTTGGGGCTGTCAGACGTCGGCGGCAGCATACCACAAGCCCTGACCCGCTTACCCGGGCCTGCTCCGCCACCCGACATTGACCCCTGACATTGACAAACCCCCGGCAAATCCGCATCATACTGCGCCTTGACCGGGGTACACCCGGTAACGTTGACATTGTAAGGAGTTTACCCTTGGCCAATATCGCCTCAGCAAAAAAACGTGCGCGCCAGTCGGAGAATAATCGCCAGCTGAATGCCAGCCAGCGTTCGATGCTGCGTACCAATATCAAGAAAGTTCTGAATGCCGTGCAGGCGAAAGACAAGGACGCAGCGACCGCTGCCTACCAGTCGGTTGTGCCGATCATTGACCGGATGGCCGACAAAGGCCTGATCCACAAGAACAAGGCCGCCCGCCACAAGAGCCGCCTGAATAATCATTTGCGCGCGCTCTAGACGTTTTCACCGCATACTGAAAACGCCCCGCCCGTAGTCACGGCCGGGGCGTTTTTTTGTCTGCCAGTCTTGCCGGATTACAGCAAAATCAGATTATCGCGATGAATCAGCTCCGGTTCATCCAGAAACCCGAGTAATTCCTCGAACCGGCTGGTCGGCTGGCCCATGATCCGTTGCGTCGCGTCGGCATCGTAATTGACCAGGCCGCGGGCCACTTCCTCGCCATCGGCATCCAGACAGGCCACAATTTCGCCGCGCTTGAATTCGCCCTGCACCGCGGTCACACCAACTGCCAGGAGACTGCGCCCGTGTTCGCGCAGCACTTTCACGGCACCGGCGTCCAGCGTCAACCGGCCACGCACGATCGATTGCCCTGCCAGCCATTGCTTGCGTGCCGCCAGCGGTGAACTGCCGGCCTGCAACCAGGTGCCCAGCGCTTCCCCGGCCGCAATCCGCACGAGTACGTCCGGCTCCTGACCGGCCGCAATGACCGTCTGTGTACCGGACTTGGCGGCTGTGACGGCGGCTTTCAGTTTCGTCAGCATGCCACCCCGGCCCAGCGCAGTGCCTTCACCAGCCATGATCTGCAGGGCCGGATCGCCGGCCTGTGCCGTATCGACCAGTTTGGCATCCGCATGGCTGCGCGGGTCACGATCATATAACCCGGCCTGGTCGGTCAGGATCACCAGCGTTTGCGCCTCGATCAAATTTGCGACCAGACCGGCCAGCGTGTCGTTGTCACCAAACCGAATCTCGTCGGTTGCGACGGTATCGTTTTCATTAATAATGGGCACCACGCCCAACGCCAGCAGCGTTTTCAATGTGCTGCGCGCATTCAGGTAGCGTTCGCGATCCGCGATGTCATCATACGACAGCAAAATCTGCGCAGTACGGATACCGTGGGTCTGAAAACAGGATTCATACGCCTGGATCAAGCCGGACTGGCCAACGGCTGCTGCTGCCTGCAATTCATGGATGGCATGCGGCCGCGCGGTCCAGCCCAGCCGCACCACGCCTTCTGCGACGGCACCGGATGACACCAGCACCACATCACAACCCCGGGCACGCAATGCGGCGATCTGCGCGACCCAGACAGCAAGCGAGTCGGTCTTCAAACCGAGGCCGTTGTTGGTCAGAATCGCGCTGCCGAGCTTGATCACCCAGCGGCGCGTCTGCATTAAAGATGTACGAGTTGTTGTCATGATGATTGTCCGTGTTCAGTGGCGGCAGCCGCAGCCGCTTGCGTTTGCAAATGCTGCATAACGGCTTCGCTCAACTGCCGGCAATTCCAGCCGGTTGCTGCTGAAATAGCGTACACGGGTACTGACTCCTCTAGCGCTGCCTGAATTTCCGCTACACGCCCGGCACGTTCGGTTTCTGCAAAGGTATCGAGTTTATTCAGTACCAGCCAGCGCGCACGTTCAGCCAGTGCCGGATCGTATTCCAGCAGTTCCGCCATGATGGTATGGATGTCGTTAATAACATCCGCAACTTCACGATCCAGTCCGGCATCAACCAGATGCAACAATAGCCGTGTGCGACTGAGATGGCGCAAGAACTGATGGCCCAGTCCGGCACCTTCGGCCGCACCTTCGATCAGTCCGGGAATATCGGCCATGACAAAACTGCGGTCATTATCAATGCGCACCACGCCCAGATGCGGATACAGGGTAGTGAACGGATAATCGGCAATTTTGGGTTGCGCAGCCGAGACTGCCCGCAACAATGTCGATTTACCGGCATTGGGTTTGCCCAGCAAACCCACATCCGCCAGCACTTGCAAGACCAGCCGCAAGTCACGTGCCTCGCCGGGTTTGCCCGGCGTAAACTGGCGTGGCGCACGATTGGTACTGCTTTTGAAACGCGCATTACCGATACCATGAAAACCACCCTGTGCCACCAGCATCGGCGTATTGACTGCCACCATGTCACCGATCAACTCCTCAGTGTCAGCGTCATACACCAGCGTGCCCAGCGGCACACGCACGGTCAGATCATCACCGCCCTTGCCAATACGATTATTGCCACTGCCGGGCCGGCCATGTTGCGCACGAAACAAACGGCTATGGCGAAAATCAACCAGCGTGTTCAGGCCGCTGTCGGCAATCAGATAAACACTGCCACCGTCACCGCCGTCACCGCCATCAGGGCCGCCCAGTGGAATAAATTTTTCCCGGCGAAAACTGACACAGCCATTGCCGCCCTTGCCGGCTTCGACCCGAATTGTCGCTTCGTCAACGAATTTCATGATGTATTCACCAATATGCAGGAGCACGGTTCGCCGGGCGAACATTCGCGCAGCAAGCTGCGCTCCTGCCGTATTCCTGGGCGTTCATTCGCGGTTATATTTCTGCTACACAAACAAAAAACCCCGCCAGTTGACGGGGTTTCGTACCATTATCAAGCGCTCGCTGTTACTGATTAACGACGCTGACAAAGGTACGGCTGTTCGGGCCCTTGGTTTCAAACAGGACTTTACCTTCGGCTTTGGCAAACAGGGTGTGATCGGTACCGCAACCGACATTGACGCCGGGGTGAAATTTGGTACCGCGCTGGCGAATAAGAATGTTACCGGCAGCAACAGATTCACCACCAAATTTTTTCACGCCGAGTCGTTTTGATTCTGAATCGCGGCCGTTACGTGTACTGCCGCCTGCTTTTTTGTGTGCCATGGCTTAAAAACTCCGGATCGGTACCAGCGCTCAGGCGCCGGCAGCAATCTTGTCGATAGATAATTCGGTATAGGACTGGCGATGACCAGTGACTTTCTGATGATGCTTGCGGCGACGGAACTTCATGATCTTGATTTTCGGACCGCGGCCATGTGACAGCACCTTGGCTGTGACTTTGGCGCCGCTCAGCAGCGGCTGACCAACATTGACTGTTTCGCCGTCAACCACCATGAGTACGTCGGTAATATCGACCGTTGCACCTTCTTCTGCTTCCAGGCGCTCCACCTTGAGTCGGGTGCCTTCGCTGACGCGATATTGTTTACCACCGGTTTTGATTACCGCATACATCAGATTACTCTCCAGAATTCATTTCAGGGCCAGAACGCATTATTCTGGACAAGGGTCAAATTACCGACCCCACTGTTAAGGGCGGAGATTTTAAGGAATTAGCGTCTCTGAGACAAGCCCTGTGAGCGCTAAATATCAGAATCCGGGCGTATTTTCATGGCAATCAGGGGCCGCTCTTGGCAAAATGTACGGCCTAATGCACTCCAGCTCTGTAATGACACCGACCACAACCGCCGCTGCCCAGCACCCGTCCGCCGCCATAGACGATATGCGTCTGCTGGTGGCAGCTGATATGCAGCAGGTTAATGCGCTTATTGAAAGATCGCTGCATTCCGATGTCGGCCTCATCAACCAGCTCAGTCATTATATCGTCAATAGTGGCGGCAAGCGCCTGCGCCCGGCGCTGGTGCTGCTGAGTGCGCATGCCTGCGGCTACGCTGGTCGTCAACATATTGAATTGGCAGCAATTATTGAATTCATCCATACCGCCACTCTGCTCCATGATGACGTGGTCGATGCCTCGCAACTGCGCCGCGGCCACCAGACCGCCAACCAACGCTGGGGTAATGAAGCCAGCGTGCTGGTTGGTGATTTCCTCTATTCGCGTGCCTTCCAGATGCTGGTCAGCGTGGGTTCGATGCCGATTATGCAGGTTTTGTCCGATACCACGAACACGATTGCCGAAGGCGAAGTCCAGCAATTGCTGAATCGCCACGACCCGGCCACCAGCCTGGAGCGCTATCTGCAGGTTATCCGCAACAAGACCGCCAAGCTGTTTGAGGCGGCCAGCCGCATCGGCGCCATGGTCGCAGACACCAGCCCGGCAGAGCAGCAGGCACTGGCCGACTATGGCATGCATCTGGGTACGGCCTATCAGTTGATTGATGATGTGTTGGATTACAGCGCCTCGGCCGAAGACCTTGGCAAAAACATCGGTGATGACCTCGCTGAAGGCAAACCGACGTTACCGCTGCTGTACGCCCTTTGGCACGGTGACAATGAACAGGCTGATGTCATTGCCAAAGCCATTGAAGCCGGTGGCCGTGAACACATCACCGCTATCAGTGAAACCATTGAAACCACCGGGGCAATTGCATACACTGCCGCCCTCGCGCGCGAACAGGCCGATGCCGCACTTGCAGCCCTGGCCGCTGTCCCGGCTTCCAGATACCGGGACGCGCTGGCGGACCTCGCCAACTTCGCCGTCGAACGCCGGTATTAATCCCGTTTAATCCGCGTCTGCAGTAACGTTACCCAGATTATCGGGGTGTAGCTCAGCTTGGTAGAGCGCTGCCTTCGGGAGGCAGAGGTCGAAGGTTCGAATCCTTTCACCCCGACCAGATTTATTTTGCCTAATCAATAAGTTAAGAGTCTAGAAGATTATCTTAAAAGCCGGCCGCTGCTCTATAACCGATCTTTAGACGAAAATCGTGGGCTAAGCGCGGTGCAAATAAAACCCGCCAAGGTGGATAACCCTGGCGGGTTTTATTGATCATCCTCTTAAACCAATCATGCGGCCAATTATATTTTAATGTCATAAACCTGCCGCAGATCCTTTACAACCTCACTTTCATCACCTTTCCATATACCCCAGTTACCCATATAGATGTCGGCCATGTTCTCTCGGCCAACAATTCGACGGACAAAATTCACGACCGTATCGGCAACAAATACAGGATTGTCATTTCCAGGGAAATGACCTGAACGGGGAATATACGTAATCTGGACATCACTGCTGCCCAAAACATTGGCAAAGCGCTGAGTCTGTGCCGCCGGCATCATGTTGTCATATTCACCCCACATAATCAGCGCAGGTACTGTTATATTTTCATAAGCAACGCCGTTCGGATTATTTTTGGCGCAATACGGCAACAATAACGAGGGTGCCAACATTGCAGCACGATCAGACAATACCCTGATATTATGAAAATTCAGCTGCATGGTATTGGAGTAGGCAACATCTGAAACACCATCATTCTTGCCATTACGTTCATAATCAACATCAACATAAGGAAATGCCAATGAACGCATATTGTATTGATTAAATACATGCCGGTTATGTACCATTGATTTCAGTATCTGCACCAATCGCTGGTCAAAATCTCCAAACATTTGCTGGAAAAGCTGATCCCCATCGGGCGTGTTGGGAATACCGGATGCTCGTCCTATTGCCTGAATTTCATTTACCGGATATCCATCAAACGCTATCGGATCCATATGTACTAAAGCCAGCAATCTCTCATTATATTTTGCTGCATAATGCGAAGCGATACCACTTCCCCAGTCATCAGCCACAAAAACGAACTTTTCGCCAGGGAACATGGACTGCATTAGTTTTTCAACATAGTCTGTATCATTTACCCAATGCCACTGAGTAAGCGGATCTGAATCATCACTGCGACCATACATTCTTGGCATGGTACTTTCACCCATGCCCAGCATGTCTATTGAAATAGTCCGGCAAAAGCGTCCGGCCAAAGCCTGAACATCTTCCCATTGTCGTCTGTTGGTCGGCACACCATGAAGAAACAATACGATCGGTCCTTTATCCCCTATGCGGGTATAGGCTATTTCGAAATCATCGGTTAATATTGTTTCATTACCGTCTGAATTAGCTGCCTTTACGAGCCCTTTCGCCGGCGCCTTGTATGAATACCGACCGTACTCCGGCTCGCCAGCAGAACGATATATACCCAAATCGGCCTGATAATTATTATTCCTGGCAGGCGAATGACTCAAAGCTTCGTATAAACTCGGTATATTTTTTTTCATGACATTCTCCGATAAATCAGACTGGATATTACTTGATTAATTTATTCGTAAAATAAAGCGATGTTATGTATTGAATACAATCCATAACATGGCGATGGCAATAAAAGCGAAAATAACCGCTATTATTTTTTCCATTAAGCGTGAATCTACCCGACCCTGAATTCTAGGCCCTATTTGGCCACCTATGATCACGCCAGGCACGGTATACATGACGAGTTCCCATGGCACAGCATTGACACCTCCGGCTGATAATAATGCTGATATATGAGCAAATGACGCAGCAGCGATGGTGGCAATAACGATAGCAATAGAAGTTGCGGCGGCTACTGGCAGAGGAATTTTGCATCGGCGCACGAGTTGTGGCATTGCAACTTCACCGATACCCACCGATAGTAATCCAGCCAGGAATCCGCCAAATCCGGTAACCGGCGTGCCATACAAGTCTGGCTTGCAGCGATTATAATGATAGACACGGCCATCACTATCATGCAGCTCAACCGACAATTCCGGCTGGAGTTCTTTTACTTGCGCAGCTCCGACTGTTGATTCTGCGTGTTTGACAGACTGATGGCCCCTGAACAATATGATTGTCAGAACCAACATCAATAGCCCATACGCAAACAACAAAACATCATCCCGGATAGCATGTGATAACAATGCCCCGGCTATTGCTGCAGGCACAGAAATCAGTGCAAAGCCGGCCGCCAGGCGAAAGTCAATCAGTTGCCGTTTCAGATAAGCCACAAACCCGGAACCGAAACCAAAAGTTTCTGTAAGTAAAGCTACGCCAATTGCTGCCGCGGCACTTTCCAGTGGATATTCAGGCCCCAGTAATGGGAACCCTATTACGAAAATCGGCATAAACATGGCTGCTCCGCCTATACCACTCATCATAGCTGTAGTCGCAACCAGTACAGATATTGGCAACATGAACCAGTACAGTGTCAAATCCATATACAAATTCCTTGGTCAGTTTACTTAATGTAATGCTATAAATTATCCGGTTAACCCTGAACGGGTTCAGGGTTGATAATTAAAATTCAGGCTCTTACTGAGTTATTATCAGAATCACCAAGCCCTATTCTCGTGCCCGGTTTGAATAGTGCCCAACTGAACCAGAATAATTTATTAAAGTGAGGCACAGCATCAAGATGCTTGCCTTTTAACTGACCATCGACTGCCTGCCCCATAAGATTCCAGGCGCTTTGTGTTTCCCTGTCCCTGGCCACAATTCCACTGCCATCCCGGGACTCAGGCTCAAAATTAAGTATTTTTCCGTCAAGATTTCTCCGATAAATCTTTCCTATATCGCGCTCTTTATCATAAAAGATTGTGATCTCCTCGCCTCCAACAGTGTCATTGATAATTTTTTCCTGGCTTAACTTTCTCTGTGTAAAAGCACATGAGTCACCATTAATCTCGACACCGAATACATATGACATTGCAGGCTCACGCTTATCCAGTTTCCCGCGAATTCGATGCCATGGTTTTTTGCGCTTGGCCAGTTTTTCTATTGGTATCATCATTTGTAGCATCATCCCAACCATCTTGTCGCGTATGGTTGCAGGTGGTGCATAATATAATTTTGTATCGGGATACAATGTCTTCCATTCTTTCCATGTAGCTATTGTCACCGGATAAGATGTCAGTTCTTTCCCTGTGTCAGGTCCGTCAATGACCTTGCCGTCCAGTTGTTGTATAAAATTATCGCTTGCCGGATCGTAATAAAGAATGTTGTTGTTATATGCTGTTACACATCGCAGTTGTATTGGCTGGTTATTGATTTCAGATTTGAACGCAATGCCGCTATTACAGAGTATGCAGTAAGAAACCGTGAAATTCTGTCCGGCAATTTTATCATTGAAAAAATGCGGTCTTGCGATACTGTCTCTTGGATAGGCTCTAACCTGGCCCTCATATTCAAAGCCAAGTACAACATCATCATCACCCAGATAACGATCACCTTCCTGTAGTGATAATACTTCCGGGTTTTGTGGGGGCGACATAACAAATGGAACGTAACCACTCCAGAACATAAACGCCAGGGCCAATGAGGTAACTGCTGATATCCAGAACCATGATGGACTTGATGCCGCAAACAATGATCCCGCTGCAGCAGGCTCAATCATTGCGTAAAGGCCTCTCAAGAATATTGTCGCGAGACCAACAATCCCTATCACCCAAAACAACCTGCGATTTCGATATATGGAAATCTGCGTCTCGCGACGCAGATTCACCATGTCTATAGTCATGGGTGAAAAAGGCAAATATAGCGTCAGTAAAGCACCTGTGCCGATGGCAAAAATAATCACATCAACTACCAATGAAATAGACATTGCTAAAGCACTCCGTTTATTACGTAATCAATCTGTTTTTTGGACTTTTATTTTCTAGAAGTTCCACGTGAGTCCCATGCCAGCCGAGAATATGCTCCCTTCTGATCGCAGGTCTCCCGAGAAACTCTCATTCCCGTCGAATGCATAAGAAGTATTAAGATCCAGCGTCAGTTTTGGCGTGATGTCATAACCAATACCAAATGACACGCCCTGACTCCAGAAACCATTGGTGATAGTAGTTTGTGCGACTTCAATAAATGCCGGTGTCACAGGCAATACGCCCTGTCCGGGAACAAATACCTGTGTAAAATTGCCAAAACTGTTACCAAGATCTTTCCTGTCTTTGGCTAAATCACTGCTATAGCTGTAACCTGCTCGCAGTGTTACTGGCCCTATACGTGTTGGCATCCGGTGCTGGCCACCGACTGAAAAGATGTATTGGTCTTTCCAGAAATCCTGATAACCATTAGCATCATCCCAGTTTTTATAGCGGAAGTTGACTTCAACAAAGGTGTCTTTCATAAATGCATCTGTGGTTGCTATACCAAATGTGACCTCTTGTGGTTGCTCCAGATCGAGATTCGAGAAAACACCCTGTGATGTCTCGGTTACCCGCTTGTACTCAATATCCAGCGGGCTCTTGTATGTGCCTCCAAGTTGAATCAATCCAGCGTCATAAGTGGCACCGACAGTACCACCGATACCAAAAGCATTAACCGAAGCGCTGTTTGAGGCGAGTCCAGCTTGCAAGGCACCTATACCGATCGTCACCGCACCGCCTATGCTGAGTTCAGGCGTCACTTGATAGCCTACAACCATGTTGCCGCCGAATAATTTCAGATCAGCAATCAAGGGAGCGAAGCCAGCTTCATTACGAAAATCGGAACCCAGACCGGATATGCCGGTAAGGCCAATGCCAACAACCATATCCGGGTTAATTCGGTGAAGTGCCGCCGCGTGCGGTACAGCACCTTCACCGAAATCTGACTTGCCACGGGAACCAGGTGCCACAATACCGGGATTTGTCGGTCCAGGCGGCCCACCAAATAAGCCGACGCCGTCATTTGTGTGCGATCTCAAGTCCGGAGAAACAAAGGTTCCGCCTATCGTAAAAGCATTGTCACCATTCAATTGGGTCAATGTAGACGGATTGCCGAAGAGCATCGCTACCGGATCCTGCGGCCTAACCACACCAACCCCCTCCATACCACCTGAAGCTGGTGTCAGTGTCAGATCAAATTCCGAGCCTTTGGGGCCCGCCAATATCGCCGTACTGATGCTGGTCAACACCAGACTGCTCGCCACCATCCCGATAAAAGAATTATGTAATCTCTGCATGTCCACTCCTCCCAAAATGAGCTGCGGATGACCTTGGCCCAACATTGGGGAAGGCCTCTATTTATCATTATTGACTATCTATGAATAACAGTGATAATTAATGATTAATATAGAATAAGATATATAATAGAAATGTCAAGAAAGAATAGCAATGAGTAGTTCATATAGATGCTGCGATGCAATATAATAAGCGCGTACCCGGAGGATATTGAGCATCAGCGGTATATATGATCATCAAAGATTAAGAACGTTAAAATTTGCTTTGCTAATAACAGGAGCTAGTTGATGTCACAGGAAATCAGCAACCATAGTGAATGGCTCAACATTCACCAGGCAGCCAAATTGTTGCAGGTCAGTGCTGTTTCGCTTCGGCGCTGGACGGATTCAGGACGATTGAATTGCTATCGTATTGGCGGCAAACGTGAACGTCGTTTCAGACAGGAAGACTTAATTGCCTTTCTGAAAGACTATCGTGGCAACGATGCCTGCAATTCAGAAGATGCGGTTGGAAAACACCGTGCTTTTCCTGTTCAACAAGCTGCAGTCACATTGGCGGGAATTACGATCGAGTATGGCAATCATTTGTGTTCTTTGTATGAGTCAGATAAGGGCAGACTTAAAATGGCGGTCCCGTTTCTGGCAGAAGGATTACGGCGTGGGGATATATGCTATCTCATCGCCACGGGTAGTATTTCTGAAAAAATCATTACAGCACTGAGGAAAGTTGAGCCCGGCGTTGACAAGGCCATTGTTAATGGCGGTTTGAATGTTAGCGATGGTGCTGTCAGTGCAGAAGCAATGTATATCTATTTCGAAAACGAGCTTTTTAAATCAACGCAGTCAGGGGAACACGCAGTCAGGGTTCTGGGTGATATGGCCTGGTTCCTGGACAGGGGCCTGGACACAAAAGAACTGATCGATTTTGAAAAGCGTTATAACCACAGTCTTGCGCATCGCTTCCCTGTAGTTAGCCTGTGTCAATATGATGCCCGACGATTTGATGGCAGCGGTATATTGAATGCATTACGCTGCCATGAAGACACTTTCGCGTACCCACTATCGCGGTTTATTGGAATTCAGTAAAAATCTTCATATTTATGTTAACCATATCAATCTTGCGTAACAACCATTCGCCAGACAGACTGCAACCGTTGATAAAGATTCTGTCGGGGCGGGTTACTTGCATTATGAAATAACACAATCAGGGTTACATCATCTCCCGGCGATTGTTTATAAAAAAGTCTCGCATGCAAAGCTTCCCCAAAATGTTGGGGGTCATCTTTTGGAATATCCTCGACTAATGCCAGTAAGCCTGTTTCGCCGAGCGGGCTACCTGTCTTATCAAGAACCTCCATGGCTGCATCAGTATACATAACCATAATATCTCCCGGCATCAGACTGATTTCATACTGAAGATAATTGGTTTCACCATTAATGCCTAAGGGAATATTAATTACTTGACCAGAACAATCCTCCAATGCCTCGTCAAGAATCCACCATGTATTATTCTGCTTTCTATATAATAAAGGCTTGGGATGACCAGCATTACATATCTTTAGTTTATCAGTTTCGGCATCATAGGCTGTTAGCAATGCTGTTGCGAACATTCCTTTCCTGGCGAAAACAGAAAAATCGTCATTTAGCTTCTGCGCAAACCGGGTCTGATCGGTCGTATTGATATACTTGCGCATAAGCTTACGCAAACATTTTGCAAAATATGAGGCAGATGTACCATGGCCTGATATATCGGCCAGACTAAAACGCGAGATCTTGCCTGCGCCGCAACTGGAGATATAATAAATATCACCACCATCTGGCATATTTTGATATGGATTCGAGCTGACCCAAACGTCGAACCCGGTTATTCCGATTGCCCGCTTCGCACGAGCATTACCTCCCCAAATCTCCATGCAAGTGATTTCATGTGGATTAGATTGCCGGGACATGACTTTATATTTGTCAAGTAATATGCTTTATAATTTAGCGACTAACCGCTTAGCATATAACACAGATTAGCCTCAATCCCTGGCAGGAGAAGAATGTGAATCAAAGGGTCGAGATTGGAAGAATTTATATTGTCTCCTGGCTTTATTCAGCAGGCCTTCATCATCGTCTTGTTCGTTCCATTGCTGAAGAGCATCCATTTCTTCTGACTTGTGAAACAACAACAGCTGTCCCGCAATAATTTTAAATCGTGTTGGGTCTATGGAAACCTTCCGGCCTAACGTCAAACTATAAGGACAGGCATCGAATAATGGCCTGTATTTTTCGGGGTTGTTCTTGAATTTATCAACCTGATCAGATGATGTGAAGTAATAAGTCTTGTCATCATATTCTGCTGAAAATTGTGGACTGCCCAATTCCGGAAATCCATTTTCAAAATAAGAGACAGGGCTGTAGCCTTTTATTGCGACCTGTTCCGGCAGCGCGTCGGTATAACCAATTCTGCCATATGATAAGGATAATATGGCAAATATAAATATACTTTGACACCGCCAATTACGGTTTAGTCTGGATCGTAGCATAGCGTTCACAATTAATGCCTATTGAGAATTTCACTATTTTGATGTCGATCATTAGACAATGTTACATCGAGTAATTGATATAATGAAAATTAATTCGTATACCTTATAACGGCATCATATTTTCGGCATCAACATAAATCATTCCATATGCCAGCCATGGCTTACAATCATAGACTGGCCGGTCAACGCCTTACTGGGGAAGTCTGCAAGAAAAACAGCAAGCTCGGCAACATCTTCAGTAGTTGTGAATTCTCCATCAACGGTTTCTTTCAGCATAACACTCTTTATAACCTCATCTTCAGTAATACCCAAATCAAGTGCCTGCTCCGGAATCTGCTTGTCTACCAGCGGTGTACGCACGAAGCCCGGGCAAATAACGTTGGCGCGTACATTATGCTCGGCACCTTCAATTGCCACAGTACGGCAAAGTCCGAGGAGTGCATGCTTCGCTGCTACATAGGGTGCTTTTAATGCTGATGCAGCTTTCGAATGTACCGAGCCCATATAAAGTATACAGCCGCCCTCTTTCTGGCTATACATATGGCGCAGGCAGGCGCGCGTCGTAAGAAAAGCACCATCGAGATGGATCGCAATAATTTTTTGCCAGTCCTTATAAGCTAGCTCGTTAACGGCCTTGATGTGCTGAACACCGGCATTACTAATCAGAATATCGACCCCACCCCATTTTTCGACCATTGCTGCCACGCCATGTTCTACTGCTTTTTCATCGGCCACGTCTACGACAACAGAGATCGCGCCAGTACCATACTGCTCTATTTCTGTTACTACCGCCTGGGCCTTGACCTCGTCAATATCAGCTATACAAACGTAAGCACCAGCCTCAGCAAACCGTAATGCAATAGCTTTGCCAATACCACTGGCAGCGCCAGTAATGAAAACACGTTTGCTTTTCAACGACATATCAATCTCCTTATCTATAATTAATCAGTTAATGAGTTCAGTTTAGGTAGTCATGCACGACTTCACCCATACCGAGAGTCAAATCGCTAATAAAGTGCAGAGTGGATTTAATAGAATGCACCGGTAAATCAGCTACCGGCGCCATAGCATGCGGTCTTAGCTCAAGTGCACCGGGCCCGGACCAGGCTCCCTTGATACAAATATCAGTCTGGTAATATCTCACCAACTCCAGAATTCGCAGCGTCCCATCGACATGCGGAATAATTTTAAGTACAAAGTTTGGCGCCTGCATAGCACTGAGTACTTCATTCTCCTCGACTATTGTATGTTTATAGCCCATGGTTGCAGTGGCAATTTGACTGCCTCCAAACTGTAGTGTTCCAATCAAGGTTTCACGCTCGACCCTTAAAACCGGCTCACCAAGTTTTTTAGGGAAACCCCATAGCTCACGACCACCAACAATAGGTGCATGATCGTTAAGATACATGGCATGAATATAAAGACCGCATTGGCCATCAAAGATAACGGGTATGGCCTGACCGGATTCGCAATAACTGCCAAAGCCGGTTGAGTCTGGCATGTTTATAAATTCATATTTCACTATTGGTTCTGCAAGCTTGAGCGGCGCTGGTAATATAGAACGTAGAATTTCAGGATCACTGTGATAACTGACAATCAGATATTCACGGTCAACAAACCGGTATGGCCCACGCGGATAGCTCGGTGAATGTAACGGCATCGAATATGCGTGGCGGCGAACTTCATCTTCATTCATAAAATCTCCAGTGACTCTTTTTCATTACTATTTGGCGTATGAACAACCACTCCTTGATCAACCGGATGTGGTTGCAACCACGGTGCCTGGTTCAGCATGGCCAGTGTAGCGTCATAACCCATACGCCAACGTTCATTGATTGTTACACGGGAAAAATCAATATCTTTGCTCGCCAGTTCCCACGACATGCCAGGGTATGCGAGTTTTACAATCTGCATAGTGGTATGGCAACCCCAGTATGATAGCTCTCTAATTTCAGGATCGTCTTGCAGTTTTTTAGGCAGGTGTTGATATAGTAAATTGATTTTACGCCGCAAGTTATGAAGACGTTCGTAGGCGTTTATATGTCGATTGAGTCGACTGCCAAAGGTGATGTCCTTTTGACGTGCATCAACTTCTGAAATTGTTTGGGGCACACGGCCAGTGGCTGGAAACAGACTTACCGCAAAACAAAGCGTGTCAACACGAGGGTTATCTTCAAGCACCACCTCCAGTGGTGTATTGGAATACAACGCACCATCCCAATAGAATTCATCATTTATACGAACGGCTGGAAAGCCGGGTGGCAACGCCCCGCTCGCCAATATATGCTCAGCCGCAAGTGTCTCATTGCTGCTATCAAAATAAGTCAACTCACCTGAGGTAACATTGACAGCGCCAACGCTGAGTCGAATCTTATTACTTTCAAGACACTTAAAGTCAATCAGCCGTTCAACCAATTTACGTAGTGGTTCGGTCGTATAATAGCTTGCCGTCTCTGCCGATTGGCCGGTAAATAGTGCGGTAATTAAATCAGGGCGTGGACTAAAAAAGCCCGGCAAACCATTTGCCACAATCGACATGGCATTTCCAAGACTGAATACCTGACGCCCCTGATCTGGAAGAAAACCATATATTCCCGAATCGATACCCTGAGCAAGAGTATCCCAGAATTCGCGTAATGCAGTCACACGATCTTCAGGCCTGTTACCTGCGATAATCGCACCATTGAGGGCACCGATCGATGTACCAGCTATCCAGTCCGGACAGAATCCATGCTCATCCAGCGCCTGATAAACACCGGCCTGATAAGCTCCCATGGCCCCGCCACCCTGTAGCACAAGTGCAATACGCTGATTCTCTGGACGTGACGGATAATTAATTTGATTTTTAGTAATGGACGTATCCTCAATCATCATTGGTAAATTAGTAATACTCTTGACAAAACAACTGCTTATGAGCACTTAAAGATACTCTTAAAATTCACATCCCCTCCCCACTTAGAAAAGGTTAGGGAAGAGGATATCTATTCTTGATACTACTTTTATCTGTCTTTAATGCATTAGCATACTCAGATAGTTCACACTGAAGAATTATCATCAATATGGAATAGATGACCGTCACGCCAATTTGTTACTCCCATATTGATAATAGATGCAAGACATTTCTGGCATAGCATTATTCGCTATTAACCAAAATCAATCATTTCTAGAGTAAAAGAGCAATCATGATTAAGAGTATTTTATTACAGCCGCACGAACGGTAGGAACCAATGTCTTATCTGTTACTGCATGTTAAAAGGCCCGCGAGTGACCCCTACCTAACAAGCCCGGGGGAAGGCTGTGGGGGGAAGGTAGATGTATATTGGGGGCTACCGGGCCACTCGCGGGTACAGCACAATCAGCTAAAGTGTTTTTTCAAAGCATCCAGCAGTGCCTTGTATATCGGGTCACAGAACTCAGCTACACCACCGTTACTGTCCTCCCAGCTGGACGACCACAACACAAAGGTTTGTTCATTATCAGTTACCGGGAATACCCTGATTTCACCTATATAACCACTGACCTTGTCTTTAGATACGGCATCCGGACCATCGTCAATACTGTAACGGACAATGTGATCCACGTCGTCCAGTGCCAGCAGCGTTTCATGAAACGCATTATTGAGAATACGTTTGGCACCAATCTGCGTGCCATTGATTTCGTTGGCTTTTTTGCAGTCCTCTATGACGCCATCGGCCCAACTCATATCGTGAAAGTCACGCAATTTTGCCCACACTTTCTGTACAGGTGCAGGAATGACAGCAGAGTTATAACAACTCATATTATTTCTCCTTTTGTAGATTTAGAATTCAATTTAATGGTCATGAGATCATCACTCTCACGCAGCAGATATAAAGCCAGGCAAGCAGCCAACATCGGCCAGGCAGCGAAAAAGAGCAAATTGTCCCAAGGCTGCAGATATTTCGGGAAACTGGCAAAAGTAGAAACGCCATGCAATATTAAAACAATGCCATAAGACCAGCGTTTGAACAGGCCCAGCACAAAAGCGGTTATCAGGATCAATTCAACAGAGGCAATAAAAAACATGATGGACTGCGCATTGGCGATACCGTAGAAACTGGTGAAAACTGCGGCAGAATGTTCCGGATTTATAAATTTATCCAGCGTCCACATCAACATGACGATGAAGACACCGAGACGCAATAGCAGCAAACTAATCTGTAACCGCTGTTTTTCTGGCATAGCTATAGTCAATCAACTATCAGGCGGCTGAAGCTTGTTTATCGTTCCAGGCACGGTGTGAGAACATCTCGTCGACCGGAGTATGAAACACATGATTACTGTAATTGCTTATTGTTTTAACTGCCTGCGCCAGAATAATATCCAGTATATGTCGCTCGTTGTATCCCGCCAGGAGAAAGTCTTCTACGTTTTTTTGCGATGGCCGTCCACGGGTTTCTACCATATTCCCGGTAAAGCGTACTAACGCAGCAAGTTTTTTATCTGCAACCGGCTGATAATTCCGAATTGCATCCGTTACTTCTTCCGGCACTCCGGATTGCTTGTCTGCCAACATGCTGTGCGCCGCCATGCAGTAGTTACAACCGTTTTCCCGGCTGATAATCAGAAATACTACTTCTTGCTCTACAGCAGAGAATTCTGAATTCTTGCGAAAATGTTCATAACCGTACAGATAAGTATCAAGTAGCGCCGGTGCATTGGCCATGGCAGAGTACATATTGGGAATAAACCCGACCTGGGCCTTGGCTTTTTCCAGCACTTGCCGGGCTTCTTCATCAGCCTGTTCTAATTCAATCAACGGCAGTTTCAACTGGTATTCGGCACTCATTACTAGACCTCCTTTAGTTTAGCTGATGTTTCAACCTTGTCAGGCTGGTTTCACAATATATGGAACGAACATTCCATATATAGGCAAAAAAATATCAATCCAGCGCACGCAGTATGGTTCTGACGACCCGTGTAGCCTCATTGACGCTGACGCCACATTTGATCAGCATACGCAATCCGCACATACTGCTTACCAGATACTGGCCCAGAATATTCGCTGATTTGTTTTTATCAATGGTTCCTTCTGCCTGGGCTCGTTTTACTGCTGACGTAAAGACACTTGAGAATTTATGCAGACCCTGATGGACTTCCTGCGACAAGGCGCTATCGGTATGACCGAGCTCTATCGCCGTATTCATTGCCAGACAACCCTGCTGGAAATCAGGTTCATCGGCCAGGCTTGCTGCATGTAGAAAAGTAGATTCAATAAATTTACGTGCGGACGCTGACTGTTTAAGGTTACTGTCCAGCTGTCTCGCCAATCTATCGCTGTAACGTTGCAAACAGGACTTGAACAAGTCTTCCTTGCTAGTGAAAGTCTGATATAGACTACTGCGCGATAGCCTGGTTGCTGCAAGTAAATCACTGACTGATGTCGCACTGTAGCCTTGTCTGCAAAATATCTGCATCGCGGCTTCAATGGCTTCTTCAACCTCAAAACTGACCGGTCTGCCTCTCATACATATAATTTAGGAACGATCGGTCTAATTGTCAAGAAATTTATCCAATGACGCGATGCAGCAGATGACGTAACAAAAACAGTTATTAAGAATCAATATCTTATTAATTCTTTATTGATCAAATATCCGCGGCTAGAGACTAATGACATCAGCCCCAGTGAATCCCGAATCTCATCTAATTTTGCTGGGTGGGGGCCATTGTCATGTAGAGGTATTAAGGCATTTCGGCGACAAGCCAGAGGCAGGTCTGAGAATAACTGTGATATCACGGGACAAGTTTTCAGCCTATTCCGGTATGTTACCCGGCCTGGTGGCTGGCCATTATAATTTTCACGATTGCCATATCGATCTGCCTAGGCTTGCAAAGTATGCCGGAGCCACATTCATACATGCAGAAATTACTGCATTGGATTGCAATAAAAAAAGGATCTTGAGTCCAGCTATTGCACCAATAGACTATGACATTCTGTCTATAAACACTGGCGCAACGCCGAAATTGCCTCAAATAACTGATAATGCTGTCCCGGTAATCCCGGTCAAACCGGTCGAAGAGTTACTTGGTGCAATCGAAGAATTATATCGACAACTTTATGACAGGAAGCGTACCTGTCATATCACTGTTGTCGGCGGTGGTGCCGGCGGTATAGAAATTCTTCTGGCGATAAAATATAGGTTTTCCAGATTAAATCATATTACAGGATATCGCCTGATTAACAGCGACACGCACATTCTCAACAAACATAATAGACATGTACAATCAAAATTTACTTCAGTTCTGGATTCACATAGGATAGAAGTGATAAATAATGAACGAATACTTAAAATAGATAGCAAAGGCATCTACGGAAATAATGACTATTTTTATGAGACTGATATCGTTATCTGGGCAACAGGTGTTAGCCCGCCTGACTGGATTCGCACCACAGATCTTGCGCTGGATCAGGATGGATTTATCAATATCAATCAAAATTTACAATCAACTTCACATGCCAATATTTTTGCTGGCGGTGACATTGCGGGCATGTGTGATATGCCAAGAGCGAAATCCGGAGTATTTGCTGTCAGGCAAGGGCCAGTGCTGGCCAGCAATCTGCGGCGGTTTTATCAAAACAAGTCACTGAAAGCTTACATGCCTCAACATCAGGCTCTGGCACTCATCAGCACCGGGGATCGCTATGCAATTCTATCTCGAGGCTGTGCCTACGCGGCAGGAAGATGGTTCTGGCGGATAAAAGACTGGATTGATAAACGCTTTATGGCGCGTTACCTGAAGTAATCTTGATTAAAGCTGCTGATGAATATAACTCTGAAATCAGTATTAACTCACCCTGCATACGGTGATAAACGAAACCTGATTATCTGTATTGTTACAGTAAATTTATAATGATTCTCAGATAACTGTATCAATAGTAGCAATAATTGGTCTAGCTCAAACAATATTACCTGGCAGTAAATAGCAGAATTATGCATGATTATTTTATGGCATTTTGCTCAGAGTATAGCTATGCCTGTCTCTACAGAATTCTGCTTAAAATGAGGTTTGTGAATAAGCATGAATCAAGAATTCATGCTTAAGACACTACATATAAGACATGATTAAATATTTTTTATTATTTTCTTTTTTTATACTATCTTCTTGTGCATCAAATAAGGCAAACGAATTATCTCCGTTTTCTGAGAATACATTAGTTAATGAATGCTTGTCGGTTTTTATAAAAATAGAGGCCGCTGTTGTTGATAGTAACGTAATTGATGCTGAGGGTTATCGTATCGCTGATTATCCATATCTGCGAACTAACAGATTTTTAAGCTCATTACCAGTGCATCTTGACAAACATCTGGAAGCAAGAAAATGGTTAGAACTACTTTATGAATTTAATAACAAGGGCCTTATAGTTGAACTAGCGAATCTCAAGAAAGAAGAAAAGATTAATTTGTATGAAGAGCTAGACTCCAGCTATATTCATATATCAGGTCTGGAGAATACAATCTCCAATTGTCGAGAGCCTCTTTTAGAATATGATATTAATAACCCGGCCAGATTGACTGATATCAGGAACAGAAGCAATGTGCCGGATAATTACTCTTTGCTAAGACGCGCTATTGGCCTTTATCCCGTGACGAAATATCCGGTTTTATATTCGTTCAAACGCTGGAAGAAGAATAACCTGGGAAGCTTTGCTACTTTTGATTATGAAGCTGAATGGGAAAATCAGCCTGTTTTATACCATCCGCAAGGTATAACAGATTATGTTCAACCAGATGAAATTTCAAAAATTATTAAAAAATCATTATCTGACACGTTTGAAATTCCGCATATACCGAAAGAGTCTTTTATTAGAATCGCACAGAGCCTGGCGCCTATTTTCATCATAGAGCAAGCATCTGATGCCGATAAAATTGGAAAACCAGAATGGTCAAATCAAGATGATCTGCTCATAAACACCAGTCAACCTGTTGTGTATGCAAGACTGGGATTTGCATGGTTTGATGGTGAGATCTTGCCTCAGATAGCTTATACTGCCTGGTTTCCAGAACGCCCCAGACATAATTTTATGGATATTCTTGGTGGAAAGATTGATGGGATAACCTGGCGTCTCACTCTGGGCAGAAACGGGAAAACGTTGATAGCAGACACAATACATCCTTGTGGTTGTTATCACTTTTTCTTCCCATCGAAATATATTAAAAAGTCTCCGGGCAATCAGGGTTTTGCTGTAACGGAAGAAATAGAAACCCCACAGCAATTACCTGATTTTTCTTCTGAAGACAGATTGGCTATAAATGTAGCGGCTAATACACACTATATTCAGAATATTGGCCTGCAAAGTCAATTTAAAAATGCTGACTCATATCATAACTATGACTACGAATTAATCATAGGAGTTCAGGCACCGGATCTAGATTTGCGCTCAATGCCATTGAGCACTGGCAATCGTAAAAGCCTGTATGGCACTGATGGAATAATTCAGGGAACACAGCGGCTAGAGCGTTTTCTATTATGGCCAATGGGTATACGGAATGCCGGCGCAATGCGGCAATGGAGCAAGCATGCTACAGCATTTGTTGGCCGCAGACATTTTGATGATCCATTTTTATTTCATGATTCATTCGAATATGAATAATAATCTCTCTTATTCACAATCATCACGCGATATGATCTGTTTTTGAATTGCCGGAGCGTGTCAATTTTGGACAACGAGGTATCCGCATTCCTGGCAGATAACCGTATTCCAGTAAACGTGGCAACCCAAGCATCAATACCACTGCCATCATGCCTCCAATACCGGCCCAAACCGGTTCAGCCACCAGCGTCGAACCAATACCAACATAGACAGCAGTCATTGGTATCATGCCAATGGCCGTTGCCAGCATGAATACGCGAGCTGTCATAGCCGTCAGACCGGCACCGTAGCTGACCAGCGCAAACGATACCAGCGGAATCAAACGCGTAGCCAGCACAATACGGAACAGCATTTTGTTACTGCAATCAGCACAAAAACTGATATGGCCACTCATCAGATGAGCCACTGCTGAGCGACCGAGCCATCTTCCTAGCCAGAAAGCAGCCAATGCACCTGCTAATGCCGAGAACATACTGAGCAGGAAACCGGCCACAAACCCATATACCAGACCAGAGGTAACTGTAATCGGTATAGTTGGAATTGGACCGATAACAACGGCAATGAACATCAATAACATCAACATTGCTGGTCCAGCCATACCTGTGGACTCAATCCAGGCAGAAAGCCGCTCAGGTTGCATAGCTGCCGGAAGATTGAGTATGGACACCAGCATAGCGGCACCTGCCAGCATAGCAAGGAGGAGTGCCATACCCAGCCAGATATGCACGTTAGAATTATGCTGTTTATTCTCAGAATCCACAGTGCTGCTGATATGCGACAAACATAAAGTGACTGGAAGTGAGCACAAAATGTCATACATCCAAGGGTGTAATAATAAGGAATCCCTGATTTTTACAGAGGCCTCTTAAAGAATAAACAGCACTGGCGAGGCACCGTGCAGGCGTTGCCAAACCCTGCTCAGCATCAGCAATACTACAGAGACAGGCACCAGCCATGCAAACAAACCGATAAGGGCTCCCAGACCCGGTGCCCCGAGCAATAAAAGTAAACCAGGTGCACAGCAGGCCCCTCCCGCCAATAATGCCGGCAGAGCTCCTGTTGCGCCGGCATAGCGAGAAATACCACAGGTGGCCTGACGGCGTAATTCCAGTGCACCATCAATATTCGCAGCAAACAACAGGCCAATTAACATGGCAATCAGTAGATTAACAGGACTAATCAGGATCACTACATGACCAAGTTCAGCAACCGCGATGGCTTCAAAGTGAAATACAGAACGAGTAGCCAATAAGCGTTCTAACGACAGCGGAATAACATACCAACTCCAACCGACACGACCGAAATCAATGTCACCAATCGTGTAAAGATAAAATAACGTGTAAAAACTGGTTATAAGAACAATTAATACATGTCGATTTACAATCATTGCTGGATTAGTCTGAGCCATCCAGCACCACCGTCTCTGGATAATAGCTGTACCAGGCGAACCACATGGCCTCAAAAGCATTGATCGACTCCAGTTCTGCCAAACCCTGAGCCTGAGGTCCGTCTGCAGCAAAAACAACCGAATCAATATCAACCATGACAGGATTATCACTCCGGTATACCCAGCCGGTATCCAGTACCGGATCATGGATAATCGTATAGTATTGGTTCATATACGTATGTTGTATTACTCCAGCAGAACGCAAATAATCCCGGTCCACGGCAACAGCAATATCGGCAGTACGAAATCCAAGAATTGTAGTTTTATCAGCATAACGCCGACTGCTATTCATTACTGGAAACATACGGCCGGAATCAGGCAGATAATAGTCAGCTAAAGGGTTGTATTGGCCATACGGATCACGTTGATAATTTCTGGCATAACCGGTGCGAGTTGACATCACCCGGGTTTCCGGATGACGCGCACGCCATTGTCCCCACGTAGTCCAGAATACCCGAAACTCAGACAGGACCTCGCC
The DNA here is from genome assembly GCA_040905025.1 of Gammaproteobacteria bacterium. Taxonomy (GTDB): domain Bacteria; phylum Pseudomonadota; class Gammaproteobacteria; order Methylohalomonadales; family Methylohalomonadaceae; genus JBBDSJ01. Next base: position 34,057 of record JBBDSJ010000022.1, read on the forward strand.
TTCCAACGGCCCGCGTATAGCCGCAGCCAGAATTTGTGGCCACAGACTATCGCTGGCACGATCATACATCACCATATTACTGTTAATTAACCTGCCGGAAACACCAAGTGTCGTTTTGCCTCGATCAAATCCGATTGCTGTTGCAGTCAGTGGGCAATAAGTCACGCTGATTGGCGTGGCACCGATTGTATCGTTGACGATTTCATGCCAGACCAGTATGCGTTGTGGATAGGCACGCGCCTCACCATTCTTGTATACACCAAAAACTATATCGGCATCATCAAGATAATCTGCTGCTTCCTGCGCATTCCAGAATTCAGGCTGATCTATCGAAGGGATTCCATCCTTGCCGGGACCGCCCGATTGCATTGCCCGGATATATTGATCATGTCTTTCTGGGACCAAACGGGATTCTGCCAGCGGCAGGCCCAGAGCACCGACAGGCAGTGACCAGAAAAGTATCGTGAGCAGTCCGGATAACAGGCCAATAGTACGCATATTTTGCACCTCATTTATGGCGGGCTTTAATAGTTTCATTCAATTAAATTCAGGGAAATTCTGCTAAATTCAGGGAAATTCTGCGGTTCATTAAGCGACCAGTCATAGTCTATATAATTAATATCCGTCGACTGTTCAATTCTTTGATGTATGGAAGAGTCCGTATATTGCTTCAGAAATGACTTTACACTACCGGCCTCGTCCACATAGTCATCCGTATACCACTCAAATAACTGCGAGAGATAAAGGGCGTCATCAGAAAGATTAAAATGACGTGCAGTTTTCAGAGCCTTGCGGGTATTTTCAGTCATGAGTACGTCAACATTGTCGGGCGTATAAATTTCAGCACGCAAGGGTGGGCAGCCAACTGAAGCGCAGTTCACAGCAAAATGCACTCTTGCCTCTTTCCACCCCCTGGCCTGGTATTCATCGCCAAGCAGAATGTCTTTTTCAATTTGACTTAAACTATATTTCTGATTGCCTACGGCGAAAATATTCTGTTTGAAAACCCGGTAAGGATTTATCCGGATTCCATAGTCACGCACACTATCGACAAGTTCACCGCCGTTCTTTGGATTTTCCAGAATATGGGCGAGCATGAAAAAATTATACGCGTTCAGCCAAAACGAAATTGCCTTTTCCCTGGACTCCAGAATTTCTATGTTGAATTCTCTCAACCTTTGCTTCTGATCATTGATCAACTCCAAAGTGCCAGGATCAGCCATGGCCTCCCGATAACGGAATGCAGCAACCAAGCCGCCATTGTCCAGTTTTTTTTCAACCAGATACTCTTTTAGGATTTGAGCGTACGGGGAAAAAATCTCCGCAATTGAATGATTTTGCTCAGCACCGGCCAAAGAAGAATTTGCCAACAAAAATATTAATACTGAGATTAAACGCATTATTTTTTTCATGGTTTACCTGTGTGCTTAAATTTAATGTCGCGATTTGATGCAGTAATCTGACATAAGTTACAGCCCTGTCACGATAATTTAGATACGATCATCACGTCACGCTTGCACCATCAACCTCCCAACCTTGAGGAATGAAATATGGAACGATATTCCAGATATATAAATAGCTGGTGGATGTAAGAAAATGGCATATTTGTAACAATACTGGCCCGGGAACATCTATCCAGGCATAGGATTTTGGGAATTGGAAACTCTGAAGACCAAGCAGGTTCATAATATTTATAGTCAGGAGGTTGTTAATGCTGGAGAAAGTACAGGATTATTACGGCAAAACACTAAATAGCAGTGACGATCTGCAGACAAATGCCTGCTGCGACCAGATTCCACCCGTCTGGCTACGCCCGGTGCTGTCACTACTACATGACGAAGTTATTAGCCATTATTATGGTTGCGGGCTGGTAGCACCGCAATTACTGGAAGGAACACGTATTCTCGATCTGGGCTGCGGCAGCGGCCGTGATTGTTATGTGCTGTCTTATTTAACCGGTGAAAATGGACGTGTCATTGGTGTGGATATGACGCCAGGGCAACTTGCCATTGCCCGGCGGCATCAGGATCATCAACGTCAGGCATTTGGCTTCCAGCACAGCAATGTTGAGTTTCTGGAAGGGTATATTGAACAACTGGATATGCTGAATCTTCCCGATAACAGTTTTGATATAGTCGTGTCCAACTGTGTTTTAAATCTGAGTCCGGACAAGGGCAAGGTGCTTCGTGAGATACAGCGCGTATTGAAGCCTGGCGGTGAATTCTACTTTTCTGATGTTTATGCTGATCGACGAATTGATGAAAGTCTGCGTCAGGATCCAGTGCTTTATGGCGAGTGCCTGAGCGGTGCCTTGTACTGGCATGACTTTCTGGATCTGGCCAAACAAGCCGGATTTACTGACCCGCGTTTGGTTGAAGATCGGCCAATCACGATAAACAATGATCAGATTATGGAACGGCTGGCACCTGCACAATTCTATTCAGCGACATACCGTTTATTTAAATTGCCGACGCTCGAGGCAGTATGTGAGGATTACGGCCAGGCAGTGATCTATCGCGGTACTGTACCACATCATCCACAATTATTTATTCTCGACAAACACCATCACATCCAGCGTGGCAAGGTCTTCCCGATTTGCGGCAATACATGGCAGATGCTGCATGACACTCGATTCGCACCGCATTTCAAATTTATAGGTGACTTCAGTACTCATTACGGCATATTTCAGGGCTGTGGTACTACACTACCCTTTGATGGCGAAAGTCACCAGACCGGGCCAGGTTGCTGCTGAGGACATACCATGCATGCATTAACACAGGAAATAAATAGCAACCTCACGCTTGAAGGTGAGCCCTATGGTTATATTGATGCCGGACCATTACAAGAGCTCTGGATACATACCGGTACGGCATGTAATCTGGCTTGTCCATTTTGCCTGGAAGGCTCCAAACCCGGTGACACACGCCTGCAACTGATAAAGTTTGTTGACACTTGGCCATTCATTGATGAAGCTGCGGCACTAGGTGTCAAGCAATTCTCATTTACAGGCGGCGAACCTTTTCTTGCGCGTGAATTCCCGATGATACTTGCCTATGCAGCACGCAAGGGCCCATGTCTTGTCTTAACGAACGGAACAGCACCGTTATTAAAGCGTTTATGTCAGATTGAGCCTTTATTGCGTGCGCCCTATCCTGTGAATTTCCGTATCAGTATCGACTATCCCGAGCGGGCACGGCATGACAGCGGTCGTGGCGAAGGCAGCTTCACTGCCGCGTTAAATGGCCTGGCTTCATTGCAGAATATGGGTTTTCCGGTATCAGTCGCGAGGCAATGGTCAGCAGACGAAAATCATGAGGCGGTTGACCAGAGTTTTCGTCAGCTTTTTCGCGAACACGGGATCGCCGAAGACGTCAATATCGTATGGTTTCCCGATTTTCACCCGCCAGGTAGCACTGTGGATACTCCCGCCATCACCGAAAATTGCATGATGACATATCATACGCCAGCCAGCCGTGATGATTTCATGTGCGCATATAGCCGTATGGTCGTCAAAATTAATGGTCGAATGCGTGTCTATGCCTGCACTCTGGTTGATGACGATCCTGATTATGACCTGGGTGGATCATTAATTGAAAGTCTGCAAGAGCGCGTTTGGCTACGCCATCATCGCTGCTACAGCTGCTTTAAACTAGGCGCTTCCTGTAGCGAGACCAAAAGATAATCCAGTCCCTTTTACTCACTGATAAAATAATTATGAACACAAAAAAACTGATCCTGATCGGGCTGGTTGGCCTGGCTGTCATCGGCTTCTTCATTTTTGATCTGCATCAGTTCCTGACGCTGGAATATTTGCAATCCAGCCTGGAGCGTTTCCATGCTTACTATGCTGCACAACCTGTACTGGTCGCCAGTATTTTTTTTACGGGCTATGTCGTTATAACAGCTGTATCGTTACCTGGCGCCGCCATCATGACCCTGGCCGCAGGCGCTTTGTTTGGGCTGGTCACCGGCATTATTCTGGTGTCTTTTGCTTCTACTATCGGCGCGACACTCGCCTTTTTGATTGCGCGTTATATTCTGCGCGATAGTGTACAGCAGCGTTTTGGTGATCGCCTCAAGCGCATCAATGCAGGTATTGAGAAGGATGGCGCATTATATTTATTCACACTTCGACTGGTACCGGCATTTCCTTTTTTCCTGATCAACATCCTTATGGCCTTGACCACGTTAAAGGCATGGACCTTCTACTGGGTCAGTCAGTTGGGAATGCTGGCGGGAACCATTGTCTATGTCAACGCAGGCACACAACTGGCACAGGTTAGTGCCGTCGGTGATCTGTTGACACCGGGCCTGATTGGCGCATTTATCCTGTTAGGCATATTCCCGTGGATTGCCCGGGCTATTGTAAATCGTATTCAAACCGCGCGCGTCTATCGGCCATGGCAGGCACAAAAACCAAAAAGCTTTGACCGTAATCTGATCGTGATCGGCGCCGGCTCCGCAGGCCTGGTTACATCGTATATTGCCGCCATGGTCAAGGCCAGAGTCACTTTGATAGAGAAACACAAAATGGGCGGTGACTGCCTGAATACCGGTTGCGTGCCATCCAAGGCCTTGATTCGCACTTCTGGCATGCTGCATGAATTCACCAATTCAGAATCTTATGGCATTAATCCACCTGATGATGTGACCTTTGATTTTAGTGTTGTCATGCAACGTATTCAGCGTGTAATTAAAAAGATTGCGCCTCACGATTCTGTTGAGCGTTATAGCAAACTCGGGGTAGATTGCCGCAGCGGCGAGGCCCGCTTGTTGTCGCCCTGGGAAGTCGAGATCCGTGACGGTGACAAAGTTGATAAATTGACCACCAAGCATATAGTAATTGCCTCCGGGGCACAGCCGTTCGTGCCTCCCATACCCGGTATCGAAGCAACTGGATATCTGACCTCGAACAGTCTCTGGGAACTCGACAAGCTTCCTGAAAGGCTCATCGTCCTCGGCGGTGGTCCCATCGGCTGCGAATTAGCGCAAAGTTTTGCCCGGCTCGGCAGTCAGGTGACTCTTGTTGAGATGCAGTCGCGCCTGTTACCGCGGGAAGACGACGATGCATCCGCCCTGGTTCATGCAAGCCTGAGTGCCGATGGTGTCGAATTACTGCTTAATCACAAGGCCATTAATTTCGAAAAAACGGCAGATGGCAAAACACTCCAGGTTGAACATGATGATGGTAAGCGGATCATTCAATTTGACGACGTACTGGTCGCTGTTGGACGGCGTGCAAACACAACCAACCTGGGACTTGATACACTGGGTATTGAACTGAATTCCAATGGCACGTTGAAGCTCAACGATTATCTACAGACACGGTATCCGAATATTCTTGGTTGTGGTGATGTCGCCGGGCCGTATCAATTTACCCATACTGCTGCACATCAAGCATGGTTCGCCGCCGTGAACGCCTTGTTTGGCCGGTTCAAGAAATTTGCGGTGGACTATTCGGTAATTCCATGGGCTACATTTACCGATCCGGAGGTCGCCCATGTAGGCCTTAATGAAACCGAAGCCCGGGAAAAGAATATTGCTTATGAAAGCGTTAAATATAATCTGGATGACCTGGATCGCGCAATCACCGATGGTACCGATCATGGCTTCGTGAAGGTGCTGACAGCACCGGGTTCGGATCGCATACTCGGAGTGACTATCGTCGGTAGTCATGCCGGTGATTTGATCGCGGAATATGTGTTGGCGATGAAAAACAAGATTGGACTGAATAAAATTCTTGGTACCATTCATATCTATCCGACCATGGCCGAGGCAAACAAATATGCTGCCGGTGAATGGAAACGTGCACATGCTCCGGAACGTGTGCTCGCACTGCTGGAACGGTTCCACCAATGGTCAAGAAATTGAACAGTTTCCGTATATAACTGACGATGGACAGTAGCTCATTACAACTTTCCATTATTGTGCCGATGTTCAATGAAACCGGACAGGCACCCAGTCTCGCCCGGCATTTACAAATGTTTCAGGCTAATGGTTGTGAGATCATTATCGTAGATGGTGACAGTACTGATGACACAGCCTGGATCATGCAAAAAAACGGCTTTCTGGTCCTGCAGTCAAAACGTGGCCGTGCCACGCAGATGAATGCCGGCGCTCAACAAGCCAGTGGCGATATTCTGGTTTTTCTGCATGCTGATACAAGACTGCCGGAAAGCGCTGATGTGCTCATCATGAAATCACTGGAATCCGGGAAACATCAATGGGGCCGCTTCAACGTTCATATCAATGGTGATCAACTACTGTTCCGGCTGATTGGTCTGCTGATGAACTGGCGTTCCTGCCTGACCGGCATTGCGACCGGCGACCAGGCTATATTTGTCAAACGGGATACTTTCATGAGTATGGGCAGCTTTCCTGAACAGCCATTAATGGAAGATATTGAGTTATCACGCCAACTCCGGCAGATATCACCTCCGGCCTGTCTGCAAGCATGCGTCTTAACCTCTGGCCGGCGTTGGGAAAAACGCGGTGTATGGCATACGATATTTCTGATGTGGCGTTTGCGCTGGGCCTATTGGAGAGGTGTCCCCGCAGAGCAACTTGCCGAAGAGTACCTGTGACATCATCCCTGCGTATAGTGATTTTCGCTAAAGCCCCGCTACCGGGTTTTGCCAAGTCACGACTGGCAAACTGCATTGGTCCCGATGCTGCGGCCGGGCTTGCCAAACGTATGCTATTGCACACATTGCAGCAGGCTCTGGAAGCTGACGTCGGCGATGTTGAACTGTGCGTTACACCATCGGCACAATCGGACTGCTGGCAGTCATTCGAAATCCCGGCACACGTGTCCTGCAGCGATCAAGCTGGCGGCGATCTGGGCAACCGCATGGCAACAATTGCCGAACATATTATCAAACAGGGACAATCGGTCTTGCTCATCGGCACTGACTGCCCTGCCCTGAATGCAGGTATGTTGCAGCTGGCTGCCAATGCACTTACCAGAGTTGATGCGGCAATAGTTCCGGCCAGTGATGGTGGCTATGTATTGCTGGGCCTGAATCGCTTTCATGCAGCGCTGTTTGAAAATATCCCCTGGAGCACGAATCGCGTTGCAGAGATAACACAGCAACGTCTTGAATCATTGAACTGGCAAATCGGACTGTTACCAACATTAAATGATATTGACACTCCAGAAGACCTGAAGAAACTGCCGGCTGCCTGGCATGAACATCACAATGCATAAATTTTTTCTTTTCTGGCTAACAATAGTACTGGTTTTTCCGGCCATAACTTGCGCTAATACTCTGCTGGCTACCAGCGATTTCTCAACAGACGCTGAAGATATACCACCTGAACCATGGTCTATCGTCCGTTTTGATGAAAATATACCGGCGACTATCTATCGCCGTGTGAACCGGGACAGGATCGAAGCGATCGAAGCCAGCGCCGATGCCAGCATGGCCTTACTGGCACGGCCCATAAACATCGACCTTCAGCAGACTCCGGTATTATGCTGGCGCTGGCGAGTTGAGCGTCTGCCCGACAACGCCGGCATGAAAACAAAGGCTGGCGATGACTATGCCGCGCGCGTTTATGTTGCCTTTGAACTGCCGACTGAAGCCATGGCTTTGACCACGCGTATCAAACTGGGACTCGCGCGGCGCATCTATGGCGAACATTTGCCGGATGCCGCCATAAACTGCGTCTGGGACAATCGTTATCCGATCGGAACGCATAAGCCAAATGCCTACATCGATCGTGCACACATGCTGGTCGTGCAGTCCAGTTCAGAGCTTGGCGGACAATGGCTGGAAGAACGCCGCAATGTACTGACCGATGCCAAACGTTATATTGGTACAAAAAATCCCCAACCCAGCCTGCTGGCAATTGCCACAGATACAGATGATACCGGCAAATACGCATGATCCGGATTTACTGATCTGCATTTTGTATCAAACTCTGAATCTTGCCGATTTAATCAATAAAAAAGCGCGACCAATCCCTGGCCGCGCTTTTACTTTTTCCAGCCTCAGCCCTTTCAGGCTATAGCAATTACGCCAGGTCGAAACGATCCGCGTTCATCACCTTGCTCCATGCGCCGGAGAAGTCCTGCACGAATTTCTCCTGTGCATCATCCTGGGCATAGACTTCCGCGATGGCGCGCAACTGGGAGTTGGAGCCGAAGACCAGATCGACGCGGGTGCCGGTCCATTTGACCTTGCCCGTCTTGCGATCAAGACCCTCAAATTCCTCCGCCTGATCTGAAGTCGCTTTCCATTCCGTGTCCATGTCGAGCAGGTTCACGAAAAAATCATTCGTGAGTGTGCCCGGCCGGTCGGTAAAAATGCCGTGTTTTGTAGTGCCAACGTTGGCTTCCATTGCGCGCATGCCACCGACGAGGACTGTCATCTCGGGCGCGGTCAGCTTGAGTAGCTGGGCCCGATCCAACAGCAGCTCTTCAGCCGGTACTGTATAGCGTGTCTTCAGATAGTTGCGGAAGCCGTCGGCCTTCGGTTCCAGATACTCGAAGGATTCAACGTCGGTCTGTTCGTCCGTCGCATCAGTGCGGCCCGGGTGGAATGGAATTTCCACCTTATTCCCGGCCTTCTGCGCGGCGGCTTCGACAGCAGCATTGCCACCGAGAACGATCAGATCGGCCATGGACACTTTCTTGTTGTCAGAGGCGCTGTCGTTGAAGGCTTTCTGAATTGCCTCCAGCTTGCCAAGCACCTTGTTCAGCTGCTTCGGTTCATTGGCTTCCCAGTCCTTTTGCGGTGCGAGACGAATACGCGCACCGTTGGCACCACCGCGCATGTCGGAACCGCGGAAGGTCGAGGCCGAACCCCAGGCGGTCTTGACCAGCTCGGCAACAGACAGGCCAGCGTCCAGTATCTGCTGCTTGAGCGCCTTGATGTCCTTGGCGTCGATGAGTTTATAATCCACAGGCGGTACCGGGTCCTGCCAGATCAGATCCTCTTTCGGCACTTCCGGACCGAGGTAACGCGACTTCGGCCCGAGGTCACGATGGATCAGCTTGAACCAGGCGCGGGCGAAGGCGTCTGCAAACTCGTCCGGATTTTTGTGAAAGTGCTCGGAGATCTTGCGGTATTCCGGATCCAGTTTCAGGGAAAGATCCGTGGTGAGCATCATCGGCTCAACCATTTTTGACGGATCGTGGGCCTGCTGCACCTTGTCTTCTTCCTTGATGTTCTTCGGCCGCCACTGGTTTTTGCCACCCGGTCCCTTGGTGAGTTCCCAGTCATACTTGAACAGCAGATCGAAGTAGCCCATATCCCATTCGGTGGGCCGGGATGTCCAGGCGCCTTCAAGGCCACTGGTGATGGTGTCCTCACCCTTGCCGGTACCGAAACTGCTCTTCCAGCCAAAGCCCTGCTGCTCGATCGGCGCGGCTTCGGGATCGGCGCCGAGGTGACTGTCGGGGGCGGCACCGTGGCTCTTGCCAAAGGTATGGCCACCGGCAATCAGCGCCACGGTTTCATAGTCATCCATGGCCATGCGCTTGAACGTTTCACGGATGTCATGCACCGCCTTGATCGGATCCGGCTCACCGTCCGGGCCTTCCGGGTTTACATAGATAAGACCCATTTGCACGTTGGCCAGCGGCACTTCGAGTTCGCGCTCGCCGGAGTAGCGGCTGTCGGGCCTGTCGCTGGTAGCCAGCCACTCTTTCTCCATGCCCCAGTAGACGTCTTCTTCCGGGGCGTAGATATCCTCACGGCCAGCGCCGAAGCCAAAGGTCTTGAAGCCCATGGACTCCATCGCGACATTACCGGCCATGATAATCAGGTCAGCCCAGGAGATGCTGTTGCCGTACTTCTGCTTGATCGGCCACAGCAGGCGGTGGGCCTTGTCCAGATTGCCGTTATCCGGCCAGCTGTTAATCGGCGCAAAGCGCTGGTTACCGGTACTGCCACCGCCACGGCCGTCGGCAATGCGGTAGGTGCCGGCGGCGTGCCAGGTCATGCGGATCATGAACCCACCATAGTGGCCAAAGTCTGCCGGCCACCAGTCTTTCGACTCGGTCATCAGGTCGACGAGATCCTGCTTTAGCGCTTTATAGTCGAGTTTCTTGAAGGCTTCGTGGTAGTTGAAATCCCGACCCAGCGGATTGGACTCGGGGGTATGCTGATGAAGAATTCTCAGGTTGAGCTGGTTTGGCCACCAGTCTTCGTTTGCTGTGCCCTTGCCGCGCACGGTGGTCTGGGCGCCATGCATGACCGGGCATTTACCTACGTCTTCGGCTTTTGCGGCCATAAGTTCTCTCCAATTGCTGTTGCATTGAGTGAAACAATCCACGAACACAATATTACGCTTATTCGCGGTATTCGGTCAGTCGGCCTGGTTGAGACGATTCTGCTTTGCAGCAAGACCCTTGTGCTAACGAGAACAAAAAACCGACCGTACGTCCTCGTTTCTACCTAATGTGTAACTCATGGCAGCGATAGTTTCAAATTGATAATTTGGATGGGAACGATAGCTTTTTATCAAGATAGAGCCTGCCGGCAAGTGTCCACAGCTCCGGCCAGTTAATCTGGCTATTTAATTGCCATACTCGAATCACTGGTATCCGGTTAAATTGCTTACGAGCATGCTAAAACCCAGTACTGACGCGGCCTTGCAGCCGATTTCATTTGGTGTCGATTTGAAACGCGATGTGTCAAATTGGTGTAGTTTTCCCCATTTGCTTCTGTTGGGGACTGCCAATGAATGTATCAGTTCTGTAGCAATACCAAAGCAGGCCATTAATCTGGATTAACCTGATACCATCCGGGTATTCAATTATGTATCGTTGGCACACAAGCCAAAAATCCAGAGCCAGACCATGTATAAACCGTCTCTCACAGTATCCCTGTTTATGTTCTGTTTATCGGCGCCAACCCATGCATTTGATGAGGTTGCCGAAGTCACAACAAAGGTACTGACCAGTTCCAGCCAGAGCTGGGATGGTAAGGAACTGCCACCATACCCGGCAGGCCAGCCCGAGATTCGCATCATAAGATTGACCATTCCGGCAGGAGTAGAACTACCCGTGCATAACCATCCGGTCATTAATGCCGGTGTTTTATTAAGTGGTGAACTTACAGTAATTACCGAAAACGGTGACCGCCTGCAGTTACAGGCCGGAGATGGCCTGATCGAAGTGGTGGGAACATGGCATTACGGCATCAATGAAGGTGACGAACCGGCCGAAATAATCGTCTTTTATGCCGGCGCTGAAAGTATTCCGACCACGGTTATAAAATAGCGCAAGAGTACTGGTAGCCAATGTCACGTAAACAGCTTTGCCAATCGAACTGGCACAAGAGCGGAATCATACTATTTACACTGGATATTGAGGCTATAACGGAAGCCTGCAATAGTCACCCTCCCGGCTTTTGCAGCCACATGAACATAAAGAAGCCGGCCACAATGATTAACCATAAGAGATACCAGGGATTCAGGCCAGACACTATCAGCGCCATTCCCAGCGCACCGGCAGCAAGCACATAATAAAGCATTGGTATCAGGGCCTTGCGAATAAGCTCACCTTCCCTGTCAACCAGACCCACCGTAGCTGAAGCAGCAACAACATTGTGCACGCAAATCATGTTGCCTGCCGCGCCACCCACAGCCTGCAGCGCAACAACAATGGCTGCACCACGCGCATCCAGGCCTATAGCCTCGGCACTGGCAAACTGGAACAGTGAAAACATCATGTTACTGACCGTATTGGAACCCGCTATGAAAGCACCCAGTGCACCGATAACCGGTGAAAACAATGGCCAAAACTGACCGGCAATTGTTGATACACCCTGCGCGAGAACCAGCGGCATGCTGGCAAAATCCGAAGTGGTGCCGGAATGGATAAACACCTGCACCATTGGCACGGCAAATATCAAGGCTATTCCGGCGGCAAAAATCATTCTGATGGATTGAGACCATGCCCGGGTATAAGCACCGCGATACCGATGCATATGATGCAGATAATAAGTCAGTAGCGAAGCGAGCAACAGAACACTGCCGGGCAGATACAGTGGTTGTGATATCGTATTGATACCAGAGCCAAAAATATTCGGCCAGGACAATGTCAACGCCGGCATGCGCAGAAAATCAGTGACCGGTGCAATCGTGCGAGTCATGACCAGAAGCAATACAACAACAATATACGGAACGAGAGCCTGCAGCATGGTGATGCCGGCATCCTTGCGTTCACCCTTGTAACTGTCCTGGAGTTCGCTGATCCATTCCGGCTGCCATTGTTCACGCGGCTGAAAATCAAATACATCTTCTGGTACCAGGAAACCCCTGCGTGCGGCAGGAATAATAATCAGCAAGCCAATCAGGCCACCTACTATTGACGGAAATTCCGGTCCCAGCAGCCAGGCAACCAGCAAATACGGCAGGGTAAATACCAGACCGGCAAACAGTGCAAACCGCCATGCCCTTAGCCCTTCGCGAAACGAGCGCGCCGCACCAAAAAAGCGGGTCAACATACACACCATGATGAGTGGTATCAGGAATCCAACCAGCGTGTGTATCAATGCCACGTAAACAGCAATTTGTAACAGGTAATCCGGAAATGCCATAGCGCCAATATGTGTCGTAACTATTTTCTGATCGACAAGACCCGAATGTATGCCCAGCAGGATAGGGGTACCAACGGCACCGAATGAGACCGGAGTTGATTGAATGATCAGCGCCGATAACACTGCCGCCATGGCCGGGAAACCAATTGCCACCAGTAATGGCGCAGCAATGGCTGCCGGCGTCCCGAAACCGGCCGCACCCTCGACGAGCGAACCAAACAGCCAGGCAACTATAATGGCCTGAACACGGCGGTCCGGTGAAATATCGGTAAAACCGCGGCGCAAAGTTTGCATCGCACCGCTCTCACGCAATGTATAAAGCAGAAGGATCGCACCAAAGACGATGAACAGGATATTCAGTGCGGTAATGATGCCATGCACTGAAGCAGCTGCCACAATATGTATATCGGTACCCCACAACAACAGGGCTGTCACTGCCGTGACAACATAAGCCAACGGCATGGCAAATTTTGCCGGCCAGCGCAGGACTACCAGCAATGTAAACACGATTGCTACCGGTGCCAGTGCAAGTAAAAAAAGGTTGGCTTGATTCAAGCACAACCTCCATCAAGTCTTTGTATCAAGTCAACGGTCAGCAGAGTCAGATGTTTAATGTCTGATATCTTCACTTATGAATACCCGTCAGGAGTACGTGAAACCATCTTGGTCCATGCGCACCCAGTTGAATTGTTTGTTCGATATCGGCAGTACGCGACGGCCCGGCAATAATATTGACTGTACGTGGCCAATGGATTCTGTCATTGCGCAGACGTGTCCAGACATCTTCCATATGTGGCACCAGGTCAGCGTTATGCAAGACAACCAGATGGTGATCAGGGAGAAAATTTATCGTGGTTGGATTATCCGGTGCCGACAGCAATACCACGCTGCCGGTTTCGGCTATACCACAGTAGGCCTGACTTATCCCGACTGTCTCGTCACCTTCAGCCCGGCCAAAATGCAGATCGGATTTACAGTCTTTCCAGTCCATATCCTGCAATACAGGGGCTACAACAAGCCGCCCGGATATACTTTTCATTTGTAAATAGTGTGCAACTTCTGCAGGGATATGAGTTCTGTCAGCCAACTCGGTCAACTGACCGGACATTCGTTCCAGACCTTCGCGAAACAGGTCCGGCAGGTCGCGTTTCGCCAACTGTGGCCGCAGGCTGTTTGCCTCACCAGCGGATAAGCGTGATTCCAGTTTCTCGCGCTTGTCTGCAGACAATTCACCACGGCCCAGTCCAAGACGAATCGAATGCATAATAGCTTCACGGCTGCCGGTCATGATTGATTACCTTGTCGCCAGGCCGCCATGAACGTTTTACCCTGTGGTGCCGGCAGTTCGCGACCACCCCGGAACCAGTCACCGGCGAAAGGCAAATACGCAAATCGCTTTTTACGACCGGCCAGTGCTGACAACAGGAATACCTGCCAGCGGGTAAGTGCATGATACAAACGCGGACGTTGTGCCAACCAGCCCCATATATAAAGCCCCAGACGGTTGCGCCGTGTGCCAAGACGTAGTTGAAATTGGCGGTGACGCAAACTTCGCAACAAATCCGGTAATGGAATTTTTACCGGACATACCTCGGCACAATGGCCATTCAATGTGCAGGCATTGGGCAGATCGCCGGCTTCACGTAATCCCAGTAGCAGTGGAGTCAGCACCGATCCCATCGGGCCCGGATACACCCAGCCATAGGCATGACCGCCAATTGCACCATAGACCGGGCAATGGTTCATGCAGGCGCCGCAACGGATACAGCGCAACATTTCACGAAATTCATCAGCCAGCATGGCACTGCGGCCGTTATCAACAAGCACGACATGGTACTCGTCGGGACCATCGGCATCATCATCACGGCGTGGACCGGATGAGAAGGTTGTATAGCTGGTAATGGGCTGGCCTGTGGCATTGCGTGCCAGCAACCGCAGCAAGCTTGTTGCATCCGCCAGATTCGGCACCACTTTTTCGATACCGGCGGTAACAATATGCACACGTGGCAAAGTAGAGGTGAGGTCACCGTTGCCTTCATTCGTTACGATAATATTTGATCCGTTTTCGGCAACAAGAAAATTCGCGCCGGTAATGCCGACATCGGCACTGAGAAAACGATCACGCAATACCTGGCGTGCCTCATTAACGAGTTCGGGGACTTCGGTCAGCAGTCGGTCAAGCGCATATTGGGGATGATGACTGCGAAACAAATCGGCAATTTGTTCACGGGTCTTGTGAACGGCCGGCGCAATAATATGACTGGGCGGCTCCTTGGCCAGCTGGATTATGTATTCGCCCAGATCGGTCTCAACAACCTCAAAGCCAGCGGCTTCCAGTGCTTCATTGACGCCGACTTCCTCGCCAACCATGGACTTGCCCTTGATGACAAGTCGCGCATCAGCCTTTTTACATAAAGTGGTAATGATTGTCCGGGCTTCTTCCGCACTTGCGGCCCAGTGAACATGGCCATCCTGCTTTTCAACAGCATCAACGTAACGCTCAAGATAATAGTCAAGATGTTCAAGCGTGTGATTACGAATGGCTACAGCACGCTCACATATCGCTTCATAGTCCGATAATGCAGCCACCGCATCTCGCCGGTGCAGCACAAACCCGTCGCGCGCCCGTGCAAGTGCGTTTTTGAGAATAGGGTCAGCGAGTGCACGAACGGCGCGGTTACTGAAATCATGACTTTGCGATTGCATCAGTCAGTTTCACCTTCACCGAGGCCGGGTATATCAGCCATGTCTGCCAGAATCTCGGCAATATGAAAAACCTTAACTTTGTGCCTGGCATGTTGAAGTCTGCCGGCAATGTTCAACAGGCAACCAAGATCTCCTCCGGCAACAGTATCGGCACCGGTTGTCATGATATTGTTGACCTTATCCATCACCATACGCCCGGAAATGGCTGGATATTTAACACAGAACGTACCACCGAAACCGCAACAGGTATCGCTGTCCGGCATTTCTATTAACTGGAGACCGGCTAATGATTGCAGCAGCATGCGCGGCTGGCTACTGATGCCCAACTGGCGCAGGCCTGTGCAGCTGTCGTGATAGGTGATTTTTCCAGTGTAGTCACTGGCAAGGCTGGTAACTCCGCAAACATCTGTCAGAAAACTGAGCAACTCCCATGTCCTTTCTGCCAGTGATATGGCCCGTTCCTGCCACTCGGGTACAGATTCAAACAAACGTGGAAAATCCTTGAGCATGCTGGCGCATGAGCCGGACGGCACAACAACATAATCATAGTCTTCAAATAACATAATGACCTGTCGTGCTATTTTTGCAGCCGTAGCATAGTCTCCGCTGTTATAAGCCGGCTGGCCACAGCAGGTCTGCCTGTCTGGCACGTCAACCTCATAGCCGGCCTGCTGCAATAATTTGATTGTAGCGAAGCCAATATTTGGGCGATAGAAGTCCACCAAACAAGTCACCAGCAATCCAACCCGCTGGCCGGAGAGATTTCGGGGTAAAAGCTGGTCTTCTGAGTTATCTGTCATAGACTGACAGAGTATCACCGCAACGGATAATCTGGTGCAAGACTGAATATGAAAAGTAGTCCAGACACAGATAATGCAAATTACATGTGCAGGGTACGATCATCCACGTCCAAAGCTGCTTCATGTATAGCTTCACTCAGCGTTGGATGAGCATGAATTATTTGTGCGATATCCGTACTTGTCGCCTCAAATGCCATCGCTGTTACCGCCTCGGCAAGCAATTCCGAGGCATTCGGACCCAGAATATGGACACCGAGGATTCTGTCTGTTGCCTTATCGGCAAGAATTTTCACCAGTCCTTGCGTTTCTCCCATGCCATGGGCGCGGCCACTCGCCATGAACGGGAAAGCACCGCTGCGATATTCAATGCCCTCCTTTTTAAGAGATTCCTCAGTCTTGCCAACCCATGCAATCTCCGGCCAGGTATAAATCACCCAGGGGATAATGTCGTAATTCAAGTGCGCCGTCTGGCCTGCTATACGCTCTGCCACGGCCACGCCCTCTTCCATCGCCTTATGTGCCAGCATCGGACCACGCACAACATCGCCTATGGCCCAGATACCTTTGATGCTGGTCTGACACTGGTCATCAACCGGTATAAAGCCCCGCTCATCCAGCTTTAGCCCGACCGCATCGACACCGAGCCCAGTCGTATTCGGTTTGCGCCCGACAGCGACAATAAGTTTGTTGAATTCAAGCTGTTGTTCGCCATCACCGTCTTTGTATGTAACTCGCACATCGTTACCTGTAATTTCGGTAGCACTAACTTGTGCTGCCAGGCGTATATCCAGGCCCTGTTTCTTCAGGCTCTTGCGGGCTTCACGGGCTATTTTCTGATCAACTCCTGGAAGAAAAGTGTCCATTGCTTCAAGAATCACCACATTGGATCCAAGACGGTTCCAGACACTACCAAGCTCCAGACCAATAACACCTGCCCCAATCACACCGAGTTTTCCGGGAATCTCAGCAAGTGGTGGGATACTATGCAAAACCGGAAAAGCTTTATTGCCACAAACCCGGCATGAAATTATGGAAGTATGTGCACCTAGTCATTACAGGCCAGGATCTGGTATCTGACTCAGGTAATATCGAAATTTATCAGCAGGATGCCTTGCAGGATAATGGGAAATAGCCGCGTGTGCGGTTGGCAATCCTGACCAGTACCAGCATCAACGGTACTTCCACCAGTACGCCGACAACCGTTGCCAGGGCGGCACCGGAATGGACACCGAACAAACCAATCGCAGCGGCAACAGCCAGTTCAAAAAAATTGCTTGCACCAATCATTGCGCCGGGCGCGGCGATATCATGAGGTATTCGCCAGAGCTGGGCCCAGCCATAGGCAATAAAGAAAATCAGGAACGTTTGAATAACAAGCGGTACCGCGATCAGTACAATATGCAGCGGATTGTTCAGAATGACTTCACCCTGAAACGCAAACAACAAAATCAGTGTGAGTATCAGTGCAACCGGCGTTACCGGTGCCAGCCGTTTCATGAAAATGTTATCAAACCACTCAATACCAAGACGGCGGATTAATATTACGCGGGTTAGGTAACCGGCCGCCAATGGAATGACAATATATAAAAATACCGACAGCGCCACCGTATCCCACGGGACTGCAATATCGGAGATCCCCAGCAGCAATATCACAATCGGCGCAAATGCGACCAGCATAATGAGATCATTCAACGACACCTGCACCAGCGTATACCCGGCATCGCCACGCGTCAGATAACTCCAGACGAAGACCATAGCCGTACAGGGTGCAGCACCCAGAAGTATCGCGCCGGCCAGATACTCGCGCGCCAGATCCGGTGCAATGAACGGTTCAAACACCACAATTAAAAAGAACCAGGCAATCGCAAACATGGTAAACGGCTTGATGAGCCAGTTGACCGTCGTTGTAACGACCAGTCCCTTCGGTTGTCGCCGGACTTCGAGTATGGCGCTGAAATCAATCTGCACCATCATGGGAAAGATCATCGCCCAGATGAGAATCGCCACCGGGATGGATACCTGCGCGTATTCGAAACGCGACAGCACTTCCGGCACAGCAGGTGCAAACTGCCCGAGCATGACACCCAAGACGATGGCTACAACAACCCAGACAGAAAGGTAGCGCTCAAACAGGCCCATGCGCTCGCCAATCTCAGGTCCGCTATCCAGACCATCCAGCGAATTATTCAGCTTGTCACTCATGCAAGGTCCTGTTTCAGTTCGTCATCAAGAAGTGCCTGCACGCGCGTGCGAATATCATCACGAACACGGTGGAACTCCACGGTAATTTCGGTTTCAGTACCGCTGGCTTTGGCCGGGTCCGGTAACGGCCAGTGAATCCGGCGGGTGCCGGGTGGCAGCACCGGACAATGTTCATCAGCATGGCCGCAGACCGTCACCACCAGATCGGCCGCCGCCAGCATGGCATCTGTTACCCGGGTCGATTCCTGACTGGAGATATCCACACCAGCCTCGGCCATGGCGGCAATGGCACGCGGGTTTTTCCCATGCGCTTCAATGCCGGCAGACTGGACGACGATATTGTCACCGGCAAGCAGACGGGCAAAGCCTTCAGCCATCTGCGAGCGGCAGGAGTTGCCGGTACACAAAAACAGGATGTTTTTAATCATGGTGGTCTTAATCGCAACTCACTGACGGGCGATTGGGCATACTCGCCAGTCGCTGCCGGACCGTGCTCATGGCCTCGGCCTGGAATACCGCTTCCAGCGTCTCCCGTGCCCACTGCGGCAACTCCGGATTCAGCCGGTAATACACCCATTGACCGCGGCGTTCATCGCAAACTATCTCCATGTCGCGGAGTTGGGCCAGATGGCGCGACACACGCGGCTGCGACAGTCCCAGTGCATGTACAAATTCACACACACAGACCTGTTGCTCACTGAGCAGAAGTAACAGGCAACGCAGGCGGGTGGGATCCGACAACGCGCGAAAGAAATGTTCCGGTGACTGCATATATGGATATACGTATATATGTTTAAGCAGACTATGGCACATCTCTGGCTGGCTTGACAACCGGAATCGGCACTGACCGGCAAAAGATATATTGCCAAACAATGTTAGCCAGCCATTAATGATTGTGGCAACAGCCATCGAGCTTGGCCACAATCTGCACCTGGAAGTCACAGCCGAAGGCGTGGAAGATTCAGAAACCCTGCTGGCGTTACGGGAAATGGGGTGTGACAAGATACAGGGATACTTCCTGACCAAACCGTTAGCGGCAAATGATTTTATCAAGTGGCTGCAAAAAACCACATGGCACTAGCTACGGTCTCGAAATTCATACCCCCACCCTAGCCCTCCCCCTGGAAGAGGGAGGGTATCTATTATTGAAGCCAGTTCTAGTTACAATCCCTGATTTACCCCCTCAGCCATACCTGCTTTCAGGATTAATGCAGGTTTATTTTTTCAGTACCTGTTCTGCCTGAATCTGCTGCATCAATAAATCACGCTGGAATACCAATACACAATTTTGTGTCAAAGCAATTTCCCGGCATAACTCCAGTGCCTGGCCGGCATCCTTAATCGCTGCAGCCAGTGCTTCATACTCTTCACGATCCAGCTCACGCAAACTTTCAGCATCTGCTGTATTGCCTGCAGCAAGCTGCCTTGCTTCTTCCAATGCAGCAGTATCCAGCGGTGTTAATGATTGAGTGTCTATGGAATTCATGTTATTGCCTTAATCTTCAGCGAGACTTTTACTGACCACTTCATACAAATTTGTGCTCAAATTACCGGCAGCAAGAATACGTTCCAGTTCAGCATGCATCATTTCAGCATGTTGTTCGGCATAACGACGCCAGCGGGTCAGACAGGATGCCAACCGCGCTGCAACCTGGCCATTCAAACGATCGAGTTCAAGCACCCGATCGGCAATGAAAGCATAGCCGGCACCATCGGCCCGATGCAGGCCGGCCATATTATCAACGGTAAATGCACCCAGTAATGCCCTGACCCGGTTCGGGTTGTGCAGGGTAAATGCCGGGTGCTGCATGAGTGCTGCGACTTCTTCCAGTGCATTCGGCCGTCTGGCAATTGCCTGCAGGCGGAACCACTTGTCCAGTACCAGCGGGTTGTCATGCCAGCGTTGTTCAAAGGCCGCAAATAATTCATCCCGCGCAGCGCCCGGTACATTATTAATTGCTGTCAAGGCAGCAAGACTGTCGGTCATGTTATCTGCCCGCGCAAATTGTGTTTTGCATATCTCTGCCAGTTGCCCGGCATCTGCATCCGCCAGATAAGTCAGTGCCAGACCATGCAGACGCCGTTGGCCGGCTGCCATTGAGGTGAATTCGTAGGCGGCGACCGGTGTCAGCGCTGAAATAATATTGCTCCAGTGTTCATGCAATGCCGTCGCCATATGCCGGTGCAGGTCGGCATAGGCTGCGACTATTGCCAATGGCTGAATGGACTGGAGTTGTTCGGCAATATAGCTTTGCCCCGGCAGCATGAGCATTTCTGCAACCAGCGCCGGATCGGTGACCGGCGATTCCAGCAATGTTGCAAATGTCGGTGCCAGTGTGGCCTGAAATTGTACCGGCCTTGCTGCCAGGGTCTGTTCTACAGCGTTCAGTACTGCCTGCAACAATAGCTGCTGACCGGCTTCACAACGGCAATAGGGATCAACATCATGGCGCACAAGAAAATGCAGCTGTGATTCTGTATGCGGGGC
>JBBDSJ010000023.1:0-1776 GCA_040905025.1 Gammaproteobacteria bacterium
GCATGCTGATGTCAAAGTTTTCTGATACGCGCGGCGAGAAGTACGCAGTATGCGGTTCGATTGCCGTGGTATAGGCATTAATGAACGTCTGGAAAACATCATCCGCATTCAACTGGAATGTACTTGTGGCGATGCGTTCATAGCGTTCGGTCAGGGTGTCGCTGATATTGTCGGCAGGCTTGTCTGCAATCAGCAGCAGCAGGATGTCGTTCTTTACCCGTTTTTGCCAGAGTTCATCCAGCTCTGCCTGATCGGCAGCCCATGGACTTTCGCGCCGGTCATATTGGTAACGCGCATCGGTGGTGAAATCATATTCTTTATCAAAGAGTGGTTTGGCAAATTCGATGCGTTCTTTGACGCGTTGACGATAAACCTTGAAGATTTCATAGACAGGTTCGAGACGCTGCTCGCGCAGCATGTCATCAAAGCGGGTACGGTATTTCCCGAAGCGGTCAATATCAGCCTGGGTAAAATAGCTGCGATTTGGATCCAGGCTTTCAAGATAGTTATCAAAAATCTCGGTAGACAGTGCATCGTCAAGCTCGGTGAGCTTGTAATGATAGGACTTCAGAATATGATTGATAATTTGAGTCGCACGTTGGTGCTGCTCGGTGGATTGCAATTCATCAGCATCAACGACAGGCGTCTCGGCCTGGCTGTTGCCTGCCAGTACCAGCAGGGCAATGAAAATGCTTTGAAAAAAGATTTTGGGCATGTATTTTTTCACTGTATTTGATTCGTCAATCATCTGTTGTCTGCCAACATTACGACCGCTAAATGCCGGTGTAGTTTCCGCGCAGCCGGTATTGCCTGATGAACAAGGGCGGGCCCTGCGATTATGAGCCACTGTGCTGCTGATAGTCTTCATAACGTTGTGTTTGGTGCATATCCGCCAACCGCTCACGCAGTTTTTCGGCTTTGTCACGACCACCGCCGACCAATGCCGGTGCTTGTGAGTAAAATTTCAGCAAGTCTTTCATTGCGGCAATATTTTCACTATCCAGTTCAATCGCCCGTTCCAGATTACGGCGTGTTTCAATCGCCAGACTCAGGGCACTGAGAAAACCCGACTGCTCTGCCAGACGACCGTAACTGCGGCCCAGCCACAAATAGTGATCAGTGGTGGCAGTAGCATTCGTTTTTGCTTGCTCCAGGATATTGGCAGCATCGCGATAAGCGCCGGCTTCATAGGCGTTTATGCCCTTGCGCAGTAGTTGTTGACTGTCGACCGCGTGAGCGGTGTTGGCGCTGCCAAGCAGCAGTACTAAGCAGGCAAAAAGTGTTGTGTGTATACTCATTAGATGTCATAAAAGTTTAATTGTTACATGAAGGATTACACGCTTGCTGGAGGTTGCCCGGCTGACCTCAGCGCGACTGAAAATCCTGCGTAAACCGGTAATTATCAAACTCTTGATTATAACAGTGTGATATGAAATCAGCATCAAAATTCCGTTGCTGCAGTCTGGTTTCCCTGTTCGGCGCTATATTGCTTCCCGGACTCGCCGCCTGCGATCGGGACAGCGGGCGGATTGGTCCGGAGCAACAGCGGCAGGCGTCGTCGGAATGTGACGCCGACAATGGTGGTTTGATACTGCCGAGCGGCTTTTGTGCCAGGGTTGTGGCCGATAATCTCGGTTTTGTCCGGCATATTGCGGTGGCTCCCAATGGTGACACTTTTGCCACGTTGAGAAATCTGCGGCTGGGGTTGGGCGGGTTATTGCAATTACGTGATAACGATGCCGACGGTCGTCTGGAACAAGTGACGCAGGTGACTGA
>JBBDSJ010000024.1:0-8795 GCA_040905025.1 Gammaproteobacteria bacterium
ATCAGGTGTTCACGTTCGTCCGGAATCGGTGTTCATCTTCGCCGGAATACGCAACAATTTAGCCGACATATTCGCAATACTTAACGACTATGAAAATTACGGATTTACTCACAGATGATGCCGTGCTGGCCGAATTGGGCGCGCGCATTGCCCGTCGCCGGGTTGAATTGCAGCTGACCCAGGCAGCGGTGGCCGAGCAGGCGGGTATCGCCAAGCGCACGCTCGAACGCATCGAGGCAGGGCAAACATCACAGTTGAACACGCTGGTTCGCGTGCTGCGGGTGCTGGACGCCGTATCCGGACTGGACAGCCTGATTCCGGAGTCCGGACCCAGGCCGATGGATTTGTTGAAGCGCAAGGGCAAGACCCGGCAACGCGCATCAAAAAGTCGTAAGCCGGGAGATTCCGGAAAGCCGTGGACCTGGGATGATGAGACATGAGCACGGTTGCGGAAGTTGTACTGTGGGGACGGACAATCGGCGCAGTATCACTGGCAGAGGGGGAAGATGTCGCGGCATTCGAATACGACAGTGAGTTTGCGCAAAGCGGTATTGAAGTCTCACCGATCACTATGCCGTTATCCGCGCGTGTTTATTCCTTTCCCGAGCTACCTGCAAAAACCTTTTATGGTTTGCCCGGTTTACTGGCCGATTCCTTACCGGACCGGTTTGGCAATGCCTTGATCGATACCTGGCTGGCGCGGCAGGGCCGGACGCCGGGATCGTTTAATGCGGTCGAACGGTTGTGTTATACCGGCGACCGTGGCATGGGGGCGCTGGAATACAAACCAGCACAAGGTCCGAAACGATCCGACTCCAGGAAATTGGAAGTGGATCAACTGGTGGAACTGGCATCCGAGATTCTGACGCTGCGAGATGGCCTCAAGGTATCGTTTGGCGACGAGAGTAAAGAAAAGGCATTGGCCGATATACTCCAGGTGGGTACGTCTGCTGGCGGAGCAAGAGCCAAGGCGGTAATTGCCTGGAACCCGAAAACCAATGAAGTGCTGTCCGGACAGGTAGAGACAAAGTCAGGTTTTGGTTACTGGATATTGAAATTTGATGGCGTCAGTGGCAACAAGGACAAGGAAATGGAAGATCCCAGGGGTTATGGCGTGATCGAATATGCCTATTCAAAAATGGCGAAAGCTGCCGGGATTACCATGAGTGAATGTCGTTTGTTCGAAGAGAACAATCGACGACATTTCATGTCGCGCCGGTTTGACCGTCTTGATGGTGGTGAAAAACTGCAGATGCAGTCGCTCTGTGCGCTCGGCCATTTCGATTACAATCTGGCGGGTGCGTATTCCTATGAACAGGCATTGTTGGTGATGCGTCAGCTTGAATTGCCGATGGAGGATATTGAGGAGCAGTTTCGCCGTATGGTTTTTAATGTGATCGCAAGGAATCAGGATGATCATGTAAAGAATATTGCCTTCCTGATGGACAAGTCCGGGCGATGGTCATTGTCGCCGGCTTTTGATATGACCTACAGTTTTAATCCATCAGGTAAATGGACTGGTACTCACCAGATGACGATCAATAGCAAGCGGGATAGTTTTAACAGGGAAGATTTAAAGGCCTGTGCCAAAACGGCTTCAATGAAACGCGGGCGGGATAAAAAAATCGTTGATGAAGTAGAACAGTCGGTGTCACGCTGGAAACAATTTGCCAATGATGCCGGTGTTGAGCCCGGACAACGCGATCAGATTCAGAAAGCACTCAGGCTCAAGGATTTCTGATGAAACCCGGCGAACACAAAACCGTCCAGGCCCGGATCCTTGAATACGCCGAGGCCATTGGTCCCTACTGAAACCCGTATGCTATATGCATACGGCATATAATTAATGCTTTATTCAATAAATACTTGAACCTATAAGTATCATATGCTATATGCATATAGCATATGAACAGAGCCAAATCACAGGAAAAATCGGTTGCCATGAAACGGGCCAGTACCCGCCAATGGGTATTGAAGCCCCAGGATCTGGCTATAGCGTTAAAATTCGTATCGATACATGATCAATGGTTACCCTATGCAGAGCTTGGTCAATCCATGTATCTGTCGCGTTTCGAGGCGCATGCTGCCGTGCAACGCCTGATTGCCGCCCGGCTTTTTTATCAATCCGAAAACAAGCCCCGGCCAATCATGCAGTCATTGCGTCAGTTTATCGTTTATGGCGCCGCCTTTGCTTACCCTGCGGTACGTGGCGAGATGACCATCGGTTTCCCGACCGCACATGGGGTTTCTCCGCTCAAGGAATTGCTGGCATCTTCCAGTGAGCCGGTACCGGTATGGCCTCATCCCCGGGGTAAGGTCAGGGGGATGGCGCTATTGCCCTTGTATGAGAAATTACCGCTGGCGGCAATGGAAGATGAAGGTTTATATGAACTGCTGGCTTTATTTGATGCCTTGCGAACCGGCCAGGTCAGGGAGCGCGAACTGGCAAAAAAACATCTGGAGGAAAGTTTACAGTGAAACAGGTTGGCATCAGGGGCGATCCGAATCTGGAAATATTGGTACCGGTTGTGATGGCATTGGATGAGTTGTGTGATTCCCTCGTATTTGTGGGCGGGTGTGCCGCCGGTCTGCTGATTACTACAGAACGGGCGCAGCGTGTCCGTCCGACGAAGGATGTGGATGTGATTGCGGAAGTTACATCGATTAAAGACTATCATGCGGTTGAAAGATTATTCGAAACCAGGGGCTTTCAGCATGATGTCTCCGAAGATGCACCCATATGCCGCTGGATAAGAGACGGGATACTGGTGGATCTCATGCCTTCTGAAAAAGGCGTGCTGGATTTTCACAATCGCTGGTATCCGCTGGCAATAAGGTCTGCTGAAAGGGTGAGGCTGCCGGGCGGTCAGGAAATCAATCTTGTTTCTCCGCCGGTATTTATTGCCTCCAAGATCGAAGCGTTCAAAGGTCGTGGCAATAATGATTTTCTGGCCAGTCATGATCTTGAGGATGTTATCTCCGTGATCGACGGCAGGGATGAACTCATAACGGAAGTAAATACGTCAGACAAAGCACTGAAGCAATATATTGGTGAACAACTCAGGGGATTACTCGAAACGCCTGCCTTTCAGGATGCGCTGCCGGGATATCTGCCGGGAGATTCAGCAAGTCAGGCACGGTTTCCTGAATTAATAGAAAAACTCAGGTTACTTGCAAAAACCGGATAAACACTGAATATCATGCCTGTTCCCGCCGAACACAAAACAGTCCAAGCGAGAATACTGGCGTATGCGCAAAACGTCGGCTGGACATTTGTGCCTCGCGCGGAAGCGGAGCGGCGGCGCGGTTTTGATCCTGATGCACCATCCGCCGATCGTGCCAAAAACCGTTCGCTCTTCTTCGATGATCTGCTCGATGCCAAGGTGCGGGAATTCAATCCGCGCTATGCCGAGGGCGAAGGTGCCTTGCTTGGGCAGTTTCGTCATCTGCATACCGATATCTACGGCAACCGGGAATTCGTCAACCACCTGCGCAATCGCGGCACGTTTTTCGACGCGGATGCTAACCGCGAACACGATCTGGTTTTGATCGATTACGAAAACCCGGCGAACAACGTCTTTGAGGTCACCGAGGAGTGGGCGTTTCACAACGGCCACTACGGCACGCGGGAGGATGTTGTCTTTCTCATCAACGGCATTCCCGTGCTGGTGATCGAATGCAAGAACGCCAACAAGGACGAGGCCATTGCGTTGGGCGTGGATCAGATCCGCCGCTACCACCGCGAGACGCCCGAGCTCT
Organism: Gammaproteobacteria bacterium; assembly: GCA_040905025.1. GTDB lineage: Bacteria > Pseudomonadota > Gammaproteobacteria > Methylohalomonadales > Methylohalomonadaceae > JBBDSJ01. The sequence continues at coordinate 3,760 of JBBDSJ010000024.1, forward strand.
TTGTCCCGCAGCAGCTCTTTACCGCCACTGATGCGATTGGTTTTTCCTACGGAGTGACCTGGAATACGGTGCGGCGGAATATTTTCAACTGGAAACACGAGGATGTCGGCAAGCTGGAAGCCAAGTTCAAGAGCTTCTGCACGATTTCGCAGGTGCTGGCCTTTCTGAAGGACTACATCATATTCGCCGAAAAGGACGAGGAGCTGAATAAATATGTCCTGCGCCAGCACCAGACCGGCGCGGTCAGTGCGGTCGTCGAGCGCGCCCTGCAGCCGGAGCGCACCCGCGGTCTTGTCTGGCATACCCAGGGCAGCGGCAAGACTTTCACCATGATCAAGACGGCGGAGCGGCTCTTCCGCGACAAGGCGGCCGGCAAGCCGACCGTGCTGCTGATGATCGACCGCAACGAGCTGGAAGATCAGATGCTTAAGAATCTCGCCGCACTTGGTCTCGGTAATCTGGAGCATGCCAGCAGCATCGCCCGGCTGAACAAGCTGCTGAAGGACGACTACCGGGGCATTATCGTGACGATGATTCACAAGTTCCGCGACATGCCGGCGAACCTCAATACGCGCACGAACATTTACGTGCTCATCGACGAAGCGCACCGCACAACGGGTGGCGATCTTGGCAACTTCCTCATGGCCGGCTTGCCAAACGCGACCTTTCTCGGCTTCACCGGCACACCGGTGGACAAGACCGTCTACGGCAAAGGCACCTTCAAGACGTTCGGTTGTGAAGACGATCAGGGTTATCTACACAAGTATTCCATCGCCGACAGCATCGAGGACGGCACCACGCTGCCGCTCTACTATCAGCTTGCCCCCAACGAAATGCTTGTCCCGCACGAGACGCTGGACGCCGAGTTTCTTTCGCTTGCGGAAGCCGAGGGCGTTGCCGACATTGAAGAGCTGAACAAGATTCTCGAGCGGGCAGTGAACCTGAAAAACTTCCTCAAGGGCAAGGAGCGCATAGAGAAAGTCGCGCAGTTCGTCGCCACGCACTACCGCGAGAACGTCGAGCCGCTGGGCTACAAGGCCTTTCTTGTCGGCGTCGATCGTGAGGCTTGCGCGCATTACAAGCATGCGCTTGATCAGTTCCTGCCACCGGAATATTCCGAAGTGGTCTACACGGGGAATAACAATGACTCCAAGCTGCTCAAGGAATTCCATCTCGATCCGAAGAAAGAACGTCAGATTCGCAAAAACTTTGGCAAGCTCGGGCAGCAGCCGAAGATTCTCATTGTCACTGAGAAGCTGCTCACCGGCTTCGACGCGCCGGTGCTTTACGCCATGTATCTCGACAAGCCGATGCGCGACCACACATTGCTTCAGGCTATTGCTCGCGTGAACAGGCCTTACGAGAATGAAGCCCAGGAAATGGTGAAGCCGCACGGCTTCGTTCTGGATTTCGTCGGCATCTTCGACAAGCTCGAAAAGGCACTTGCCTTCGACAGCGAAGAGATCAACGCCATCGTCAAGGATTTGAAACTGCTCAAGCTGCTGTTCCAGAACAAGATGGAACAGAAGGCGCCCGAGTATCTCGCGCTCATCGAGCAGAACTTCAACGACAAGGACGTCGATAAACTGATCGAACACTTTCGCGACCCCGAGCGCCGCAAAGAGTTCTTCAAGGAGTACAAAGAGGTCGAGATGCTCTATGAAATCATCTCGCCGGACAAATTCCTGCGCCCGTTCATTGAGAACTACACGACCCTCAGCGCAGTTTACGACGTGGTGCGAAAGGCCTACACCAGGCACGTGCAGGTAGATCGGGACTTCCTGCGGAAAACCAACCAGCTAGTGCAGGAAAAGATCGGCACCTACGGCATCCAGGCGCCGGGCGAAACGCTGAAGATTAACGAGGACACGGTGAAGTACCTCGTCGAGAGAAAAGAGGGCGAGGCGACCAAGGTCATCAACCTGGTGAAAAGTATCGAGAAGCTGGCGGAAGAACAGAGCGATGATCCGTTTCTGATCGCCATGGCCGACCGGGCACGCGCTGTGCAGGAAAGCTTTGAAGATCGCCAGGTAAACACGGCCGAGGCGTTGGAGGCGTTGCTCGAGGAAGTGGAAACGAACGAGACGCGCAAGAAGGAGCAGGCGGAGAAGTCATTCGACGGATTAACGTACTTCGTCTATCGGGGTCTGCTGGACGCAAAGATTTCGAACGCGGAAACCGTTAGCCGCAAGATTCGCCAGGCCTTCGCGGATTTCCCCAACTGGAAGCGGAGCGAGAACGCGTTACGTGAACTCCGCAAGCAGGTCACCTTCGCCATCTTTGCCGAGACCGATGATCTGGATCATGTCACCACGATCGTGGATGAACTGTTTTCGTTGCTGGAGCGGGCGGACAGGATTTAAGTCATGACCAGCACGGACAGGAAACATGCTTTCAAACAGCGCGTCCGGTATTGGGCGAAAGAACTCGATGTGACGATTATCTGGTTGGGGGTTCGCCCCATGCGCAACAAGTGGGCCTCCTGTTCCACGGCCGGACATCTGAATTTCAATGACGAATTGCTTTCCCTGGACGCCGAGATATGGGACTACGTCATCGTGCACGAACTGCTGCACTTCTTCGTCCCCAACCACGGCAAACTCTGGAAAAGTCTGATGCGCGCGCACCTGGGTGAGTATGAGTCACCTGAACGCAGGTTAAGGAGAATAGCGCATGACAAGGCACTGCAATGGACGCGCTAACGCACGTCACTGAATTGATCTGTTATGCAGCTTGAGACGTGTCCGAGGTTATCGCCTTTGCCACATCCTTGGGGGAGGCGCCGAGAGCAAGCAGTGATTTCATGATCAGATCGATAGATACACTCGGATCGCCAGCTTCCATTTTGGCAATGCGCGACTGACTGGAGTGGACCATTTTGGCTAACTCTACCTGGCTAAGTTTGTTCTTGCGTCTACGCTGGCGCAGAGAATGACTGAGTGCCAGTTTCATCTCAATGAATGCAGATTCATCAGTTGTGAGGCCGAGGAACTCGTCAGCATTACCCACTTTCCAGCCAGCCGCTTCCAGTTTGTTTCGTTTACTCTTTTGCATGATCGTATATCCTGAATCTGGACTTACATACATCAATGACTTTCGCCGGTGTGGCCGCGGTCTTCTTCTGAAACACGTCACCAATAACAATGGCATCAGAGTCAATTCGGTAGACTATCCGCCAGATCTTGTCGCTATCAGTAATGCGCAACTCATGGCAGTGAGGCCCGATGGATGGCATTGGTCTTGAATGTGGCATGGAAAGCTTTTCTTGGCGCTGCAAGAGCCGCAGAAGATAGCCTGCTTGCAGTCGGGCAGCAGCCGAGAAGGGTGGCGTCCTTACCGCTCCATATAGCCAAACCAATGGCTTGTCCTTTGGACTCATGGCGTACAATATATGTCTAATATGACATAATTTTCAAGCGCATAGCCAGTGTTTCAAGAATGATGTCTGTCCCAGGCGCATCTTGAACTGGCGTTATGCCATTGAAAAACGAGGAAAAAATTACACTTGAAATGTACACTATATGTACATACAATTAGCTTATGAACTATGGATGGGATCCACGGAAGGCGGCTGAACCTCAGCAAGCACGGAATCGACTTTGCCGATGCCGTCATTGCACTCGAAGATGAAAATGCCTTAACAATTGAGGATAGGGATGTAAATGAACTTCGATTCAAAACTCTGGGGCTAGGTCCCTACTTAAAAGTTCTCTATGTTGTGCATACCGGGCGTGGTGATGATTGTATACGAATAATCTCTGCCCGATCCGCAACAAAACTTGAAATCAAGCAATACTACCAAGGTCTTGATCACTATGGCTGATGATTTTTCAAAAGGAAGGCGCGGTCCTGTCATTAAAGCTGATCCAAATAAAGTTCGGATAACGATACGGTTAGATGCCGATATTATCGAGCATTTCAAGAATCGTGTGCATGCAAGCGGTGGTGGAAATTATCAAACACTGATCAATGATGCTTTGCGGGAGTATATTCGAGCACATGATAAAGAACTTGAAAGCACTTTGCGTAGAATAATCCGTGAAGAACTAAAACACGCTGTATAAGAATATGAACGATTATTGTCTTGCAAGTGGATTTTATTATCCGGTTCAATGCGTATGACGGATGTTGACGATTCTCACTGGATGCAGCAGGCCTTGTTACAGGCACGCGAGGCCGAAGCCGCCGGTGAAGTCCCGGTCGGTGCAGTCATCGTCAAGGATAATGAATTTATCGCTCAGGGCTGGAACCGGCCGATCGGCAGTCATGATCCCAGCGCGCATGCCGAGATGATTGCGTTGCGTGCCGCTGCTGCCCGGTTGGGAAATTACCGGCTGCCGGATTGTGATTTATATGTCACATTGGAGCCGTGTGCGATGTGCGCCGGGGCGATTATTCAGGCGCGTATTCGCCGCGTGATTTTCGGCGCACATGATCCAAAGACCGGTGCTGCTGGCAGCGTGTTTACCATTCTCGGTACGCGCGAACTGAATCATTATGTCGAAGTCACGGCTGGCGTGCTGGCAGACGAATGCAGTCAGTTACTGCAGAATTTTTTTCGCCATCGGCGTAATTCATAACGTTAATTTATAAAATGACTAAAACAACCGCTTCCGCTTCAATTACGCCGGTACGGCCACAACGTCTGGCGCAGCAGGTCGGCAAGGCCTTGCAGGCGCATGACTGGACGCTGGTGACGGCGGAATCGTGTACCGGCGGCATGGTCGCGGAATGGGTAACGCGTATTGCCGGCAGTTCCGGCTGGTTTGAGCGCGGTTTTGTGACGTATTCCAATGCCGCGAAATCCGAGCAGCTGGATGTTTTACCTGCGACGCTGGATCAATACGGGGCAGTCAGCGAAGAAATTACTGCGGAGATGGTCGCCGGTGCGCTGGCGCATAGTGATGCCGATATTGCCGTGTCGGTCAGTGGTATCGCCGGCCCGGACGGTGGTGCGAAAACCAAACCGGTCGGCACGGTCTGTTTCGGCTGGGGCCGGCGCGATGGCGTGCTGGTGACCGCGACGGTTTATTTGC
>JBBDSJ010000024.1:8895-10778 GCA_040905025.1 Gammaproteobacteria bacterium
TGTTTCGGCTGGGGCCGGCGCGATGGCGTGCTGGTGACCGCGACGGTTTATTTGCGGGGTGACCGCGCCGCGATTCGCCGCCAGGCGGCCGTACTGGCGCTGCAGGGCGTGCTGGATCTGACACCGGATTAAGCCCGCGACAGACCGGGCTGAATTGCCGGCATTATCTGCGGTGAACCCGCATCCTGGTTGAAACAGGCAGACAGCGGCGCGTGATTTGCGGCTCTGTTCGTGTGATAATTTGCAGCATCAAAATCAGCACTCAACCGCGAAGGAAATCATAATGGATGACAAGAAAAAGCAGGCGTTAGGGATAGCGCTCGGACAGATTGAAAAGCAGTTTGGCAAAGGCTCAATCATGCGCATGGGCGATGACGGCGTGGCCCGTGATATTGAGGCCGTGTCGACCGGTTCGCTGAGCCTGGATATCGCGCTCGGTATCGGCGGCGTGCCGCGTGGCCGTGTGATCGAGATTTACGGGCCGGAATCTTCCGGTAAAACCACCCTGTCACTGCATGTGGCTGCCGAAATCCAGAAACTTGGCGGTACCGCCGCGTTTGTTGACGCCGAACATGCGCTGGACCCGGTGTACGCCCGCAAACTGGGTGTTCAGGTCGATGATTTGCTGGTGTCGCAGCCGGATACCGGTGAACAGGCGCTGGAAATTACCGATATGCTGGTACGTTCCGGTGCGGTGGATCTGGTGATTGTCGATTCCGTTGCGGCGCTGACGCCGAAAGCTGAAATCGAAGGCGAAATGGGTGACAGCCATATGGGCCTGCAGGCGCGGCTGATGTCGCAGGCGTTGCGCAAGCTGACGGCGAATATTCAGCGCTCGAACACGATGGTGATTTTTATCAACCAGATCCGCATGAAGATTGGCGTGATGTTCGGTAGCCCGGAAACCACCACCGGTGGCAATGCACTGAAATTCTATGCCTCGGTGCGGCTGGATATCCGTCGTATCGGTGCCATCAAGCAGGGCGATGAAGTTATCGGTAATGAAACCCGCGTCAAGGTGGTCAAGAACAAGGTCGCGCCGCCGTTCAAGGAAGCGCTGTTTGATATTCTTTACGGTGAGGGTATCTCGCGCGAAGCCGAGATCATTTTGCTCGGCGTCAAGCATGAGTTGATTGAAAAATCCGGCGCCTGGTACAGCTACAAGGGTGACCGGGTTGGCCAGGGCAAGGAAAACGTACGCCAGTTTCTGAAGGAAAACCCGGCAATTGCCGATGAAATCGAGCAGAATATTCGTGCCGCTGCGTTGCCGGACGTCAAACCCAAAGCTGAAAGCAAAGCTGAAGAGGCCGAAGCCTGAGCGATGATTCAAGCGATATACGTGAGCGTGCCATCGGTTTGCTGGCGCGGCGCGAACACAGTCGCCAGGAGTTACAGCAGAAACTGACTGTTCGCGGTTATGCTGATAGCGAAATAACGGCGGTACTGGATGAACTGGCGAATGCCGGTTTGCAGAGTGATACGCGTTATGCCGAGGCTTATGTCAATCAGCGTACCGAAAAGGGTTACGGGCCACTCTATATTATCCAGGCCCTGCGCAGTCGCGGTGTTGACGCCGCTGTGACAGATCAATTTCTTGATCTGAATGATCCCGACTGGAGTCGCCGTGCCGCCGATGTGCTGGCGCGGCGTTTTGGTGTGGTAGATCGCCGCGATCGCAAGGCCTATGCCAGGGCATTACGCTTCATGCAGCAACGTGGTTTCAGCGCAGCGCATGTACGCCATGCGCTGGATGATGATTTTTATGAAGAATAATGATGTACCAGAATGAAATTTACCAAAACGATAACTTTAGCCCCGAACCCTGAACTCAATGAGTAAGCCATTAAGCACCAATGCCATTCGCCAGGCATTTCTGGACTATT
>JBBDSJ010000025.1:0-1067 GCA_040905025.1 Gammaproteobacteria bacterium
TTGGCATTGGTAATGACGCCCGTGGTGGCCGCGTATTTTTTATCAGCCAGATTCCGGCCCTCGATGAATACCGAAATACCGCTTGCTCGCCGGTAACCTGCTTTCAGGCGAACAATGGCATAGCTCTCGGCAAACAGGGTATTGGCGTGGTCAACCGGCTGCATCACTCGGCACCCTTTCGATATTCGGGTCGATGTGGTAACCGGATGGCGTATGGTAAACGAGCTCGGCGCGGTAAACATGCTCGGGAAAACCAGCCAGTTGATTGTTGCCAAATACGGCATCATCGCGGAACCGACTGCAGTGCCAGTGGTTCGATGGCCTGAAAGTCACCGCCGCCATCAGCCAGACTGAGCGGTACCCCGTCCTGTAACAGCTTGATGCCGCGCAGGTGAAAAGTACGCTGCAGGCCGGAGCCGCGGATTGACAGGCGTGACTCCTCCGAGCCAAACCGCGGTTGCACGAATACACCGGGCGACCAGCCGAGGACATCGCGTAGTGTGCTGGAGCGACCCTGTTTGTATTGTTCGGCATCAATGACATCGACGCCGCCCGGCGCAAGATTCAAGCGGTCACGAGCCTGTTGTATCGATGGCAGTGAAATGGGCTGGGTTTGCTGGCTGCCCTCGACCGTGACATCCGGAAGTACAGCATGCTCCGCATGGCTGGCAAATGGCACAAGCAGGCAGGCAAGATACAATATTTTGCAGCCAGACAGGCTGGCAGATGGCGATATGAACGACATAATTTCAGGGATTTGGGCAAGATAAAAGTTGCCAGTATAGGAATCTGGCCGCTGGCGGGAAGTGACAGAATGTCGCAGTCCGGCGTATTGTCTTGTTCAGTACTTGTCCGGGGCCTGTCCGGTAACAGTTAAACGATAACAGTCAAACCCAGACGCCCGGCAAGTTCTGCCGGAGTCAGTGGTTCGGCGGTGGTATCCAGACTAACAACAAAGGCTTGCTCCTGCTCAGTCAGTGGCTCGGCCGTTTTCAGTTGCCGGTCTAGAACATGCTGGTCTGCCTCAGAGGCATCGCCGCGGCGCTGGTCAATACGCTCGCGCAATA
>JBBDSJ010000025.1:1167-54192 GCA_040905025.1 Gammaproteobacteria bacterium
TGCTGGTCTGCCTCAGAGGCATCGCCGCGGCGCTGGTCAATACGCTCGCGCAATATGGATTCCGGTGCCTGGCAATCCAGAATCCGGTAGGGCACATTGAGTTCAGTTGCCAACTCCTGAAACATGCGGCGCTGGGACAATTTTAGAAATGTCGCATCGATGATAACCGGATGTTTCGCCGATATTACCGCACGGGCGCAATCGCGCAAATGCTGGTAAGTCTCCTGTGTATGTCCGGCGGCATACAGACCCTGACCGATTTTGCTGTGACTCCGGTCTGTGGCGTTCAGGCCAGCGAGGCGCTTGCGCTCAACATCAGAACGCACGCGCAAGGCACCCGTCGCCGGGATAAGGGGTTCGGTAATTGTTGTTTTACCGGAACCGGATAGCCCGGTTGTGATAATAATTGAGGCTGGTGCTGATATTTCTATAGAACTGCGTGCAAGCTGTATATGCTTGCCTATACGGTCCAGCAGGCCGGTGTCAGTTTTATGGCTATCTTGCCGTGCCTGTAAAAATGCGATCTTGGCGCGCACCAGCGAACGATACACATAAAACAGCGGCAATAACGGCAAGCCGCTATAGTCGCCCCCGTATTCCAGATAGGCATCAAGAAACACATGTGCCTTGTCAGCTTGCTGGCGCATATCAAGATCCATAAGCAGAAAGGCAATCTCACTCATGCAGTCGATCCAGCGCAACTCCGGGTTGAACTCAATGCAATCAAATACCTGGATGGTATCCTGCAGCCAGATCAAATTGGTTACATGCATGTCACCATGACACTCACGCACGCGACCGTTTTTGCGGCGTGATTCAATCAGTTCTTGCTGTTCACTGAGTTGTTGTCCGGTCCATGTTTTTAACATGGATAAATCGTCTGCAACAGGCAGTCCCGGCAGTCCATCAGCCATGCTGCTGAAGTTTTCTAGGCATTGATTGCGTACCTGATCAAAGCTGCCATAATCATTGCTTTGATCGGCTGCCTCGGCATGTTCATGAAAGCAGGCTATGGCCGTGCCAAGTTCACGGAATGCGCTCTGATCGACCTTGTTTTGTGCCAATGCGTTATGCAGCTCGGCGCTATGCGGAAACTGGCGCATCTTGACGCAGTACTCAATGGCGGGCCCGGAATCGAGTCTTGGCATATCAATGCTGCCTGTAATGCTTGCAACCTGAAGATAAATCTCTGGTGCCAGCCGGCTGTTGAGCCGCAATTCTTCCTCGCAGTAATGTTTTCGTTTTTGCAGCGTAGTAAAATCAACAAAGCCGAAATCAACCGGTTTTTTGAATTTATAGGCATATTCACCGGTCAGCAAAACAATTGAAATATGGGTCTCGATGATTTCAAAATGTTTCACCGTATGCTCAAAACAGCCTGGCTTCTGTAGTGCAGCTACGAGTCGTCCGAGTTGTTCTGGATCTGATGGAATTTCACTATGATTCATATCACAATCGCTGTTTATTAATTAATGTAATAATATCGTCCAATATATATTATTCCCGGGAATAATCCGGCTATTTAAACATATGAAAGTATATCTGTTCAGTAGCTATCAAAAACTGGTGTCTGTATGGGCCTGGCATGTGCTGATTGGTATTGCCATATTGACCCTGATGGCAGCCTGGTTTGCACTGGAAACCGAGCTGGATGCTTCAGCTGAATCGCTGGTATTGGAGAATGACGAGAGTCTGAATTACTATCGTGAAATTCGGGAAACATACGGTACGGATGATTTTTTGGTCGTCACTTACGCTCCTTATGATGAGCTCCTGTCCGAGGATTCCCTGCAGGGGTTGAGGTCCTTGCGTGATCAGTTCAAGGCGTTGGAAAGTGTAGAAAAAGTTAATTCAATTCTTGATGCTCCTGTTATTTATAACGCAAATGTAAGCTTGTCAGAGCTTGGAAGTGAACTCGAAACACTTGATTCTGGTGGTGTCGACAAGGAAGTTGCGATGCAGGAGTTTATGTCGAATCCATTTTATCAGGAGTTATTGGTAAGCAAGGACGGTAATACAACGGCCTTGCAGATAATTTTCAAATTTGATGATAAACAGAATGCCCTGTTACAAAAAAGGCAGGAGCTTTATGATATTCAGGAAAATATTGGCCTTGATAAAATCGAGAAGAATGAACTTGAACGTATAAACAGTGAGATAAAACAACATAATTCAGAAGTCTTGCAAAGCCGAACCAGGGATATAGCAACTGTACGCAAAATCATGGAAGGTGAACGCCATCTGGCTGCGACATTTTTGGGCGGGCTGCCCATGATAGTGGTTGATATTATTGAGTATATACGCTCTGATTTAATTGTTTTTGGAGCAGGCGTTTTTGCGTTCCTGATAATTGTTCTGGCGGTGTTCTTTCATCATCCCAGATGGGTGCTTTTACCGTTGTTTTGCTGTTCAGTCACTGCAATTGTAATGTTTGGTCTTATGGGATTTCTGGGTTGGCAAATAACAGTTATATCATCCAACTTCATGTCCATCCTGCTGATAATCACATTGTCTCTGACGGTACACCTGATAGTCAGATTTCGTGATTTGCAGATCGAAAGCCCCGAATTACCGCACTATCAGCTGACTCTGGAAACTGTAAGATCGATGGCCAAGCCGTGTTTTTATACCATATTGACTACTATTGTTGCTTTTGCCTCACTGGTTGTCAGTAACATAAGGCCAGTCATTGATTTTGGCTGGATTATGATTCTGGGCCTCAGTGTGGCATTTGTAATCAGTTTTTTGTTATTCCCGGCAGCGCTTTCACTGATGGCATCTGTCAGTGCTCCTTCCAGTCGTGACTTTACTCGTAAGTTTACATCGTGGTTATCAAGTCTGGTGCACCAGTCACCTCGCATAATTATCGCAAGCTTTCTTGTTACAAGTTTTATAGTTGGCGCAGGGATGATGCAGCTTAAGGTGGAAAATCGATTCATTGATAATTTCAAGTCAGAAACTGAGATATATCAGGGAATGATTGTTATAGACAAGGAACTTGGTGGAACAACTCCGCTGGATATTATACTTGACCCTGACGAGGAGTATCTTGATTTTAACCAATCAGATGATTATGACGACGAGCTGGAATTTATGTTTCCTGGCCATGTTCATGAAGCTGCCAGCTACTGGTTGAATCCTGCAATGATGGATGTATTGAAAGATACTCAAGATTACCTAAATGGTATAAATGTAGTGGGTAAGGTGCTTTCTATTGCGGTTATTGTGCGTATTGCAGAGAATTTACAAGGTGGTGAGCTGGATGCTTTCGAGCTGGCAATTATAAACAAAAGCGTGCCGGAAGAAATCCGCAAAGACTTTATAAGCCCCTATCTCTCTGATGATGCGAATCAGGCGCGCTTCAGTGTAAGAGTGGTCGAGTCAGATCCCTTGCTTAATCGCAAGCAATTGATTGACGACATTAACGCTCATCTTGTTAATAAGCTGGGTTTACATGAAGAGCAAGTTAATATTACCGGCATGCTGGTCTTGTATAATAATATGTTGCAGAGTCTGTTTCGTTCGCAGATTCTGACACTGAGTGTGGTTTTGCTGGCAATTTTCCTGACTTTTATCTTGTTGTTCCGGAGTCTTGTACTTGCTGCTTTAGGTATTGTTCCCAATATCTTCTCCGCTGTCATGATACTGGGAATAATGGGCTGGTTTCGTATCCCGCTGGACATGATGACTATTACTATAGCCTCGATAACGATAGGTATTGCAGTTGACGATACCATTCATTACATTCACCGTCTCAGGCATGAGTATATGCTGCATAATGATTATGCTGCTGTAATAGATCGTTGTCACACCAGCATAGGCAAGGCGATGTTTTATACATCAGTGGCTATTATCTTCGGGTTTGCAATTCTCGCTTTTTCCAATTTTATTCCTACTATTAATTTTGGAATTATGACCGGTATTGCGATGTTCATGGCGCTGGCTGGTAATCTGCTTTTGTTGCCGGCGCTTATATTGATTGTTAAACCTGTAATTAAATCATCCGGGAGGCTGACTACGTAGCCAGAGAGAACATGGCAACTATTGATATTTTCGGCGATATGACCGTTTCGCGCCTGAATAATCCTGAGTTTTTGGGTCAGATGCTTGATTTTGATGACAACAGGTGCTTATCTTAGCTATATGCAATTGCGTGAATTGATTTTCTGGAGATAATCGATGAGTGCTACCAGCGATACTGGCAATAATTCCTATACACAGTTCAATATACGTAACGTAACGATATCGCAACCATTGTCATGGATCCGCAGTGGTTGGCAGGATCTGGCCCATCATCCCGGCGCCAGCATAGCGCATGGCCTGCTTGTGACCGGGTTGATACTGGTGATACTGCTGTTTGCCAGTAATCATGTCTACCTTATGGCAGCGGCCATATCGGGATTTTTGCTGGTGGGGCCGATAATGGCAACGGGTCTGTGTGAGTTGTCACGCCGGCATGAACGGGGTGAATCGGCAAGCTTCGATGATTCCCTCGATGCATTGGGCCGAAACAGGACACCGCTTGTCCGCTTTGCCCTGATTCTGTTGAGTTTCAGTGTGATCTGGTTTCTTTTGTCAGGTCTGGTGCTGCTTGCAGTTATCGGCAATGTTGCTCCGGATATAGATGAATCACTATGGGGTGGTTTTCTGGATATCGTGTCGCCCTTGCAGCTGATGCTTTATGTCATTGTTGGCGGCATGCTGGCTCTTATTGTCTTTGTGTTTTCAGTAGTTGCTATACCGGTCATCATCGACAGTTCTGTTTCTGCACTGGATTCCATGCTGATCAGCGTCCGTGCAGTAGTGGCTAATCCACTGGCAATGCTGGTCTGGGCCGGCCTTATTGTCGCGCTAACCGCCGCAGGCTTTTTAACTTATCTCATCGGCATGATCGTTATCTATCCACTACTCGGGCATGCCACCTGGTATGCTTATCGTGACCTTGTCCGGAATAATGTCTGATACCAATGCTGTCTTTTGCATAAGTGCTATCTAGCGCCCGAATACCTGCTGCAGGATCTCGGTGGTACGTTTGGCCGGGTTCTGGCGTATCGCGGCTTCTTCCACGGCAAGATAATCAAAAATTGCATTCGTAGCATAATCGGTGACATGTTCAGCCAGATTGGCTTTCAGATCCGGTACAAACGGTAATTGTTCATACCGCGAGACCAGCCGGTCATAGCTTTGTATCGCACCAGCCTCGGCCAGAGCAGTGTTAATAACAGGTTTGAATTCAGCTGCCAGCGGCGTCGACATGCGACCCTGAAAATAGCGGGTAGCAGCATCATCCGGGCCGCTGTAAATCTGCCGGGCATCATCCAGCGTCATGCTTTGAATGGCATCAACAAACATACCGCGTGCTTTCGGTGCTGCCAGCTCCGCCGCACGATTCATACGTAATTCCAGATCATCGAGCATCGAACTCATGCCGATGGTTGCCAGAGTGTCACGGACATTGTCCAGACTCTGTGGTAACGGGATATGCGCCTTTGGATCATTGTAGTAGCCATTTTCGCGGGCAAGATGATTGACAACATTGCCGGTGCCGACGCGCAGGGCTTCACGTAAACCGGCGGCAATATCTGCGTTCGTCAGGGCCGCGCTGCTCCGGGCAGTATCACTACCACCACCCTTGAGCATTTCCAGTCCACGTTGCCACCAGTCACCTGCCTGGACTTGTGATGGTGATATCAGGACGAGTAACAGCAGCATTAGATAGCGAGGCATACAGGGCGGAATCAATCAATCGTCGCAACATCTCAATTCAATACGGAAACAGGAGGTGTTGCATGGGACGACCACAAGGTTGGATAACCGAACAGACCGGGCGAGCGCCCATGTGCTCGCCCGGCCGGCCGGGTCTCGCTCAACGGGCGGCCAAAGTGGCGTTCTGGGAACGCATTGCCGCAGGCCGTTCGAGCTGGGAGGCGGCGTTGGACTGCGGTATATCACAGCCGATCGGTACGCGCTGGTTCCGGGCGGCGGGGGGCATGCCGCCGCTCAGCCTGAGTCCGCATTCAGGACGCTACCTTTCGTTGACAGAGCGGGAGGAAATCGCCCTGTTAAAAGCCCAGCACTTCGGCATTCGTGCAATCGCCCTTCAATTGGGCCGGTCGCCATCAACAATCTCGCGTGAGCTGTGGCGTAATGCTGCGACCCGCGGCGGCACGTTGACGTATCGGGCCACGGTCGCGCAGTGGAAGGCCGAACGAGCGGCGAAGCGTCCCAAAACCGCCAGGCTTGCTGACAACCAGCGGCTGCGCGACTATGTACAGGTGCGGCTCGCAGGTGCCGTCACCGATGCGGACGGCAGGCCAATTCCCGGCCCCAATGTGCCCTGGAAAGGACGGCGTCATGGCCGGCGGGCAGACCGGCGATGGGGCACCTGCTGGAGTCCGGAACAGATCAGTCAGCGACTGCGGGTCGACTTCCCGCTTGATGAGACGATGCGGATCTCCCACGAAGCTATTTATCAGGCGTTGTACGTTCAGGGCCGCGGTGCGCTGCGACGCGAACTCTCCGCGTGCCTGCGTACCGGTCGGGCCCTGCGGGTGCCACGCGCCAGGACACGGCAACGCGGCAAGCACTTTATTACGCCAGAGGTCATGATCAGCCAGCGGCCGGCCGAAGTTGCCGACCGAGCCGTCCCCGGCCACTGGGAAGGCGACCTCATCATTGGACTGAACAGCTCTGCCATCGGCACCCTGGTCGAACGCACGACCCGGTTCACGATGTTGCTCCATCTGCCGCCCATGCCCGGTCATGTTCGTGGTGCCGGTGTTAAAAACGGGCCGGCATTGGCCGGTCACGGCGCTGAGGCCGTACGGGATGCCATCGCCGCGAAGATCGTGGTGTTGCCCGAGCAACTGCGCAAATCGCTGACCTGGGACCAGGGCGCCGAGTTGGCGCAACATGCACAGCTCAGGCTTGAGTCGGGTCTGGCGATCTACTTCTGCGATCCGAGAAGTCCCTGGCAGCGTGGCAGCAACGAGAACACTAATGGGTTGCTGCGCCAGTATTTTCCCAAAGGGACGGACATCAGCAGATATTCTGAACGCGAGCTTGATGCGGTCGCTGCCACGCTCAACAGTAGACCCCGTAAAACACTCGGATGGAAGACGCCTGCCGAAGCACTCGATGAACTGCTATCCTTAACACAATAAGCCAGTGTTGCGACGACTCTTTGAACCTAAGCAGGTATCCTTGATGGTTATTAACCAGTGGCTTGGAAGACAGAATAGCTGTTCTTCAGGTTTTGAAGCAGGAGTTGTTCCCGCATTATTCATAAACCAGAGATGAATTAATAGATATAGAGACTTTGTAGATAGTTATTACTAACCATTAAAGTTAAATATAATGATTGCTCTCTCCCGGGGCAGTTCAATTTATTGATGCAGATCAAAGTATATAGGTAATTTAACGCGGATAATCGAAAACGGATCTCAATAATAAGGTCATCAGTGATTGTTGCAATTTTTGAATAATCTAGTGGAGCCCGCTATGCAAACAACGAATCAGGATATTAAAAAGACTTTTGAGCATTTAGGCAAGTCGATGGACGAGTATCGCAAGTTGCATATGAATGCCGCCCAGCAATTGACGCAGTTGCAACTGGAATTTCTGAATCTCTGCATGGACTGCAACAGTACCCAGTTACAGAGATTGTCCAGGGCCGATTCAGCCGATGACATGCTGGCTGTTGAGTCCGGTGTGGCGGCTGAATATATGAATAAATTTTTCCAGAATGCCCAGAATGTCATGGAAACATTAAGCAAAAACCAGGAAGAGATTTATTCGTGGATGCAAAGCAGCAGCCTCGAAAATTTCGCTAATAACGGTGCTGCTGATACGGCCAGTAAATCCGGCAAGAAACCTGCGGCGACAGCGAAATAATCATTCTGAAACCATTATCATCATAGGCGGTGTATTTCATGCAGTTCTATGACCGGTATACACTTCAACAGCGACATCGATTGCCTGATGCGAATCATCAGGCAATCGATGAGTATGCTGTCGTCGGAAATATTCCGGGCCATGAACTGAGTGACAGGCACCTCAACCGGCATGGACATGCGCCGGCGGAAATTGATTTTGAGGAAACGGATGATAATTATTTCGCCCTGATTTATACAGATAGATACCGGATCAGTGATATTCATGTGAGCGTCAAGGACAGTATGCTGCTGGTTCAGTGTGGCGACCATCAGGGTTTCTGGAATAATTATCACGACAAAAACCATAATCTTATTGCCAGCCCAAGCATCGGCTTTTTATTGCCGGCCGATGCCGATACTACCGCGCTGAAAGTGACCCAGTCTAATGACACGATCAGGATTGAAATTGGTAAAAGGCTGGCAGGACAGCATCAGGATTAGATACACTTTTGGCGCACTGTTGAATCATGCTATGTTGCAGCGCGTCAATCTGTTTCAGGGCATTCGTCTTTCAAATCTACAACTGACTGAATTTCTGTACTAATCGATAGGTTTAGCCTGTTTCGCTCCTTGATATAGGGGGTCAGCTTTTCCACGGCTGCATTAGTGTCAATTACCATTTATAGTATTAGGCCAGCCAACTTTCTCCAAGGCCGGTCGCATGAGTGCAAAACACCAGGTTATTGATTTCGACAAGGTCAAGGCAACTTGTGCCGAGTGTAATTTGTCTGAACTGTGTTTGCCACGGGGGCTGCATCGTGATGACTTGCTTGCATTCGAGAAAATGGCGCAACGATCACGGCCATTGCATCGCGGTGAATATGTATTTGAAACCGGCGATGTATTCAGTGCCATCTATGCAGTTCGTTCAGGTATTATCAAGTTATATGCTGACGACGATCACGGCGAAGAACGCATACTGGGTTTTTATTTGCCGGGTGAATTGCTCGGACTTGATGCCATTCATAGCGGTCGCCACGGTTGTTCCGCTCTGGCCATTGAGACAAGCAGCGTTTGCGTTTTTTCCTATGACAGGTTTGAAGAAGCCTGTACGCATATTCACGGACTATGCCAGCAGATGTATCGACTGATGAGCCGCGAGATATCAACTGAAAATGAATTTTTGCTGATGTTGAAAAATAAAACAGCAGAACAGCGTATTGCCGGTTTTCTTGTCAATCTGGCTGCCCGCTATCAGCATCTTGGTTATTCAGGTACTGAATTCAAGCTGCCGATGTCGCGCGAGGAAATAGGCAATTACCTTGGCCTGACTACCGAGACGGTGAGTCGCCTGTTCAGCAAGATGCAGCGTAATAATATTATTGATTCAAAACGTCACTATATAAAAATTAAAAGTAGTGCGCAGTTGCACGAGCTTGTTGGTGATTTTGTAGCAGACAAAAACCAGTGTAATTCTGTAGCCTGACAGCATTATGCTTTCTGCGCTTGATCCCGGCAGTTTGCTGATCGCATTTACTCTGGGTTTGTTCAGTACCCTGCATTGCTGGGGGATGTGTGGCGGGATTATTACAGCACTCAGTCTCAACCTTTCCCAACCTGTCCGTGCACGCAAGTCGCTTTTGCTTGCTTACACTACTGCTTTTAATCTGGGCCGAATTGTCAGTTATGCATTGGCAGGGCTGCTGGGTGGCTTGCTTGGCAGCCTGGTCGTAATCACTACTGTCGCCGGCGGTCTGTTTATATTGCAGTTACTCGCCGGTGTTGTGCTTGTGTTTGCCGGTCTGCGGCTGGCCGGCTGGTCGCAAGGTTTGGCATTACTGGAACGTATGGGGCAGGGTGTCTGGCGCAAGTTGCAGCCGTTTGGCCGTTCGTTATTGCCTGTGAACACACTGCCGCGAGCGTTGGCTTTCGGCATGATCTGGGGCTTCCTGCCCTGCGGCCTGGTTTATTCGGCGTTGCTTTTGGCGGTGGCTACGGGTGATGCCATAGCCGGGGGCAGTCTGATGCTGGGCTTTGGCCTGGGCACATTACCCGGGATGGTAGCTGCCGGTTTTGTTAGTGGCCGCCTCCAGCACTGGTTGCAGAAACCGCGTTTGCGGCAGATTGCAGGGATTATCCTGATTGGTTTCGGTTTGCTGGTGCCGCTGTTGCATCTGACGGGCTCGCATGGACATGAAGCTCATCAACACTCTCATGGTCAGCATTAGTGGCTGAACTTGCGCCGACTTTATCGTCATCCATGAGTATTTGATAACCCGGCCCGTCAAGGTCGTCATACTGGCCGGACTGAATGGACCAGACAAATATACCGGCGATAATGATGACCAGAATAATAGACAATGGAATTAGCAGGTAAAGAATTTCCATTATGCTCCCGGCTGCTTGTTCAGACGACTGGAATTTGCGAGAACCAGAAGCGAACTACAGGACATGCCAATAGCTGCCATCCAGGGCTGTACATAACCCGCCATTGCCAGCGGCAAGGCGAGGGTATTGTAACTCAGCGCCCAGAAAAGATTCTGTCTGATGACACTGGCAGTTTTGTCAGCGAGTTTGATAGCGCTGGCCAGGCATTGAATATCTTCATCCAGCATCAGTGCATCAGCCTGCCCGCGGCTGATATCCGCTCCGCGTCGCATAACGACGGAAACATCTGCAACCGCCAGCACCGGGGCATCATTTATGCCATCACCGACCATGGCCACAATGGCCCCCTGACGCTGTAAATCACGCAGGTAATTCATTTTATCCAGTGGATTCAATCCGCCGATACTATGCCCTATATCGAGTACGTTGCCGACGCTGGTTACTACCTGCTGCTGGTCACCGCTTAACAGCAGCGTGTTGCGATGATTCCTGTGCAATGCACTGATTAATGCAGCTGCGCCGGGCCGCAGACTGTCAATCAGGACAAATGCCGCCAGTAATTTCTCATCATCAGCAAGCACAATCAGACTTTCCACCGCTTCACTGGAGAGCAGGGCCAATGGTTGACGGCAATGCCGGCCGATGCTTGCCTCAACAAACCCCGGTTTGCCAATAAAATATCGACGCCCCTGAATGACTGCCGACATGCCGGCGCCCGGCGTATTACTGACCAACTGCGCTGTTTCTTCAGGTTGGTCACCATAGGCGCGCAGCAGTGCTTTTGCAATTGGATGTTCTGACTGGCTTTCGATAATTGCCGCCAGCTTGAGGCACTCGCGGGCCGGCAGGTATGAAAATGTTTCGGTACGGCGCAGAGTCAAATGTCCATGTGTCAGCGTGCCGGTTTTATCAAAGGCAATATGCGTGACTTTTGCCAGTCGTTCGACTGCGGTGGCACTGGTCACGGCCAGACCACGTTGCAGCAATCCGGACACGGCTGCTGTCAATGCGGTCGGTGTTGCGAGCGACAACGCACAAGGGCAGCTGACCACCAGTACAGCCACTGTGATTGGCAACCAGTGGCCGGGATCGTACTGCATCCAGAACAGTGCCGTGACCGAAGCCATGCATAAAACGCCGAGTACAAACCAGCCGGCTACACGGTCGGCCATCTGGGTGGCAGCGGGTTTTTCCGATTGTGCATGTTCGACCAGACGCTGGATTTTTGCCAGCACCGAATCACGGCCAACATGCGTGACGCGTATACGCAGCGGGTTATCCACATTAATGCTGCCACCAATGACGGCATCACCCTCGCGCCGCAGCTTTGGCAGGTATTCACCGGTCAGCATCGACTCATCCAGAGCACCGCCACCATGCAGGATGACACCATCGGTGGGCACGGTTTCGCCCGGCAGAATCAACAATTCATCGTCTATACGAATATCCAGTACCGCTATCTCGACACTTCCGCCGTCAGGATTAAGTCGCCGGGCAGTAGCCGGCAGAATGCGTTTTAGCCGGTTTGCCTGCTCAATCGCGTGACGACGAACGCGGAACTCGGCAAAACGGCCAAGTAGCAACAAAAACACGAACATGGCAATGGTGTCGTAGTAGATTTCGCCCTGACCGGTAACAGTTGCGTGCAGACTGGCAAGAAAAGCCAGTCCGATACCCAGCGTGACAGGGACATCCATACCAATGCGATGATTGCGTATATCGCGCCAGGCCCGCTGGGCAAATGGTATGGCTGAATAACCAATAACCGGCAAAACGAGGATCAGCGATGTCCACTTGAGGAAAGACTGCATCGTTGAATCCATGGCCATGCTGATGTCCGTATAAAAAGCCACGGCAATCATCATGATCTGCATGCCAAAAAGACCGGCAATGCCCAGTCGTCGCAACTGTGTCTGTTGCTCCTGGCGCAGCAGTTTCTCCTCTTCTTCGGCATGGTATGGAGAGGCGTGGTAGCCGATCGCGTGAATGGCAGCGAGTATGCGGCTGAGTTCTATTCGGGCTGGATCCCAGCGTACCCGGGCGCGATGGGTTGAATAATTGATCTGTACAGCAATAACGCCGTCCAGTTGATACAGATGTTTTTCATTCAGCCAGATGCATGCCGGACAGGTAATGCCTTCGATCAGCAACGAAGCTTCACATTCGCCATCCTCAAGTGGACGGACAAAATGTTGTTGCAGCCGCGGATCATCATAAATACGCAATTTATCCGGGATCAGTGGCTGTGAATCGGCAGTCGCTGCAGCGGCCGTTCGATGCCGGTAATAGTCATCCAGACCATAGTCGAGAATAGTCTGTGCGACTGCCAGGCAACCGTGGCAACAAACAGGCTGGGCAGCACCCTGATAATCAACAAACAGACTGATTTCGTCCGGCACGGGCAAGCCGCAATGAAAGCAGGCCGTAATGGTTTCGCTATGGGGTGCAGCAGTGGTCCCGGGTGAAGTCATTCTGCCCATAATCCGGTTACTTGATGAGGATTCTTATCATGCAGGATGGGACAATTTGACGCCTGCTAAAAAATTACTTTATTTGATCTGGATCAAGTTTGCATCCTGGTGGGCATGCGACCATGCCGCGTAGAAAATACCGGTTCTTCAAAACCGGAAATTATAAAGTCGGTAATACCGGCAGACTCGAGAGGGCAGTCTGGCAAATGTTGCGGATTATCGGGCAGTTATTTATACAACCAGTCAAAGCCTGGCACAGCATCCGTGAACGCAATATCCCGGCGCAAGGGGCATTGGGTTTGACGCTGATACTGGCTGCTATACCGGCGGTCAGTGGCTATATCGGTACAACCCGTTTTGGCTGGCAGGTCGGTGGCAGTGTGCCGGTGCGACTCACAACCGACAGCGCCGCATTGATCGCTGTCATTTACTATATTGTACTGGTTGCCGCTGTCTGTTCTGTTGCCTGGATGATTCGCTGGATGGGGCAGACTTATGGCGCTGATCAACCCTTCAGACGTTGTCTGATCCTGGCTGTATTTATTCCTGTACCGCTATTTCTGACTGGCGTAATGCAGATTTATCCACTGCTGTGGCTGAATTTGATTGTCGGCATCCCCGCTACTGCCTATACCGTATTTCTTTTATATATCGGTATTCCAATCATGATGGAGATATCGGTAGAACGCGGATTCCTCTTCGCCAGTGCCGTGCTTGCCTTCGGTATGGTTGGACTAGTCGGTGTGCTGGCCGCTTCAGTTATTCTCTGGGGTATCGGGATTGGCCCTGCATTCACGATTTAGGAGTTCATTAGCCATTATGACGACAACCAGTACCGTTAAGAGTGATGAAACCTATAACTACAAGGTTGTACGCCAATTCGCCATCGTAACCATACTCTGGGGCATTATCGGCATGGCCGTTGGTGTTCTGATTGCTGCGCAACTCGCCTGGCCACAATTGAATTTTGATATTCCCTGGCTCACCTATGGCCGGTTACGGGCCCTGCACACCAATGCGGTGATCTTTGCATTCGGCGGCAGTGCGCTGATGGCAACGTCATATTATGTGGTTCAACGCACCTGTCATGTGCGACTGGCTTTTGACAAACTGGCAGCATTCAGTTTCTGGGGCTGGCAGGCTGTTATTCTTTCTGCAGTTATCACATTACCGCTGGGCATTACCACGACCAAGGAATATGCCGAACTCGAATGGCCAATAGATATTCTGATTACCCTGGTCTGGGTTTCATATGCGATAGTGTTTTTCACAACGATTGCCAGACGCCGTATTCAACATATTTATGTAGCCAACTGGTTTTACGGCGCTTTCATTATCACCGTTGCGTTGCTGCATGTGGTCAACAGTGCTGCAATGCCGGTCAACTTGTTCAAATCATACTCTGCTTATGCCGGTGTACAGGATGCCATGGTGCAATGGTGGTACGGGCATAATGCTGTAGGTTTCTTCCTTACCGCCGGATTCCTCGGCATGATGTATTATTTTGTGCCAAAACAGGCAGAACGCCCTATTTACTCTTATCGATTATCCATCGTGCATTTCTGGGCACTGATATTTGTTTATATATGGGCCGGGCCTCATCACCTGCATTACACGGCGTTGCCTGACTGGGCCCAGTCTCTGGGCATGGTCATGTCGTTAATCCTGCTGGCACCTTCCTGGGGTGGCATGATTAACGGCATCATGACGCTTTCCGGCGCCTGGGAAAAACTGCGTACTGATCCTGTTTTGAGATTTCTGATTGTTTCGTTGTCGTTTTATGGCATGTCGACCTTTGAAGGCCCGATGATGTCCATCAAAACGGTCAATGCGTTATCCCACTATACCGACTGGACAATCGGGCATGTCCATTCGGGCGCACTGGGCTGGGTCGCATTGATTTCAATTGGCAGCATGTACTATCTCATTCCGCGTTTATACGGGCGCGAGATCTACAGCCAGAAACTGATTGAGTGGCACTTCTGGATCGCCTGTCTGGGGATTGTTCTCTATATCACTGCCATGTGGGTCGCCGGGATCATGCAGGGTTTGATGTGGCGTGCAGTAAATACTGACGGCACATTAACTTACAGTTTCATGGAGGCTGTGGCCGCAATGCATCCGTTCTATGTCATCAGGCTGCTGGGAGGGATCCTGTTCCTGGCGGGCATGCTTATCATGGCATGGAATTTGTGGCGTACGGTAGCCGGGGCAAGACCTGTTACTGCAGCCATCCCGACGCCAGCTACCGCGCATTGAGATAACGATATGGCAACTGGACATGAAAAAATAGAAAAGAATATTGGCCTGATGATCGTGCTGATACTTGCAGTCGTCCTGGTTGGCGGTCTGGTACAGATTGTGCCGTTATTTTTTATGCCGGCGATGACGCAACCCGTCGAAGGCCTGAAACCCTATACTGCATTGCAACTGGCTGGTCGCGATATTTATATTCGTGAATCCTGTATGGCTTGTCATTCACAAATGATCAGACCATTCAGGGCCGAGACAGAACGCTATGGTCACTATTCAGTTGCGGGCGAGTTTGTTTATGACCGGCCATTTCAGTGGGGTTCCAAACGCACGGGACCGGATCTGGCGCGGGTGGGTGGCCGCTACAGTGATGAGTGGCATGAAGTACATCTGATCAATCCACGCGATGTAGTCCCTGAGTCCATCATGCCGGGTTATCCATGGCTGGCCGAGAACATGCTTGATCCGGACAGCATACAGCCGCGTATGCGGGCTTTACGCAGACTGGGCACACCCTATTCCGATGAGGAAATAGAAAAAGCACCACAGCAACTCGAGAATAAAACCGAGATGGAAGCCATTATTGCGTACTTGCAGGTTCTTGGTACCTCAATCAAAACGAGACGTTGATCATGGATCTGGGTTTTATACACAGCCTCTGGACTTTGTTTATCCTGATAATCTTTATCGGAATAGTTGTATTTGTATGTCAGCGCGATCGGCGCAAATACTATGAAGACGCCGGACGCATTCCGCTTGATGAAGACAAGGACAGTAACGCATCAGGTCATTCACACAAGAACATGAGCGATAAAGATAATGTTTGAGTTCACCAGCAGTTTCTGGAGTTGGTATATTGCCATCCCGACGATTGCTGGCATTCTTGCAATGTTCTGGCTTATTCGCTGGTTGTCTGTCGATCACAAGGGCAAGCCCGGCGAGCAGGTTGAGACGATGGGGCATGTCTGGGACGACGATCTGGAGGAGTATAACAACCCGTTGCCACGGTGGTGGTTAAACCTGTTTTATATCACGTTGTTTTTTGGCATAGGTTATCTTGTACTTTTTCCGGGGCTGGGTTCATACAAGGGGCTATTGAACTGGAGCAGCCAGGGCAAGTACGAACAGGAGATGCAGGAAGCAGAAGAAAAATATGGTCCAATTTTTGAAGAATATAAAGCTATCCCGGCCCAGGTACTTGCAGAGAATGAAGATGCTATCAAGATAGGCGAACGCCTGTTCTCGAATTATTGTGCCACCTGCCATGGCGCCGATGCGCGGGGCGTGCCGGGCTTTCCCAATTTGCGTGATAACGATTGGCTATACGGCAACAAGCCCGAGCAAATTCATCTGAGTATTGCGCAGGGACGTCAGGGTTTCATGCCGGCATGGAAAGATATATTAAATGATGATCAGATAGCCAGTGTCGCTGAGTATGTGCGGCATTTAAGCGGGCTGCAAACTGATGCCGACATGATCTCGGCGGGCAAGGAAGTTTACTCGAACAGTTGTGTAGCATGTCATGGCGCAGAAGGGAAGGGTAATCAGCAGCTTGGTGCACCCAATCTTGTTAATAACATATGGTTGTATGGTAGTTCATCCGAGCAAGTCGTGAAATCTATACGTGATGGTCGTATCGGCAAGATGCCACCACACAAGGAATTCCTCGGTGATGCCAAAATACATCTCCTTGTAGCCTATATTCTCAGCATTTCCGAGACCAGCCCTGAAGCCGGAAAATCAGCGACTGACGATTGACGATGTCACATCCGGCAGGCAACAAGATTATTCCAATCAAACCTGCCCCTGAGCCGGAAGTCCGGGATTTTCTCTACGAAAAGCGGCAGAAAATCTACCCCCGTGAAGTACATGGGCTGTTCGCCACCCTGCGAACCACTACGGTATGTGTATTGCTCGGGATTTTTTATGGTCTACCCTGGTTACAATATGAAGGGAGACAGGCCATATTGCTTGATCTGCCCGCACGTAAATTCCACTTTTTCAATCTGACATTCTGGCCACAGGATTTTGTTTTTCTGACGGGCCTGTTACTGCTTGCTGCCCTGTCGTTGTTTTTCTTTACTGCACTGGCAGGTCGTCTCTGGTGCGGGTATGCATGTCCACAGACAGTATGGACTGAAACATTTTTGTGGATGGAGCGTCTTGTCGAAGGCGATCGGCGCAAACAGATGAAACTGGATAATGCGCCAATGAGCATACGGAAACTGCGCATCAAGTTTACCAAGCACAGTCTCTGGATCATATTTGCCGCGTTTACCGGGTTTACTTTTGTCGGTTATTTCACGCCGATAAACGAGTTATGGTTCAAGCTGACTTCATTTAATGCCGGCCCCTGGGAGACTTTCTGGGTCGTATTTTATGGTTTTGCGACCTACGGGAATGCCGGTTGGATGCGTGAGCAGGTATGCAAGTATATGTGTCCCTATGCACGTTTCCAGGGTGCCATGTTTGATCGCGATACACTTATCGTTTCCTATGATCCACAACGTGGTGAACCCCGTGGATCTCGTCGAAGAGACAGTAACCAGAGTGAAATCGGCCTGGGAGATTGTATTGATTGCCATTTGTGCGTTCAGGTATGTCCGACCGGAATAGATATACGTGATGGTCAGCAATATGAGTGTATTAACTGTTCTGCCTGTATTGATGCCTGTGATTCTGTTATGGACAAGATGAACTATCCACAGGGGCTTGTTCGATATACAACACAAAATGCTGTTGACGGGAAGCCGACGCATATAATCAGACCACGTATTATTATTTACGGGATGGCATTGCTGATACTTATGGCTGTGCTGGTGATCGGGGTCATCATGAGAACGCCGTTTGATTTCGATATCATGCGGGACAGAAACAGCTTGTTTCGCGAATCAACCGAAGGCGTTATTGAAAATGTTTATACTTTGCGTTTTCTCAACAAGGATCACCAGGCACATGAGTATCAGCTTGAAGTTACGGGATTGCCCGGTATAGAGAGACTGATTGATCACAAGCATATTATCCTGGATGGCGGGGAAATTATTGAAGTGCCTGTGCGTGTGCGTGTAAACAGCGATGTGCTTGGCAAGCGTAGTGAACGCATTTATTTTGAGGTGACGAGTATGCAACATCAGGATATTGTTATTACCAAAGAAGCACGTTTTCTGGGGCCTGTTAAATGATTCATGTAACTTCGACCAGTCCGGATGTAACACCAGTTCGCTGGTATCGTGAGGCTTATGTCTGGCTGATTATTCTGTTTCCGGTGTTATCAATTATAATGGGCATCACCATATTGACCCTCTCAATTAAAAGTTTTGATGGCATGGTGGTTGATGATTATTACAAGCAGGGAATGATTATCAATGAAGTATTGGCTCGCGATGACAAGGCGCGTGAATCCGGGTTAAATGCCAGGCTTGCTTGGGAAGCGACGAGTGATACCATTCAGATAGAGTTGTCAGCTGATTCCGGTTTCAATTATCCGGACGAACTGAAGGCTGCATTCATGCATGCTACCCGCGGCGGACTTGATGTGACTGTACAGCTTAATCGTATCGGTGAGCAAAGCTATCTGGCGACAGCGCCCGGGTTGGCGCCGGGACGTTGGCACGTCGAGATAGCAGCTGGTGATTGGCGACTACTTGAAGAACATTGGCAGGAGTAATTTACTGGCAAGAAAATTCAGTATTGATTCAAAAAAATAGAGCGCCATAAAGACGCTCTATCAAGTCATGACCCTTCATCCCACCGAAGGGGCGAGGCGACTGCCTGAGCAGTGCCTCATTCTTGTTTTAGTTTGTGGCTGGGATTCGGTGTAGCGCCTGACTGGTATTATCAGTTCAGTAATTGTGCTGGCTTGCCGGTTTGTGTTGACGGCCGTGAGGTCTCTATCATCGTCAACATGCTGATGGCTTCCTGCAGCCCATTGGAAAATAGCTGCAGCGTTTCGTTATCCATTTCCTGCTGATTCAGTCTTGCCGCCAGAAGCTGATGGTTCAGTTCGCCATGAATCTGCTTGTATGCCGCTACATACAGCCCCAGTAACCGCAAACTCTGTTCCAGCGAACCCTTCTCGCTCATCTCCAGTAAATGCCGCAGCTCGGTCTCGTTTGATCGCAGTTGCTGTATGTCAGTCATGGTCTTTGCTCCTGTCGGGCCACCAGGTGACGCGACGCTGTTTTATTACTCACTCCGGTGTTTATATGGAGCAAAGCCTGTGCCATTCATTAAAATCGAATAAAAATAAGAAGTTAGGAATTCAGGCCTGATGTGTAAGGTGATTTCGGGCGGGTTTTTGTCGTCTGCAGACGACAAAAAACTGATGCTGACTGATATGGCCTGGAAACGGGCCACGCTGTGACGCAATGCGCAAATTTCACATTTCGACTGTGACCCCGTTAGCAGGATGTCGTTGCGGTCTTTGCTGTTCCGCGCACATTGCTCTAAAACACTGATTAGTTTTGAAAAAATTACCTGTCAGATAAAACAGGTTTCATGCAGATTGCCATGCAAGGCATTCACCACTGTCGTACGAGGTAAATTGCCATGGTTGAAAGCAACGTTGTCAGAATGCCGAACAGGACCGATCAGGCCAGCCCCCATGGCCACAAGACCGGCCAACAGCAACAGTCACTGATCCGGCACAGCCATGAACTGATCAGTAACCGTATCCGCACGGCGGTTGCCGCGACGCTTGAACGCGTTGATGATGCCTTGTTTGATCTTGCCGATCATTCCAGCAGTACAACCCAGCAGAATCTGTATTTCGATGCAATGCGTGAAGTACGTCTGCGCCGCGATCAAATCAAGACACGATTTAATGCCCAACTGGAACAATTGTTTGACCAGGCCATGGCTGGCGCTACAAAAAAATCGGCGGCCAGTGACGATGACAGTGCATTGCAACTGGTTGATGAGTCCGATCTGGAGCAATCACTGGCTGTCGTCAACGCTGTCGGTAAACTTTCAAGTCACTGCCGCGAAGCTTTGTTTGCGCTGGATAAACGTATGGGGATTTTGCTGGCAGATCCGGAGCTTGAACAACACAGTAATCCGCTCGGCCCGGAGCCTGTCTGCCAGGTATTTGGTGAAGCCTGCAAAATCATTGAATCCGGTATTGAAATCCGCCTGTTATTGTTCAAGTTGTTTGAGCAGCAAATGACACGTGCTTTACAGGAAGGGTATCAATCCGCGAATGATTATCTGGTGGAAAACGATGTCTTGCCTGAAATCAAGACCCGGGTGCGCAAATCGCCGGATCATTCTGTCAGTAGCAGATCGGCTGATTTTACTTCAGCAGATATTACTGCTGACAGTGAAGCTGCTGATGTGTTTGGCTTGTTGCAACAGTTGCTACAAAAGCAGAGCCAGCTAACGCATGGTTATAGTCAAGGTGTTCCGGCCGGTACAGGCGGTGCGAATACGACCAGTCAGTCAGCAACATCGCTCACCAATACACAAATGCTGTCGCAGTTAACGCAACTTCAGCAACATCCACCAGGTTTCAGCGGACCGATTGCAGCTGATTCGATTTCAGCGGCGGGCGAGATCAACGTGCTGCGGCAACTGCAAACGCAGGGTGTACTGGTGGCCAATAACACGGTCGACGGTCAGACCATTGATATCGTGGCGTTGATGTTTGATTACATTCTTGATGATGCGGCTGTGCCGGCAGTTATCAAGGCACAGATTGGCCGTTTGCAGATCCCGGTTCTGAAAGCCGCGTTGATTGACAAAACTCTGTTCTCAAAAAAACAGCATCCGGTCCGGCGGTTGCTGGATCGAATTGCCCAGGCAGGTGTCGCGTGGGAAGTTGATGCAATCAATGAACTCGTTACTGTGGTGGATCGCGGTGTACAAAAAATCACCGAGCAGTTTGATGAAAACGTGGAAGTATTTGCTGAAGTGCTGAATGAACTGGAGGCAGTCATTGCCGAGCAGGATCAGGAAATTGCCAGTCGCCAGGAGCGTATCGCCAAGGTGTTGAAAGGCCGCGATCAGGTCGCCGAGGCCAAGCGCCAGGTCAAGGCGGCATTTACTGAACGGCTGGATGGCAATGCGATCCCGGCATTTGTGGCTGATTTTTTGTTGCGTCGCTGGTCGGATGCCTTGTTGACGACTTATCTTAATGAAGGCGCGCAAAGTCCGCTCTGGCAACAACAGTTACAGGTTGTTGATGATCTCATCTGGAGTCTGACGCCGAAAAATTCAGTCGCAGAGCGCAAACAATTAATCGGCCTGTTGCCGCGTCTGTTGATTCAACTGAAAGCCAGTATGAAGAAAATGGGTCTGTCCGATGCTGAGCGGGTTGATTTTCTGAATCAATTGGCCGAGTGCCATACGCGTTCGGTAAAAGCCGAAGCGGTAAAGCCCGCAGCACCTGAAGCAGCGCCTGCAGTTGTTGCTACGCCAACAGTCGCTGCAGCTACAGACAAGCTGGACACAACACAACCGGATTCAAGCGCAGGTACTGATGTGGACTTGTCTGATTATGACTTTGAAGACAGTCCGTTTCTGCATCCTGAATTGTTTGCTGATGAAGCTGCAAACGCTTCTGCAGATGAGGTTAGTGAAAACCCGGATCATGCACGTATAGCCAGTGAAGACCCGACTATCCCGCGCCACGATGTCCCGTTCAAGAGTGTGTTGCTTTATGATCAGGTGGCACCGGTGGATTCTGGTGGTGAGAGCATCGCCATTGATGAATCGCTGGAAGACTACTTCAAGGATAACGCCCAGGTTATGCAGATGCTCAGTACAACTGAGCTAGCCGTCGAGGAGATCGAATTGATTGATGAATCACATGAAGTCTTCGATCCTACCGGTGGAGCTGCCATGGCAACAACGGCAGAAGAAGATCCGGTATTGCAATCGGCATTGACTGAAGTGGAGGCACTTGAACCCGGCAGTTGGCTGGAATTTTCTGATGAGGATGGCAACGTACGCCGGTTGCGATTGCAATGGTTGAGTGAAAGTCATGAAATGCTGACATTCACAGATCGTCGGGGCCGTACTGTTGTGCGTAAATCAAGATACGGCCTTGCAGCAGACATTCTCGCCGGACGTGCCTGGATATTGCAGAGCACACCATTATTCGACCGTGCCGTCAGCAGTGTGATGGATCAACTGGGCAAGTTGACCAGGAATGCCTGAAAAAGGCAATGCTGGTTGACAAAGGGGATGAGCGTCAGCCTGACCCCAGGCCAATGTTCGTTTGAGCCAGGTTGACTTGGCGAGGCAGATTTACTAATCTAGTTAAATCAACAATTTGAAAGCGCCGATTTGACCTTCAGCTTGCGGGCGCTAAAAAAATACTGCTAAAGAGATTCGCCTGCTTTAGCCAATGCTGACGCGGGTTTTTTTGTGCCCGGAATTTGATGCAAGAGTTTGAATATAAACATAAATCCGGAAATGCCAATGTCTGACAAGTACGAAAACGATGCTATCGATACGCGCGCGGTACGTGCCGGCCAGGTACGTAGCCCGGAGGGTGAACACAGCGAGCTGATTTTTGCGACTTCCAGTTTTGTATTCGCAAATGCTGCGGAGGCCGCCGAACGGTTTGGTGGTCACAGCGAGGGCAATATCTATTCGCGCTTTACCAACCCGACTGTCCGCACATTTGAGGAGAGGCTGGCAGCGTTGGAAGGTGGCGAACGCTGCGTGGCAACCTCGTCCGGCATGAGCGCGATTTTAAGCACGTGCCTGGGTTTGTTGCAGGGTGGTGATCATATTGTCTCGTCACGCGCAATTTTCGGTACCACCGTCAATCTGTTTAATAAAATCCTGAGCAAGTTTGGCCTCGAAACAACATTTGTGCCGTTGACGGACTATGCTGCCTGGGCGGCGGCGATCCGGCCGCAGACCAGAATGCTGTTTCTGGAAACACCGTCGAATCCGTTGACCGAGATTGCGGACATTCCGCGGCTTGCCGAACTGGCGCATAAGAATGACTGCCTGCTGGTGGTGGACAACTGTTTCTGTACGCCAATCCTGCAGCAACCGTTCGCACTCGGAGCCGATATTGTCATTCATTCAGCGACCAAGTATCTCGACGGCCAGGGCCGCTGTGTCGGCGGTGCCGTTATCGGTCCCAAGGCTTTGATGGATGAACATATTTTTGGCTTTTTGCGCACAGCCGGGCCGACCATGAGTCCGTTCAATGCCTGGGTGTTTTTGAAAGGTCTGGAGACTTTGGGTATCCGCATGCGCGCGCATTCGGACGCCGCGAATCAGCTCGCGCACTGGCTGGAAGGGCAGCCCGGTATAGATAAGGTCTACTTCCCGGGTCTGGCCAGCCATCCACAGCATGCACTCGCAACCCGTCAGCAAAGCGGTTATAGCGGGATTGTCAGTTTTGAGGTGACCGGCGGCAAGGCGGCGGCCTGGCGCTTTATTGACAATACCCGGCTGTTTTCGATTACTGCCAATCTTGGCGACACGAAGAGCACGATCACTCACCCGGCAACGACTACACACTCGCGGCTGAGTGATGATGAACGGGCAGCGGCCGGTATCAAGGATGGTCTGGTGCGGATTTCCGCCGGGCTCGAGGACATCGGCGATCTGCAAGCGGATCTCGCAATCGCGCTGGCAGCCAGCCGGCGCTGATTAGTTGCTAGTCCGGTTTGCTACCATAGCCGCCGTTGTGCTCAAACTCCGCAAAAAATGTGCAATGCAGCACAAAATCACTTAAAATTATCGCTTTTCCGATTTTCAAATCCTTGTGCTAGCATTGATGCCTCGCGCGCGGGGATCGATGCAGCATTGACGCCTCGTAAAAATAATAACAACGCCAAATTTCATTCCCACACGGCTGTGGGCTGATTTTGAAACCATGCAGCGATCAATTTTTGTTCTGTTTTTATTTTATTAATCAAATACATATTAAAGCCTAACGGCAACGAAGGAGAGCTTAATAATGCCCGGACGTAATTTTCTGTTTATTCCTGGTCCGTCAAACGTGCCCGAGCGCGTGATGAATGCCATGCATGTTTCACAAGAAGATATGCGTGCTACTGACTTCCCGGAATTTACCCTGCCGATATTTGAAGATCTGAAAAAAATCTTCCAGACCAAAACCGGCCGTGTCTTCATTTATCCGGCTTCCGGTACCGGTGGCTGGGAAGCCGCCATCAGTAACACACTGTCACCCGGCGACAAGGTATTAATGTCCGGGTTTGGCCACTTCTCGAATCTCTGGATTGATATGTGTCAGCGCCACGGCCTTGACGTGCAGGCGCTGGAAGTTGAATGGGGCGAAGGTGTACCGGTTGAGAAGTACGCCGAAATCCTGAAAGCCGACAAGGAACACAAGATCAAAGGTGTGTTTGCTACCCATAATGAAACTGCCACCGGTGTGACCAGCGATATCGCCGCCGTGCGCAAGGCGCTGGACGATGCCAAACATCCGGCACTGCTGTATGTCGACGGTGTCAGCTCAATTGCCAGTATTGATTTTCGTATGGATGAGTGGGGTGTTGACCTCGCCGTCAGTGGTTCGCAGAAAGGTTTTATGTTGCCCACCGGTCTGGGTATCGTCGCGGCCAGCCAGAAAG
This sequence comes from Gammaproteobacteria bacterium, assembly GCA_040905025.1. Taxonomy (GTDB): domain Bacteria; phylum Pseudomonadota; class Gammaproteobacteria; order Methylohalomonadales; family Methylohalomonadaceae; genus JBBDSJ01. The sequence continues at coordinate 25,714 of JBBDSJ010000025.1, forward strand.
CGCTGGAAGCTACCAAGACTGCCAAACTGCCGCGCACTTTCTTCGCGTTTGAAGACATGATGAAAGTCAATGATAACGGCTACTTCCCGTACACCCCGCCAACCATTCTGATGCGCGGCTTGCGCGAGTCCATCAACATGTTGCTGGAAGAAGGCCTGGAAAATGTCTTCAAGCGTCATAACCGTTATGCCACGGCCGTGCGCAAGGCTGTTGAAGCCTGGGGCCTGAAAACGGTGGCCAGCGATCCGAAATGGTATTCCGATACCGTCACCGCGATTTATGTGCCGGAAGGCAATGACGGTAATGAAATGGTTCGCCATGCCTATCGTCACTACAACCTTTCCCTGAGTGTCAGCGTCGGCAAGATTGCCGGCAAGGCATTCCGAATCGGTCATCTGGGCGATATGAACGAACTCATGGTCATGACCCCAATCGTCGGTGCCGAAATGGCAATGAAAGATATGGGTTACAAGATTGAACTGGGCAGTGGTGTCGCCGCCGCGCAGGAATATCTGTGCAGTACCAAAAAACAAATAAAGAAATAATTACCAGAAAGTACTGCCGGACATCGTTTATCGCGATGTCACGGCAGGTTTTGCCCACTAAACGGAGGAAGGCTGATGAGCTTCACCCAATATCCACAGATTAAACAACGTTTGCAGCGCAGTGAACTCGCCGTGCCCGGTACCAATACCGGCATGTTTGAAAAAGCGTTAAAAAGCGAGGCGGATTTTATTTTCCTTGATTGTGAGGATGCCGTTGCACCGGACGACAAGGAAACAGCGCGCAAGAACATTATCGAAGCGCTGAATGATCTGGACTGGCGCGGCAATGGTAAAACCATGTCCGTACGCATCAATGGACTGGACACGCATTACATGTATCGGGATGTTGTCGATATTGTCGAACAGGCTGGCAACAACCTGGATACGATTTTGATCCCAAAAGTCGGTACGCCGGCTGACGTCTATACAGTCGAATGCATGGTTACCCAGATCGAGGTTGCGAAGAAGATCAAGCACAAGATTGGTCTCGAAGCCCTGATTGAAACCACGCTTGGCATGGCCAATGTTGAAGCGATTGCCCAGAGCAGCAAACGTATGGAAGCGTTCCATTTTGGTGTGGCTGATTACGCCGCCAGTTGCCGGGCACGGACGGTTGTTATCGGCGGGCTGAACCCGGACTATCCGGGCGACCAGTGGCATGCCGCATTGCATCGCATGCTGGTGGCCTGCCGTGCGTATGGTGTGCGTGCCATCGACGGTCCGTTCGGTGACTTTAATGATCCGGAAGGTTTCAAAGATGCTGCACGGCGTGCCGCCGCCATGGGGTATGAAGGCAAATGGGCGATTCATCCGAGTCAAATTCCGCTGGCCAATGAAATCATGTCGCCGCCGGACAAGGTGGTTGAGGATGCCCGGGCGACGTTGAAGGCGCTTGAAGAAGCGGCCAAGGCCGGTAAGGGTGCTGCATCCCTGAATGGCCGGTTGATCGATGCCGCCTCGGCGCGCATGGCTGAAAACGTGGTCAAGCAGGCTGATGCGATTGCCGCAAAAGGCCAGTAGCAAAAGGCAAGTAACAGAACCTAAATTCAAGTATCTGTCTGGAGGATACAAGTCATGGAAATCCATGAATATCAAGCTAAAGAACTGCTGTCTGATTTCGGGGTAATCGTCCCGTCAGGCGGCCTTGCCTACAGCCCGGAGCAGGCGGTGTACCGGGCCAAGGAAATTGGTGGTGAGAAATGGCTCGTCAAGGCCCAGATTCATTCCGGTGCCCGCGGCAAGGCCGGCGGTATCAAGATTTGTTCGAATGATGAGGAAATCTGGAACGCAGCCGATGAGTTGCTCGGCAAGAAGCTCGTTACGAACCAGACCGGCCCGGCCGGTAAAGTTGTTCATCGTCTGTATGTAGAAGCGGCCGCAGACATACAACGCGAAATCTATCTCGGTTTCGTGCTGGACCGTGCCAAGGAACGCGTTTCGGTCGTCGCGTCGGCTGAAGGTGGTATGGAAATCGAGGAAATCGCCCACAAGAAGCCTGGCTCCATAATTCGTACGGCAGTCGAACCGGCTGTCGGTATGCAGCCATTCCAGGCGCGTGAAATTGCGTTTGCCCTGGGTCTGGACAAATCAGTCGTCAGCCAGATGGTAACGGTTCTGCTGGGTTGTTACCGCGCTTTCCGCGATATGGACGCCACCATGGTCGAAATCAATCCGTTGGTGGTGACCGGCGATGGTCGCTTGCTAGCACTGGATGCAAAGATGGCGTTTGATGACAACGCGCTGTATCGGCGTCCGAATATTGCCGAGCTGCGTGACAAGTCACAGGAAGACAACCGCGAAATGAAAGCCTCGGATCGTGGTTTGAGCTACGTCGGTCTGGATGGCAACATCGGTTGCATTATTAATGGTGCCGGTCTGGCGATGGCCAGCATGGACATGATTAAACATGCAGGCGGTGAGCCGGCCAACTTCCTCGATATCGGTGGTGGTGCATCACCGGATCGTGTCTACAAGGCTTTCAATCTGGTGCTGGAAGATGCGCATGTTGAAACCATGCTGGTGAATATCTTTGCCGGCATCAACCGTTGTGACTGGGTGGCTGAAGGTGTTGTGCAGGCGGTCAGTAAAATTGACCTGAAGATTCCGCTGGTGGTGCGCTTGTCGGGCACCAATGTCGAGCAGGGCAAGAAAATCCTGGCCGACAGCGGCCTGCCAATCATTATGGCTGATACCTTGTCGGAAGCTGCCGACAAGGCAGTAGCCGCCTGGAAAAAGCACACCGGTAAATAAGAGGATTCAACCATGGCCATTTTAATCAAGAAAGATACTAAAGTTATCGTGCAGGGGTTTACCGGTCAGATTGGTACATTCCATGCCGAGGATATGATCAAATACGGTACCAACATTGTCGGCGGCGTGACGCCGGGCAAGGGTGGTACCAAACATCTGGATCGGCCGGTGTTCAATACGGTGAAAGATGCCGTTGAAGCGACCGGTGCCGAAGCCAGTATTGTGTTTGTGCCACCACCTTTTGCCGCGGATTCTATTATGGAAGCGGCTGATGCGCACATTAAATACTGTGTTGCGATTACCGATGGTATTCCATCGCATGACATGATTCGTGTGAAGCGTTTCATGCGCGGCTTCCGCAAGGAAGACAAGATGGTACTGACCGGACCGAACTGTGCCGGCAGCATCAGCCCGGGCAAATGCATGCTCGGTATCATGCCGGGGCATATCTATAAAGAAGGCCGTGTCGGTATTGTCGGCCGTTCCGGTACACTCGGTTATGAAGCCGCCTCACAAATGAAAGCGCTTGGTATTGGTGTCTCGACGAGTATTGGTATTGGTGGTGATCCCATCAACGGCAGTTCGTTCAAGGACATGATCGAGTTGTTCGAGCAGGATGATGAAACCGATGCTGTTTTGATTATCGGTGAAATCGGTGGTCCGCAGGAAGCTGAAGCCGCACACTTTGCCAGGGAAAACATGAAGAAACCGATGATTGGCTATATTGCCGGTCTGACCGCGCCAAAAGGCCGCCGTATGGGGCATGCCGGTGCGATCATCTCTGCATTCGGTGAAAGTGCCGCAGAGAAGGTTGAAATTCTGGAAGAATGCGGCGTTACCGTTGCACCGAGTCCGGCCGAAATCGGCGAAACTGTAGCGAAAGTTGTCGGCAAGTTGTAATTTCAGACAGCTGCTTGCTTGCAGCAGCTTTATTTGCGTAATTGAAATCTGCGCCCCTGCGCTTGTATGGGGCGCAGGTTGTTTCCCAAAAGAATTCAGGAAGGCTCAATATGAGTAAACCCAAGGTTATTGTGACACGTCAATGGCCGGCTGCTGCCGAAGCCAGACTCAAGGAACACTTTGATGTCGTGCCTAATGAAGACGACCATCCGATGAGTGTTGAAGAATTACAGGATGCGTTGCGTAATGCCGACGCCGTATGTCCGACCGTATCAGACAAGATTACAGCGGAAGTGCTGAGTGCCGAGCCGCTGCGTTGCAAGATTCTGGCAAACTTCGGCGTTGGTTTTAATCATATTGATATTAAAGCTGCCAAGGAACGCGGTCTGGTGGTGACCAATACCCCGGAAGTACTAACTGATTGTACTGCCGATATTGCCATGACGTTGGTGCTGATGGCGGCGCGGCGTGCCGGTGAGGGTGAACGCCATGTGCGTAACAAGGAATGGACCGGCTGGCGGCCGATGCATATGTTATCGACCAAGGTGACCGGCAAAACACTGGGCCTGATCGGTTTTGGCCGCATTGCCCAGGCCGTTGCGCACAAGGCGCATTATGGTTTTGGTATGAAAATTATCTTTACCGATCCTTACCCGCCGTCAAAAGAAGTCATTAATCGTTATGGTGCTGTGCAATGTGATACGCCGGAAGACCTGCTGAAGCAGGCTGACTTTGTATCCCTGCACTGTCCAGGTGGCGAAGCTACGCATCATCTGTTGAATGCCAGCCGCATCAAGATGATGCAGAAACATGCCATACTGATTAATACTGCCCGCGGTGATGTGATTGAGGAGAAAGCGCTGGTTGAAGCGCTGAAAGCCGGCACGATTGCAGGTGCCGGTCTGGACGTGTTTGAAAAGGAACCAAACGTTACCGAGGATCTGCTGGGTCTGGAGAACGTCGTATTGTTCCCGCATCTTGGCAGTGCAACCACCGAAACGCGAGTGGCGATGGGCCTGCGTTCGTTCAATAACCTGAAGGCGTTTTTTGATGGCGCCGTTATTCCCGATAGAGTCGTGTGAACGAAGAAGATTTTGCCAAGTTCGTGGCTGATGAACCGGTACTGACCGAAGATCAGCTTGATTCTGCCGCTGCTGCCTATGCCAAGCAGGTTGTTGACCTGTTGGACGAACAGTTAGGCCAGGTGATCAATAACCGTCAGCCCGGTATCGCACCCATATTCAAGGGCAGCGAGCCGATGCCGCAGGACGATAATTCGGCATTGGTCAACAGTCTGCAGGCCTGGGGCATCTGGTTTCAGTTATTGAATGTGGCTGAAGAAAATACTGCCATGCGCCGCCGTCGCCAGACGGAAAAGGTGCATGGCCCGGAAAAAGTACCGGGTACATTTGCGCATGTACTGGCTGATGCCAGGGAGCTGGGTATAGATGCTGAAGCAATCCAGGCTTTGCTCGACAATGCGCATATCCGGCCGACACTGACAGCACATCCGACTGAAGCGAAGCGCGTAACTGTGCTGGAAATTCATCGACGCATTTATCTGCTGTTGTATGAGCTCGAAGGCAATCGCTGGACACCACGTGAACGCGAGCGGTTGATTACGTTACTTCGCAATGAAATCGACCTGCTGTGGCTGACGGGAGAATTGCGTCTGGAAAAACCGGGTGTTGCGCAGGAAGTCGCCTGGGGGCTGCATTTCTTCGAGCAGTCACTCTATGATCGTATCCCCGAGCTGCATGAAAAACTTGACTGGGCCCTGCAGCGCAATTACCCGGAACACAAATTCTCGATTCCACCATTTTTCCAGTTTGGCTCGTGGATTGGCGGCGATCGCGACGGTAATCCATTCGTCACAAATGATGAAACCCGGCGCTCATTGCATTCAAACCGGCGCATGGTGTTGCAACACTATCTCGATCAGATGAATGGTTTGTTGCACAAGCTGAGTGTGTCAAAGAATTTTACTTCAATATCAGAAAATTTTGAGCAGGCGCTGGCAGCCAAACTGGATGCCAGCGGTCAGAGCGAGCAGATCGCCAACCGCAATCCCGGTGAAGTATTCCGCCAGTTTATGGTCTGCGTTTACATGCAGATTAAGGCCACTGTGGAATTTCATGCCGGTGATAAAAGTATTGCTATAGACAGGATTTACAGCGATGCGGATGTGTTTATTGAAGATCTGCGTACGCTGGAACAAGGCATGATTGATGCCGGCTGCGAACCACTGGCAGCCAGTCTGATTACACCGTTGCGTCAGGAAGCAGAAGCATTTCGTTTCCGTACCGTGCGGCTGGATCTGCGTGAGAATACGACGGTAACCAATGCGACACTTGCCGCTATCTGGCGCGAGCTTAATGACAAGTCTGCTGATACCAAACCACCGGCGTCAGATTCAGATGAATGGCTGGAATGGATCCAGTCCGAACTTGTACGGCCACTGGAAACATTGCCCGAATTCACGACACTTGATGAACAATCCGCCTCGACGCTGGGTTTGTTCAAGCTCGTCAGGGAAATGCGCGAACAAATGGATCGTGAAGCGTTCGGCCATTTTATTCTGAGTATGACCCAGGGAGTGGCCGATATCCTTGGCATTTATCTGCTCACGAAATATGCCGGTCTGTATTACGACGATACGTGTACTGAAAGTTGCCTGCTGCCAATCGTGCCACTGTTTGAAACAATTGATGATCTGCGTGCAGCACCAGCCATCATGAAAGATATTCTTGATACACCGCTCGTCCGGCGTTCTGTGAAAAACCAGAGCGGAGTGCAGGAAGTCATGATCGGCTATTCCGATTCAAACAAGGACGGCGGCTTTTTCACTGCGAACTGGGAATTGAGCAAGGCGCAGTCTAGACTGACGCGTACCGGTGAAGAAGCCGGGATTCCGATCAGTTTCTTCCATGGCCGTGGTGGATCAGTCAGTCGTGGCGGTGCCCCGACCGGGCATGCGATTGCTGCACAGCCGCTGGGTTCGGTCCAGGGGCGTATGCGTATTACTGAGCAGGGCGAAGTTGTTTCATCGAAGTATGCCAACCAGGGTACCGCGCAGTACCAGATGGAATTGTTATCTGCGAGTGTGTTCGAACATACGCTGAAATCCGAAGCCGAGGCCAAAATTGCCAGCAACAGTGATTTTGATGAAGCGATGGATGCGCTTTCCAGTCTTGCCTATGCGTCTTATCGCCAGCTGGCTGAAACCGAAGGTCTGGTCGACTATTACTCTGCCGCCAGTCCGGTCGAGGAACTTGCCCTGATGAATATCGGTTCGCGGCCTGCGCGCCGGTTTGGTGCCAAATCGCTGGGTGATCTGCGTGCGATCCCGTGGGTATTTGCCTGGACACAAAACCGGCATATCGTTCCCGGCTGGTACGGTGTCGGTACCGCACTGCACAGCTTTCTGGAAGTCCGCGGTGAAGAGGGTGAAAAACTGTTGCAGGATATGTATGCAGGCTCACGCCTGTTCCGTCTGATTATTGATGAATGTGAAAAGACCCTGGCCATGGTTGATATGGATATTGCCAAAGCGTATGCAGCACTGGTCAAGGATGACGCTATTCGTGAAAACATTTTTGGCATGATTGAAGACGAATACCAGAAAACAATCCGTATGGTGCTGTCTGTCAGTGGCCAGCAGGAACTGACCCGGCATTTCAGAAAATTCAGCCGCCGGTTGGCACGGCGTCAGTCAATCCTGAATCGGGTTGGTCATGCACAGGTTGATCTGGTACAGCGTTTCCGTAGTCGTGGTGACAAGAAGAAACATGAGCTTCATGATCTGGTGCCATTATTACTGTCGATTAATTGCATATCGTCAGGGCTTGGCTGGACCGGCTGATGCTGGCTGATAGCTGGTATTGAATAGATCATAGACAGGCGGTTAAAAAGAAGCCCGGCCCATTGAGTAAATATGAGCCGGGCTTTTTGTTTCTATCCTCTACTATTTATCGACCATCATCTATTAACTAGAACAGGCCTGAAATATGGCCTTTCTCGTCAACATCGATTTTTTCAGCTGATGGGACTTTCGGCAAGCCCGGCATGGTCATCATGTTGCCGCAAATCGCAACAATAAAACCGGCACCGTTGGATAAGCGGACTTCGCTGATTTCTACTGTATGGTCCGAGGGCGCGCCGCGTACCGTCGGATCAGTGGAAAACGACATCTGGGTTTTCGCAATACAGACCGGGAACTTGCCATAGTCCTTGTCCAGATCCTTTAACTGCGCCATGACTTTTGCCGGGGCGGTCACTTCCCTGGCGCCGTAAATCTTGGTTGCGACAGCCTTGATCTTGTCAAACAGTGGCATGTCATCGTCATAAACAAATGTATGCTTGCCGGGCTTGTTATCAACCACGTCAGCAACGGCTTTGGCCAAATCTTCGGCACCCTTGCCACCGTCGGCCCAGTGTTTCGAGACCACACATTTACCGCCAAGCTTTTCAACCTTCTCCTGCAACAGTTTGACTTCGGCCTCGGTGTCATGGGTGAAGTGATTGACACACACGACACAGGGCAGGCCATAGTGTTTGGTGATGTTGCTCAGATGACGCTCGAGATTGACCATACCCTTTTCCAGCGCTTCCAGGTTTTCGTTGTTCAGATCATCCTTGGCAATGCCACCGTGGAATTTCAGTGCCCGGATAGTTGCAACCAGCACCACGGCAGAAGGCTTGAGACCGGCCTTGCGGCATTTGATGTCAATGAATTTCTCAGCACCGAGGTCGGCACCGAAACCGGCTTCGGTAATGACATAGTCAGCCAGTTTCAGCGCTGTCTGGGTGGCACTGACGCTGTTGCAGCCATGCGCAATGTTGGCAAACGGGCCGCCATGTACAAAGGCAATATTATTTTCCAGTGTCTGTACCAGATTCGGCTTGATGGCATCCTTGAGCAAAACCGCCATGGCGCCATGGGCATTCAGTTCGCGCGCATGCACCGGCTTTTTATCGCGGCTGTAGCCAATCACGATGTTGCCAAGCCGCTCTTTCAGATCCTTGATGGAGGTGGCCAGACAGAAAATTGCCATAACTTCGGATGCGACAGTGATGTCATAACCGTCCTGGCGCGGGAAGCCGTTGGCGGTGCCGCCGAGCGCAATGACGATATCGCGCAGGGCCCTGTCGTTCATGTCGACAACGCGTTTCCAGGCAATCTGGCGCGGGTCGATGCCGAGGCTGTTGCCGTGGTTAATATGGTTATCGATCATGGCGGACAGCAGATTATGTGCGGCGCCGATGGCATGGAAGTCACCGGTAAAATGCAGATTGATGTCCTCCATCGGTACGACCTGGGCATAGCCGCCACCGGCAGCGCCGCCCTTGACACCGAAACACGGGCCAAGAGATGGTTCACGCAGGCAGATCAGGGTTTTTTTGCCGATACGGTTCATTGCATCGCCCAGACCGACGGTAGTAGTGGTCTTGCCTTCACCGGCCGGCGTCGGGCTGATGGCGGTGACCAGAATCAGTTTGCCATCCTTGTTCTTTTTCAGGCTGTCGATGTAGTCCAGCGACAGTTTGGCCTTGTAGTGGCCGTAGGGTTCGAGATGTTCACTAGCGATGCCATAATCAGTTTTGGCCAGATCGATAATGGGTTTCATGGTCGCTTTTTGCGCGATTTCGATATCGGACATGCCGGGCTCTCCTTCAGCGTATTGCGGGGCTGTCGTTTTCAAGGTTTAAGGATAGAAACTGGTGCGCCGCGGGCGGCTTACCGGTCCCAGTGAAAAAGAACTATTGTACAGGAACCGCTAATCAAGTCAGAGTCTGTAGTCACATTTTAGTCCCTGTCAGCTGCCGAGTCTGACGGCATTACCGCTGCGCAGTGTCAAAATGCCGGCACTGACGATCAATATCGCCCCGGCAAAGCTGGCCAGATCCGGGGTTTCGCTGTAAAGCAGCCAGCCGAACAGGGCTGCAAAAATAACACTGCTGTAGGTATATGGCCCGACCCGTGCCGCCACGACCATGCTGTAGCTTTTCGTCAACAGCAGCTGGCCGCAGGTCGCGCAAATGCCGGCACCGGCCATGGCCAGAAATACCGGCAGTGAGGGTGTCTGCCAGGCCCAAATCACCGGTACACCCGAGATCAGCGTGGCCAGAAAACTGAAATAAAACACGATCCGCCGGGTCGGTTCAGTGCTGGACAAGCGCCGGATCCCGACCATGGCCAGTGCCGCCAGCATGCCGGAGGCCAGACCTACCAGTGCCGCCAGTGACCAGACCCCATCGCCGGGTTTGACAATCAGGCCAACGCCGGCAAAGCCAACGAGTAACGCAACTATCAGCATGCGACTGGCGCGTTCGCCCAGCCAGATCAGCGCAAATACGGCGATAAACAATGGTGAGCTGTAATTCAGGATGATCGCCTCGGCAAGCTGTAAATGCGCGAGCGCATAGAAAAAGCAGTACATGGCGGACAGGCCGGTCACGGCACGGAATAAGTGCTCGGGCAGACGCCGTGTGTGCAGATGGCGCCAGCCCTCATGCCGCAGCAGCCATGGCAGCAGTACCAGCAAGCCCAGGCTGGTACGCAGAAAAACGATCATTTCGGTACCCAGGCTGGTTGATGCATAACGTACCGCGAGCCCCATGATGGCAAACATCAGCGCGGCAATGATGGCGTAGATGGCGGCACGGGTGGCGGGCTGCATGGTGATATGTGTCAATACCGGCAAAATACAAACAAGGACATAACAGGCGCGTGGCAGCGGCTAAAATTGCAGGCCGGACGTCTGGCGGCGTCACGACGGCTGGAATCGGCATTATAATAGAAAATGAATGCAGCTACAGCCAGATGACCGTTTCGGCAGGTGGTATGGCTGAAGCATGCATTATCTGCATGCTTCAATAGAGAAAGACGCCGCATTCTGGTAGCATTTCGGGCGTCTGAGAACACTATGCTTTGGAAACCTGACTTGACCCTCCAGCGAGTACACGCCGGTTCCATCCCGCCGGTTACCGGAGGCGCCCCCACCGCTAGCAGTAATACGTTGGTTCGCCGGTTTCCGGTAAATAAGCCGGTAAATGACCAACTGTTCGCCGCAGCATTTTGACTACAGCAGGATTGAATTCGTGAGTACACGTTTTATTTTTATTACCGGTGGCGTTGTGTCATCGCTGGGTAAAGGCATTGCCTCGGCTTCGCTGGCGGCAGTGCTGGAAGCACGTGGCCTGAAAGTCACGCTGCTGAAACTTGATCCGTATATCAATGTTGATCCGGGCACGATGAGTCCGTTCCAGCATGGCGAAGTCTTCGTTACCGAAGACGGCGCCGAAACGGATCTGGATCTGGGGCATTATGAACGCTTTACGCGCACCAAAATGACCCAGAGTAACAATTACACCACCGGTCGTATTTATCTGAATGTGATCCAGCGCGAGCGCCGTGGCGACTATCTCGGTGGCACGGTGCAGGTGATCCCGCATATCACCGATGAGATCAAACGCTGCGTGCTGCAGGGCGCCGGCGATGCCGAAATCGCCATGGTCGAGATCGGCGGCACGGTAGGTGATATTGAGAGCCAGCCGTTTCTGGAAGCCATCCGCCAAATGCGCATTGAGCTGGGTGCCGAGCATGTCATGTTTATACACCTGACACTGGTACCGTATATCAGCACGGTTGGCGAGATCAAAACCAAGCCGACGCAACATTCGGTCAAGGAACTGCGTTCGATTGGTATCCAGCCGGATGTCCTGTTATGTCGTACTGACCGGCCTTTACCCGACAATGAACGCCGCAAGATGGCATTGTTTACCAATGTGGAAGAGTCCGCGATCATTTCCGCACTGGACGTTGACAATATCTACAAGATCCCGCGTCTGTACCACGAACAGGGACTGGACGAGATCGTCGTGCGCAAGTTCGGGCTTGATATCAAGCCTGCAGATTTAGGTGAATGGGACGCGGTTGTTGCCGCAGTAAGTCAGCAACATGGGGAAGTGAATATAGCCATGGTCGGTAAATATACTGATCTCGCAGATTCGTATAAATCATTGTCCGAGGCACTGGTACATGCCGGCATCCATACCCATACGCGTACACATATTCATTATATTGATTCAGAGAATATAGAACGCGACGGGATCGAATGCCTGCAGGGCATGCATGCGATTCTGGTGCCGGGTGGTTTTGGTAATCGCGGTATTGAGGGCAAGATTCGGGCAGTACAATATGCACGGGAAAATGGTATTCCCTATCTGGGTCTGTGTCTCGGTATGCAGGTGGCCGTGATTGAATACGCACGCAATGTTGCCAGCCTGGCCAATGCCAACAGTACTGAATTTGAACCGGCCACACCGCACCCGGTGATTGGCCTGATTACTGAATGGCTGGATGCCGCTGGCCAGAAGGAATACCGCAGTGACAACTCTGATCTGGGGGGCAGCATGCGGCTTGGCGGCCAGCTCTGCAAACTTGTCGAGGGCACGCGTGTGCGCCAGCTTTATGACAGGCCGGAAGTCATGGAACGGCATCGGCACCGTTATGAATTCAACAATACCTATCGCGAGCAACTCGAAACGGCCGGCCTGAAAATTGCCGGCACGTCTGTCGATGAAAGACTGGTGGAAATCATCGAGATCCCGGATCATCCCTGGTTTATCGCCTGCCAGTTCCATCCGGAATTTACATCTTCGCCGCGCGATGGGCATCCGTTATTCAGTGGTTTCGTCAAAGCCGCCATAGACTATAAACGGCAGTACCAGCAGGAGATGCAAAATGCAGTTGTGTGATTTTACTGTCGGTGCTGATCAGCCGCTATTCGTCATTGCCGGGCCTTGTGTTATCGAAAGCGAACAACTGGCGCTGGATACTGCCGGTCTGTTAAAAGAGATGACAAGTGCGCTGGGTATTCCGTTTATATATAAATCCTCGTTTGACAAGGCCAATCGCACGTCGACGGAAAGTTATCGTGGGCCGGGTATCGAATCAGGCCTGCAAGTGCTGGAAAAGGTGCGTCAGCAAATCGGTGTGCCGGTATTAACCGATGTGCATGAAGATACGCCCATGGATGAAGTTGCCGCTGTGGTAGATGTATTGCAGACGCCGGCGTTTTTATGCCGACAGACGAATTTCATTCAGCGCGTCGCGCGTGCCGGCAAACCGGTGAATATCAAGAAAGGCCAGTTTCTGGCACCGTGGGATATGGAGCATGTTGTGGCCAAGGCCAAAGCGACCGGCAACGACCAGATCATGGTGTGCGAACGTGGCGCCAGTTTTGGTTACAACTATCTGGTCTCGGATATGCGTGCACTGGTTGTCATGCGTGCTACCGGTTGCCCGGTGGTATTTGATGCCACGCACTCGGTGCAAATGCCGGGCGGACAGGGTGGCCGCTCCGGTGGTCAGCGTGAATTTGTGCCGACACTGGCACGGGCGGCTGTTGCTGTCGGTGTCGCAGGCGTATTCATGGAAACACATCCGGATCCGGACAAGGCCATGAGCGATGGTCCAAATGCCTGGCCATTACCGAGAATGCGTGCATTGCTGGAAACCCTGCAACAACTCGATCGTATTGCCAAACAGCCCGAGGCTGTTACCTGATTACAGACAAAAACAGCCATGCATGATAGCGGGCAGCAAAAAAGATAACGAAGGAGAGACAGGTTGTGTCAGAAATAAAATTCATCAAGGCACGTGAAGTGCTTGATTCACGTGGTAATCCGACCATACAGGCCGAAGTGATGACCACTTCCGGTGCCAGCGGCAGCGCCATGGTGCCGTCCGGCGCATCTACCGGCGTACGTGAAGCACTGGAATTGCGTGATGGTGATCCAAAACGTTATAACGGCAAAGGTGTACTCAAGGCCATTGCCAATATTCACGAACAAATTGCACCGGTATTGTCTGGTAAAGCAGTAACGGATCAAACGACCATTGATCAACTGATGCTGGACCTTGACGGTACTGATAACAAGTCAAAGCTCGGTGCCAATGCGATTCTGGCGGTATCAATGGCGACAGCCCATGCCGCTGCCGCTGATCAGGGTGTGCCCCTGTATGCCTATCTTGGTGGTGACGGCCCCTTCCTGATGCCGGTTCCGATGATGAATATCATTAATGGCGGCGCCCACGCCGATAACAGCATTGATATGCAGGAATTCATGATTTTACCCGTGGGTGCCGAAAGTCTGCGCGAAGCGGTACGTTACGGCACGGAAGTATTTCACGCACTGAAAAAGGTGTTGTCAGATCGCGGCCTGGGCACGACGGTAGGTGATGAAGGCGGGTTTGCACCGAATCTGCCGTCGAATGAATCAGCAATCGAGCTGATCTTGCTGGCGATTGAAAAAGCCGGGTACCGTGCCGGTGAAGACATTCTGCTTGGTCTGGATGTCGCCAGTTCAGAGTTTTTCAAGGATGGTTTTTATCGGCTGGAATCTGAAAAGAAATCATTGAGTGCGGAAGCGTTTATTGATTATCTGAGCCCGTGGTTTGATAAATATCCGATTATTACCATGGAAGATGGTATGGCCGAGGATGACTGGGATGGTTGGGCCAGATTAACCGAAAAATTTGGTCGTGATGTGCAACTGGTTGGTGATGATCTGTTCGTCACCAATACCGCAATTCTTGCCGAAGGTATTGAGAAAAAAACCGCCAACTCAATTCTTATCAAGGTGAACCAGATCGGTACTCTCAGTGAAACGCTTGCGGCCATTGATATGGCGAAGAAGGCCGGTTATACGGCCGTGATTTCACACCGTTCCGGAGAAACCGAGGATACGACTATTGCCGATCTGGCGGTAGCCACATCATCCGGGCAGATTAAAACCGGTTCGCTGTCGCGTTCTGATCGTGTTGCCAAATATAACCGGCTAATCCAGATTGAGGATGAACTGGGTGACAGGGCGCGTTATCCGGGCAAACAAGCATTCTATAACCTGAACAGGTAAAACAGACTGGTCAGCATGCTGCGTCAGACATGAAAACAATGGTATTGATCCTGTTGTTGCTGCTGGCGTTTTTGCAATACCGGCTGTGGTTTGGCCATGGCAGTCTGGGTGAGGTTCGCGATCTGCAGCAGATACAGGCAACACTGGAGCAGGAAAACAGGGAGCTGAAAGAGCGCAATGAAGCGCTGGCGGCGGAAGTCATGGATTTGAAGCATGGTTCGGAAGCATTGGAAGAAAGAGCCCGCAGTGAAATGGGTATGATTAAATCTGACGAAATCTTTTATCAAATTATTGATCAGGATGTGCCCGAACCGACATTGAAAATTGAGCTACTGCCGGAAGAATTGCCGGAGACAACAACCGGAACGGAGCCGTAAACATGACGGATACCCGTTACTGGGCGGTCATACCGGCTGCCGGTATTGGCAGTCGCTTTGGTTCGGGCCAGCCGAAGCAGTATGTGCAGTTGCTCGGCAAGACACTGCTTGAACATACGTTGCTACGGTTTTGCGAACATGAACGTATTCATGGTGTTGTCGTCCCGCTTGCTGAAAATGATACCTGGTGGCCAACATTGGCGATTGCCCGACATCCGAAAATACAGACGGTAGCCGGTGGTCGAGAGCGTATGCACTCAGTGCTGAATGGTTTATCACAGTTACAAACTCAGGCAAATGCGGATGACTGGGTTTTGGTACATGATGCAGCCAGACCGTGTATACGTATGAGTGATATCTCCCTGCTGATCGAACAACTTGCTGCGCATCCGGTTGGCGGGATTCTGGGCTGGCCGGTGCGTGATACGATGAAGCGTGGCGACGCTGCCGATGAAATAACAGCTACTGTCGATAGAAGCGGACTCTGGCATGCACTGACGCCGCAGATGTTCCGATTACAGGATTTGCAGCAGGCACTGGAAAAAGTTAATGCCAGTAATACCCTGGTCACCGATGAAGCGCAGGCGATGGAACTGCAGGGATTGCAGCCCGGACTCGTCGCAGGTGCGCCGGATAATATCAAGGTGACTCTGGCAGCCGATCTGGTATTGGCAGAACTTTACTTGCGTGCACAACAGTCTGAAACTAACGCAGTCAATTCCGTTTTTTAGTAACTAACCCGAGGTGAAACCGGTGCGAATTGGACACGGTTATGATGCACATGCATTTACGACGGGGCGGCCCTTGATACTTGGCGGCGTTACGATTCCCTATACGCATGGCCTCGCTGCCCACTCGGATGGTGATGCGGTTATTCATGCGCTATGTGATGCCCTGCTTGGAGCAGTAGCGCTGGGAGATATCGGCAAGCATTTTCCGGACACGGATGATGAATTCGAGAACATAGACAGCCGTGTGTTACTGCGCCATGTGGCCGGTTTGTTGCGGACGCGTGAATATGTACTCGTAAATGCTGATATCACAATACTCGCGCAGGCACCTAAAATGGCTCCACATATCGCGGCCATGCGCGAGTATCTGGCAGCCGATCTTGATACGGACATCGACAATCTGAATATCAAGGCCAGTACTACTGAAGGCATGGGGTTTGTTGGCCGGCGCGAAGGTATAGTTGTCTATGCCGTTGCACTTCTGGAGCAGGTGCCGGCCAAACAGGAATAAAAAGGAACCTCTGATTAATTATATCCTCAGCTACGTAACCGGTGCATCTATGCACCACTGCCCAGAGGTTCCTGCGGCACAGGGATGTGCCGCCATGTTTCAATCACACAAGTGATTGAAACATGAAGAGAAGTGCTACATCCATGTAGCACTGCTCGTGCTCTGCGAAGTAGCATACGGATGTGCTGCTTACGAAGCTAAGGATGCATAATTCCAGGAGGGAATTATTCAGAGCTTCCTAAAACTACTGCTGTAAATAGTCGAGCAATATGGAGCGCGATGTGTCGAAGTGATTGCTCAAATTCCTGACAAAGACATTCTGCTTTTCATGTAACTCGGTTTCAGCAGCAAGCTCGATTGCCGCTGCTGCATCTGCCAACTCTATACAGCCGATACTCAACGCACTGCTGCGCAGGGCATGTGCCAGCTGTCTTGTCGCTTCAAGTTCGCCTGTCTCCAGATGTCTGCCCAGTTTGTTGATGTATTCATCGGCATCATGAATAAATTCCCTGATGAGTTTGTCCATGAATCCGGGCCCTTGTGCCATGGCCGCCAGCTGTTCCAGTTTAATCATATCGACTGGTGTGCCGGTTTGTGCGGTTTCAGTACCGGTTGCTGCATCCGGCAACGGGATATCATTGTCGGGATTACAGAATTTATCGATGATGGCCAGAAGTCTGTACGGCTCAATAGGCTTGGTCAGGTAGATATCGGCACCGGTACGCTCACAGCTGGCAATAGCCTCCGGGGTTGCGTCAGCTGAAAATACAATCACAGGCAATGTCTGATAGTCCGTTTCTGCACGCAACCGCCGGATCGTCTCGATGCCATCCATTTTCGGCATGTGCAAATCCATAATGACGGCATCAAATGATTGCTCATCAAGTTTTTCAAGCAGGGTGTTGCCATTACTGACAACCGCGACATGATGGCCGGCGTTACCAAGCAACTCCTGAATGACCTGCTGATTAATATTATTATCTTCCGCAACCAGCAATGTTAACGTTCTCGCCGGTTGATAAATGTCATTACCGCTGGTGTCATGAAGTGGAGTTTGAAATGCAAACAACAAGGGGTTGTCTGCCGTATCAGCGCTGGTTGGCGTAAATGCCAGCTCAAACCAGAACCGGGTTCCCTGACCAATATTACTTTCAAGGCCAATACGCCCACCCATCAGTTCAACCAGCTGGCGTGAAATGGATATACCCAGTCCGGTACCACCAAATTTGCGGCTGATCGATTCGTCTGCCTGGGTGAAGCTCTCAAATATGCGTTCTTTTGCCTCGGCCGCAATACCAATCCCGGTATCAATTACCTCAAACAGCAGCCACTGGCTGGCGTTTACCTTCTCTGTCCTGGTGACCAGCGGGCTTACCCGGACCTTGATATACCCGGCGAGCGTAAACTTCACAGCATTGGAGACGAGATTAATCAGCACCTGACGTAAATGGTGCATATCACCATTCAGTCTGTGTGGGACATTACTGTCAATTTCAAGAGTCAGATCCAGGCCACGGTCTTCTGCCTGTTGCCGGAACTGCACTATAATTGATTCCAGGGCCGCATGCAGATCTAAATCAATATTTTCAATATGGATTTTGCCGGCTTCTATTTTCGAAATATCGAGAATGTCATTGACCAGTTCCAGCAATGTATGGGCTGATTCATTGATTGATTTGGCATGGCCTTTCTGCTTCTCAGTTAGTGGCGCACGAATCATCAGATCACTCATGCCAATAATGCCGTTTATAGGTGTTCTGATTTCATGGCTCATGCTGGCGAGGAAACCGGATTTTGCTTCGTTGGCTATTTTTGCCTCGAGAACCGCGCTGTTAAGACGGCGCAACAGCAATGCAACATAGACCGGCAGAATAATCAGGGAAGCGAGCAGACCAATTGCGAGAATCCTGTGCTCGGCCCAGTAAGAAGATGTCATCATCACGATCATGAATCCGATGACACTCAACAGGCTGCTTGCATACAGCATTTTCTCACCATGGCGAAATCCATTGCCAAGCGTCAGCCAGAGATAAAACCCGAACAGGGGTGCGCTAATCTCGCCCAGTGTCGCCATCAGATAAGTAATTGCTGTGACATCAAATAACATGCCGAACATGGCACGGCCTTTTGATGCCTGACTGGAAATCAATGCCAATACAAACAGGCCCAGACTGACAGCACCTATCGCTATCAATACCAGTACTAGAGAGCCGCCTGCTTCCGGCGGCAGATTGATATAAAGATAGAGATATAAAACAGCCAGCACAAATAGCCGCAGGAATGCCTGTTCGCGTTCACTTTTGGGATGACCACGCCGGAACAGATGCTTGAGCATAACTAAGTCGGCCTCAGTAGCGCCGTTGTTGCCTCAACAAGACATAGGCAGCACCTGTACCACCATCATTGGCGCGCGCCGAACAGAATGCCAGTACATCATCACGCAGTTGCAGCCAGACATTGAGCTTGTTTTTCAGCACCGGTTTACCATCACGCGAACCCCGGCCCTTGCCATGAATGATTCGCACACAGCGGCGGTTCTGGCGCTGGCTTCTGGCGAGAAAGTCTGTCAACTCGACCTTGGCAGTGGCGGCCGTCAGGCCATGCAGGTCAAGCTCGGCTTCAACAACAAAATAGCCGCGGCGTAACTGGCTGAGCAGACGGGTTTGCACACCGGGGCGTCGGTATAAAAGCTCATCACCGACTTCAACATCGGCGATATCCATGCTGCCTTCAGCCATCTCTGCAAGCACGGCACGCTCATCATTAAGGGTTTGTTGCGGTATGGCCGGCTTGCGTTTGCGCGGCAATTCGGCATGAATTTTCTTGACCGGGCGAACCTGCCCGACACTGGCACGAAACAGGGCCTGATCTTCCGGGCTGATTTTTCCTGATCCAGACATCTGGCGGCTCCATGTAGACACGTTCAGGCCGGCTCAGGCATATGTGCCAGCCCGACTCAAAGCACGGAGTGTAGAACAGCTGCAGGGGTTTGTCAGGTCAGGCCGGGGACTGGCGCAGTTGCAGAATCAGCCGTTTGGCCGGCGGTAGCCGCAAAACCAGCAAAACAGCGAGTAAACCGGCGAAGATCAGCGGCATGCGTACATCTGCCTTGACCAGCCAGTAGTAGTGCAACACGCCGAGTATGGTGGCAGGGTAAATCAGCTGGTGCAGTCGTTGCCAGCGGCCACCGAACCGCCGCATCATCGCTTTCGTGGAAGTCAGCGCCAACGGAATCAGCAATACAAATGCCGCGATACCGATGGTGATATAAGGCCGTTTCAATACATCCAGCCACATGGCATGCCAGTTAAAGAACTGATCCAGAATGATATAACTGAGGACATGTAAAACGGCATAATAAAATGCAAACAGGCCAAGCATGCGCCGGTAACGAATCAGACCATGGTGGCCAGTAAGATGACGCAGCGGCGTGACAGTCAATGTGACTAACAGAAAATACAGGGTCCAGTCACCGGTAAACAGCCGAATGGCCTCAATGGGATTGGCGCCGAGATTATCAGTAAACGCCCGGTAAATCAGCACGATAGTCGGTATCAGACTGGCAATAAAGACAGCCGGTTTCAACAGGGTTTGCGCAGTCACTGAATCAATAGTGCCGCTGTAAATCCATGCCGGCATAAAGTCCGGCAACCTGTTCGGCATAACCATTGAACGGCAGGGTTTCGCGTTTGAAAAATTCGCCGATGCGGCGTTCGCGGGCCTGGCTCCAGCGCGGATGATTCACATCCGGGTTGACGTTTGAATAGAAGCCATATTCATTCGGTGCTGAGATATTCCATGCAGTTGCAGGTTGTGTTTCAGTGAACTCAATTTTGACAATTGACTTGATGCTCTTGAAACCATACTTCCAGGGCACGACCAGGCGTAACGGTGCGCCGTTCTGATTCGGCAGTAATTCATCATACAAGCCCACCGCCAGGATGGTCAGTGGATGCATGGCCTCATCAATGCGCAAGCCTTCCGTATATGGCCAGCGCAGAACACTGCGCCGCTGACCGGGCATTTCCTCCGGCCGGTAAACAGTAGTAAAGGCAACGTACTTTGCTTTTGAATTCGGTTTGAAGCGCTTCAGGACTTCGCCGAGCGGAATACCGATCCACGGGATCACCATCGACCACGCCTCGACACAACGCAGCCGGTAGATACGTTCTTCCAGTCCATGCGGTTTAACAAAATCTTCAAGATTATAATCACCGGGATTGTCACATTCGCCGGCAATACTTACGGACCAGGGCCATGGCTTGAAGTCCTTGCTGTATCGCGCCGGATCAGATTTGGCCGTGCCAAACTCGTAAAAATTGTTGTACGTCGTTATGTCCTTGTACGGTGTCAATTCCTCATCCGTGGAAAAATCACTGGCAGCGGTATCATTCAATGGTTTGCCCGGGGCCAGAGTGGCCGCGAGTAAACCGGGGGATGCAGTCAGTAATCCACCGGCAATTCCGGCACCGCCAAGGCCTTGCATGAAACGCCGGCGGGCGCGATATACCGGCTCAGGGGTGATCTCGGAGCTGTTGATGGCGGGGATTTTGAATTTTGGCATTTTCCAGTCCTGTACATGAGTAGTGCAAATCTGACACATTCCGGTGCCGGCTTGATCACGGCAGCAATAATGACATTCAGTGGACTGTTGGATGCCGTGCCGGGTTCATTTGTTTCAGCTGGCATGAAGATTAAAGTTGCAGAATTGTTGTTGAATCAGCCAATCCAGGCACGTGCATTCTGAAACAGTTTTAACCAGGGGCCGGCGCTGGTGTTGCTGTAATCACGCGGCAACCATGAAAACTGCTGGCGCAGAAAAACCCGTTCCGGATGCGGCATCATGATCGTGACGCGGCCATCGCTGGTTGTGAATCCGGTAACGCCACCGGCTGAACCATTGGGATTTTGCGGATAGGTTTCGGTAGCCTCGCCATGATGATTAACGTAGCGCAGGGTCTGAACGGCCTCGCCTGTGTCGCCGGGAAAAACGACCCGGCCTTCACCATGTGCGACTGCAATCGGTAAACGGCTGCCCGCCATGCCCTGTAACAGAATGGACGGTGATTCAAGAATTTCCACCAGACTCAAGCGGGCTTCAAATTGTTCCGAGCGGTTACGCTTGAAATCCGGCCAGTGTTCTGCGCCGGGGATAAACTCACGCAATTGCGACAACATTTGACAACCATTGCACACACCCAGACCAAACGTATCCTGGCGGGCAAAAAATGCGGCAAACTGATCACGAACGCGGGAGTTAAACAATATCGAACCGGCCCAGCCGCCGCCGGCGCCGAGCACGTCACCATAGGAGAAACCGCCGCAGGCTGCCAGTCCGGCGTATGAATCGAGTGTGACATGGCCACTGGCCAGATCACTCATATGCACATCAAAGCTGTCAAAACCGGCACGTTCAAACGCGGCGGCCATTTCGACCTGACCGTTGACACCCTGCTCACGCAGTATCGCGACTTTTGGCCGTTGCTTGAACAGTGGTGCCTGATCCAGTCCGGCTGTATCGAATGCAGCATGTACGTGCAAACCGGGATCCTGCCAGTCTTGCAGTTGTGTAAATTCCTCGCGTGCACAATCAGGATTGTCGCGCAGTGCCTGCAGGCGATAACTGGTTTCTGTCCAGCAGGCTTGCAATGCCGGTAACGATTCACTCAGCAGTGTTTTACCATTGTGTTGAATGGTTAATGTTGTTGTTGTATTGACGCTGCCGAGATTATGAATATGTGCTGCCAGTCCGTTATCGGCAAACATCTGCTTGATGGCGGCGACATCGTCATCGCGTACCTGAACTACAACGCCAAGCTCTTCATTAAATAATGCCGCCAGCGCATCATCACCCAATGCGCTGATATCCAGTTCCAGTCCGGCATGACCGGCGAAAGCCATTTCACAAACAGTCGCAAATAATCCGCCATCACTGCGATCATGATAGGCAAGCAGGTGGCCACTGTCATTCAGTAACTGGATATCGCGAAACAGTTCCGCCAGCAGCGCAGCATTTTCGATATCCGGGACATCACCACCATTGTCGTTATAGACTTGTGCCAGCGCTGATCCGCCCAGCCGGTTGTTGCCAAGTCCAAGATCAATCAGTACTAACCGGGTAGCGTCAATGTCAGTACGCAGCTCCGGTGTCAGCGTTTGTTGCACATCCGCGACTGGTGCGAATGCAGTAATGATCAATGATAACGGTGCGGTGACACGTTTCTCGGTGTCACCGTCATGCCAGACAGTCTGCATGGACAATGAATCCTTGCCCACCGGGATTGGCATACCCAAAGACCGGCAGAACTCCGACACAGCCTGCACAGTCGCATAGAGTCTGGAGTCTTCACCCGGCGCGCCACAGGCCGCCATCCAGTTGGCTGACAATGCAATATCCTCGATCTGCAGAACACGGGCAGCGCATAAATTGGTCAGTGCTTCGCCAATCGCCATGCGACCCGAAGCGGGTGCATTGTTAATGGCGAGCGGCGTCCGTTCACCAATGGCCAGCGCCTCACCGGTCAAGGTCGCATAACCACTGGCCGTTACGGCACAATCAGCTACCGCCACCTGCCATGGTCCGACCATTTGATCCCGCGTGACCAGACCGGACACGGTGCGATCGCCTATCGTGATCAGGAAACGCTTGTCAGCGACGGCGGGTAATTGCAATACACGCCGGGCGGCGTCGGCCAGATCGATTCCGTCCGTACTGAATGTTGTTACTGGCAATGAAATGGTAGTAACAGTGCGTTGCATGCGTGGCAGTTTGCCAAGCAAAAACGGCATCGGCAGGTTGACCGGATGATTGTCAAAATGGGCGTCATGAATTTTCAGATCGGCCACGTCAGTGGCCGTGCCCAGAATGGCAAACGGCGCACGTTCACGTTCACAAAGTTGCCGGAATAATTTTTCCGTGCCCGGTTTCAGCGCGAGCACATAGCGTTCCTGCGCTTCATTGCACCAGATTTGCAACGGCGACATGCCCGGCTCGGCATTCGGGATTTTACGCAATTGCAGTCGCGCGCCACGCCCGCTGCCGTCGGCCAGTTCCGGCAGGGCGTTTGATAAACCACCGGCGCCAACGTCATGAATGCTGGCAATCGGGTTGGCATCACCCATACCCCAGCAGCGATCAATGACTTCCTGGCAACGGCGTTCCATCTCCGGGTTATCACGTTGCACCGAGGCAAAATCAAGCTCGGCGTTGCTTTTGCCGGCCGCCACTGATGAAGCCGCGCCACCGCCAAGACCAATCAACATGGCCGGGCCACCCAGAACGACGAGCGAACTGTCAGCGGCGATATCCTGTTTATGGACATGGGCATCGCGCACCATGCCATAACCCCCCGCGATCATGATCGGCTTGTGATAACCGCGCCGCTGTTCATGCGCATCGGTTTGTTCAAAACTGCGGAAGTAACCTGCCAGAGCCGGACGGCCGAACTCATTGTTAAACCCGGCCGCACCGATCGGGCCTTCCAGCATGATGGCCAACGCCGGGGCAATACGATCAGGTTTACCGTAAGGCTGTTCCCAGGGTTGCGGAAAATCAGGTATATGCAGGTTCGAAACCGAGAAACCGGACATACCGGCCTTGGGTTTGGCGCCGCGTCCGGTCGCTGCTTCATCACGGATTTCACCGCCGGCACCAGTGGCGGCACCGGCATGCGGTGCAATCGCTGTCGGATGGTTATGTGTTTCGACCTTCATCAGCATATGCACCGGCTCACGATGATAACGATAGTGGCCATCGCCATCGGGGAAAAACCGTGTGGCATCGTAGCCGCAACTGACAGCAGCATTGTCACTGTAGGCGGATAACACGCGGCCCGGATGTTCGCTATGCGTCATGCGAATGTAATCAAACAGCGAATGCTCACGGGCTGCGCCGTCGATTGTCCAGGCGGCATTAAAAATCTTGTGCCGGCAATGTTCCGAATTCACCTGTGCGAACATCATCAGCTCAACATCGGTCGGGTCACGGCCCAGTTTCGTATAGCCTGTCGCCAGATAATCAATTTCTTCTGTAGACAGCGCCAACCCGAGTGACTCGTTGGCACTTTGCAATGCGGCCACCGCATTATTGTCCAGTGTAATCACAGCCACCGGCATTGGCGCAGTTGTCTGAAACAGACGTGGCAGGTCGGCGCGGTCATCGAGTAGTGTTTCAGTCATCCGATCATGTAACAGCGGTTTCAGCAAGTCCATATCAGCTGCTGTTAATGCGGCGGTTGTTGCAATTGTCCAGGCAATACCACGTTCCAGGCGCAAGACGTTATTCATGCCGCAATTATGAGCGATGTCAGTGGCCTTGCTTGACCAGGGTGACTGGGTGCCAAAACGGGGGATGCTGACAAGCTCAATGCCTGTTATGACCGGTGCGGCCGGCATGCTCTCACCGTAATTCAACAATGCGGCAAGCTGGCCGGTTTGCGTCTGTGTGAGGGTAGTGTTTGTATGCAGTAAATGCAGGAACTGCGCCGACAGCGCAGTGACGCCTGGACATGCCGCCTGTATATCGGCCAACAGTTTCTGTAAGCGGAAATCCGAGCGCGCGCACGGCCCGTTGAGTATTTGTATCTGGCCTTCGATATGTACAGGCGCACCGCCACTGGCGGTAGAAGAAATGTTATTCACTGAGAAAATTATTGTATGAGGTCAACTTTGATTGAAATCTGCCGTTGCTCCTGACTTTGCTGATTACCACTACCAAGAATACGACGACTGGAATTTTGTTGTGATTGATCTGCACCGCCCACGGCCAGCCATTCCCCCAGCCGGCCGGTCACCACGGTATGCACATCCTGTAATTGTACAACAGGCAAGCCGCCATAACCGGATTCCACCCGGCTGAGTCGCGGCGCGATTTCAACGCTGACCCGATCGCCCTGCAGCCGCGCCAGTGCATAAAAGCCGGAACTGGCATCAACATAGTCGGTTCCATCCTGCACGATGATTGTGCCATCCGGTCTGACCAGTGTATTCCGGTTCGGGAAGGGCAGGGACTGGCCGGTCTGGATAAAAGCCGGATAACCCTCGGTAGCACGGACATTATGTGTGTTGTGATCGCGATCACTGCCATAGCGGTTTTCGAATTCATAACCGATACTGGCATTGCTGCCGCCTTGCCGGCGTTCCAGTTCCGCCCGCAGACGTTCACGAGCACTGTGGCCATTGCCTTCGATGTGGACATTCTCATCACGATAGCGGCCGGTGATCGCATGGTCCTGCTGTTGCCACTGGCCATCCACATTCTGGCGTACGCTGATCATCAATTGTTGAGGCGCACGATCCAGACTGTTGAGAATTTGTTTAATCTCGGCAATATTCTGCGGCGTTGATCTGATGATCAGTTGATCATTCATGCCGGTAATACTGCCGCCCGGTGCGACCATCGGCTCGAGTGTCGGCAATACATCCTGTAGCAGTTGATGTTGCAATGGAATCACTTCAAGTTGCATACGCGAATCTGCCAGCGCCGGATAGAACACAGCCAGATTAACAAACGCTGCAAACAATAATTTTTTCATTAGCTGATGGCTAGACACGTAGCCGGCGCAGATTTGAATCCTGTACAGCAGCCGTCCACATGGTTTCAAAATCTGCAATGAGTGACCGTGCCCGGCGCCGGTCACTGAAATTGGCACGACCATCAAACCGATCCCATTGCTGTCGATGAATATAGCCACTGTCATCGGCTGTCAGCATGGATTCGGCATAGTGTTCATGCTGGCGGCCGCCACGGCGAATATCGATAAAGCTGCTCAGATCACCGGCCAGGCGTAGTATCTGGTGGCCACGCTGGGCGATCTTCTGCGGTTCAAAAACAACTATCCGCACTTTCATGCGGCGGTTATTGAGGATCATTTGTTTGAAAGCTTCAATAACGTCCGGCACATCATAAATAGCCGGATCCATTTCGCGGCTGGCAATCAACAGCGAACGGCTCGCCTGTTGCAGCATGCAAATGGTCGCCTGCTGATTGTCCTCACTGCTTTCAAGTTCCAGCACAGAGTCGGTTTCGCCAAGAATCTGGCGCTCGAAATCAATCATGTATGTGCTCCCGGTCAAGCGGCCAGTAGGTGCCGTTCATAATAATTCAGACACAAGAATCAGACCAGCGCCGATAGTGTTCGTGCCATTAATCTGTGGGCGATGCCGGCTTCCATAAAACGCGGCCCGGCGGCAGTAAAGCCATGCTGCTCGTACAGTTCGATGGCCTGTAGCTGGGCATGCAGAAAGACTTGTGCCATCCCGGCGGTCTGTGCTTCGGCAATAATCGCTTCGAGAAGAGCAGTGCCAATGCCCTGGCCGCGCTTTTCTGCCAGCACAGCAAGCCGGCCAATATGGCCATCAGCCAGTAGTCTGACGGTGCCGCAAGCCGGCGCGCCAGCGAAACCACCGAGCAGATGAATCGCCCCGGCATCCTGGCCATCCCATTCCAGGGCTTCCGGGACATGCTGCTCTTCGATGAATACCTGGCGGCGAATGGCACTGATGGTGCCCTGGTCATGTTGCCAGTCGGCGCGCCGGACGATTAGAAGCGGTCTCAAAATTACTGCACTTGCCGATACGGCGTTGAAAGCGGACTCAAAATGCGGGGCCATGCAATGGCAGATTACCTATACACTGCGCTTTTTCGTCCCCGTTGGTTAATAATCAAGGGCGCCTGGTCTCGGCTGCACTTTATTACACCCTTGGGTGCGTGACATTTTGAGACCATTTCTACTGAATCAGTTTCAGAAACCATCAAAATCAAATAATCCGCGATTAAATAAATCCAGCAAAACAGCAAACAGAGCTTCGGCATTATCCGCCTCGCGCAGTGTTTGCAGATCAACCTCGCGCGCTTCGGTGAGCAAATGAATTTCGGCAGCGGCTCCGGGACTCAAACGCAGACTTGTACCATTGGCGAAGAGCCAGCCGTGGCCATTGGCATCCCGGTGAAACAGCAGGCGACAATCGAGATTGCGATAAATCACGTTACGCTGATCGCAGGCTTGCCAGAATCCGGCCAGATCCCAGATAGGGTCACGCGGCTCCGGCAACGGTTCGGTGACGCGCGTCAGTTCCGCCCCGAGCCATTCATCGAGCTTGTCATCATCAGTCATTGCTTCACGCAGCAGCTCGCGCAAATGGCGCAAATGCTGGCTGGAGAGTTCGCTGCTGTGGTGAACTGGCGCGGCATTCGGATCGGTCAGGCGTCGATCCTGACCACTCAGCAAAAAGTCATCGGTGAAATTACCGAGCAGATCAAACCGGCTCGGCGCGCGAAAGCCAATCGATAATGTCAGGCAGTCATCTTCGGCGGTACCGCGATGCGCGATGCCGGGCGGCAAATAGAGCATGTCACCGGGCTCCAGTACCCAGCTTTGTTCCGGTGTAAATTCCTTGAGGATATTCATATCCAGTCCCGGCGTGAAATCATCCATGCTGTAACCGGCCATGCTGATTTCCCAACGCCGCCGGCCCAGGCCCTGCAACAAAAACACATCGTATTCGTCCAGATGCGCACCGATACCGCCCTGCGGTGGCGCGTAGCTGATCATCAGATCGTCAATGCGCCAGTCCGGGATGAAACGGAAATGATCGAGTACGTCGGCGGCTTCCGGCACCAGTCGCTCGACGTTCTGCACCAGCAGTGTCCAGTGCGTCGGCGGCAGGGTTGCAAACATGGTTTCAGCGAACGGACCGTTGCGTACTTCCCACGGCCGTTCGCCGTTACGCTCCAGCACCAGCCGTGCATGGACATCGTCGTCACAGGCGAGTCCCGCCAGTTCATCCGGCGTGACCGGGGCTTCAAATCCGGGCCAGGCATTGCGGATCAACAATGGCTTCTTCTGCCAGTAATCGTGCAGGAATTCGGCGATGGTCAGACCGCCAAACAGGGTTCTGGGTTGCGGATAGGTGTTCAAGTGACTGGTTGGATGCCTGTTTTATAGGGTAGTGTCGGGTAATGAGATTGCTTCGCTCGCAACTGCGGTCAAGATGTTTTTTGTAGGAGCCCGCTTTAGCGGGCGAATAATGGTAACGATGCATTCGCCGGGTAAACCTGGCTCCTACGGATATACTAATGATCTTTTTTGACACTCTGCGCCAGCGTGATCGCATGACCGATATAATCTTCCGGTCGTAGCTGCAGTAATTGCTGTTTGGTCGCCTCCGGTAATTCGAGACTGTTGATAAAAGTCTGCAAGGCATCCTTGTCAATCCGCTGGCCGCGGGTCAGCGCTTTCAGC
>JBBDSJ010000026.1:0-10442 GCA_040905025.1 Gammaproteobacteria bacterium
AAATCAGGTGTTCACGTTCGTCCGGAATCGGTGTTCATCTTCGCCGGAATACGCAGGGTACAACGGATATGCAAAGAAAACCCGTCAGCACCTTGAATTATACTGACGAGCCAATACCGAATCTGAAATTGCAGTTACCTCTGTAGGAGGGTGGGGAAAGATAACCGCAGGGAGGCTGTTGCTGCAGATTCAGTGGATATAAAACTATGCCGGCCGGCCGCGTGCTTCTGTGCGTTATCGCACAATACAAGTGTATTAATTACAGTAGCGACATCTACCGCTGTCCTGCCAACTATTCAGGCAAACTGTTTGGCATAGGCCGCGTTAGTAGCGGCATAACATACACAGGACACGGCCTCAAGACTCTTGCGATCGAGCACATTAATTTCACCGCGGGTGTAGTTTATGATGTTTCGTTGTTGCAACATGCCGGCAGCAATGGTGACCGCGCTGCGCTGCACACCGAGCATATCGGCAAGGTACTGGTGGGTAAGATGAAAATGGTCGGCATGGGCACGATCATGTGTCATCAATAGCCAGCGTGCCAACCGCGCTTCTACCTCGTGAAAATGTGTGCAGGCTGCAGTCTGCGATAACTGCGCCATGGTGACGAACAGGTAACGGTTGAGCATACGCAGCAAGGAGGGATTTTCGCGCAGCGCCAGTGTGAACTTCTGGGCCGGCATTTTGTAGGCAGTTCCTGGACCTTGTACAACTACATGTAACGGCGCTTCCTTGATGCTCAGTATCAGGGTGATGCCCACCATGCCCTCATTGCCAATCAAACCCACTTCCAGAGGTGGATGGTTAGGCACTATCTCCATCAATGAAATGAACGATGTTAGCGGGAAATATACATGCTTGTATGGCCTTCCCGGCTCACACAGCACTTCGCCAAATTTCAACTCAGTCAATTCAGACGATTGAATAATTTGCTCGCATGCCTTGCCTGGCAGGCTCTCGAGCAAATAGTTGTTTTGGGGGCTAGTCAATCCATTCTCCTGATACATCGGTTTAAAGCCAGAGTATGGTATTAATATGGTTTGGAGTTACAACTAACGTGTCAATATAATCTGGGAAAGAAAGGTTATTCTGTACGCCAGCCCACAAAGCATGAGCAGTCAAGAAATTAGCGGCTACAGTATAATCAGGGAGTTGTCACACTGGCGTTTAATGGCAGGGATGTAATGCAACAGGCGATCAGATTCTATTTTAACCACCTTGTAGCATTCACAACTGAGTCTCTCCAGGTTGGGCCGATCCAGTACAGTGATATGGCCACGCTGATACCTGATCACGCCTTGTCGCTGCAATTTGCTGGCTGACTCGGTTACACCCTCACGGCGAACTCCCAGCATATTGGCAATCAGTTCCTGGGTCATGGTCAGATGATCCGTCGGCAATCGATCCAGCGACAGGAGCAACCAGCGGCATAATTGCTGTTCAATAGTATGGTGACGGTTGCATACTGCTGTTTGTGCCATTTGTGTCATCAGTGATTGCGTGTAGCGAAGCAGGAGTCCATGCAATTCGCTGTGACGGCTGAATTCAGCTTTCAATATTAGCGCGGGTAATTGATACGCATTGCCGGCACTTTGCACAACGGCCCGGTTGGGTGTGCTTTCACCACCCATAAACAACGCAATGCCGAGCAGGCCTTCATTGCCGACGATGGATATTTCCGCTGAAGAGCCATTCTCCATGACATAGAGCAATGACACAATCGAATCCGCCGGGAAGTAAACAAACTGCATTTGATCGCCCGATTCATACAATGATTGCCCGAGGGTAAATTTAACCAGTTTAAGGTGTGGGAACAGGCGCGCCTTTACCTCCGGCGGCAAAACGGCTAGCAGATGGTTATGTTCAGGCACAGCCGCAGGTATTTCATCGCTTGTTATGATGGACGATGACATCAACGCCTCCTGCCTCTCTTCATATTCTTCAATTAAATTATAGTAGATATTTATCATATATATGTGCGTTGCCGCACATTGTAGGTCCGCCAAACCCTACCTTATTGTTTAACCATGATTTTTCTGGTTGTCCTGAAATATGAAGGCAGCCCTCTGTACGCCATCGCACAGTATTGCTGCTATTACAAGCCTAGTCTGCAGCACGTGTCATTTCAGCACAACAAACATTAAGCGGAGAGATAGGCATGCTTGAAACTATTGCAATTGTTCTGGTAATCCTGTGGGCGCTTGGATTGATTTCGTCCTATTCGATGGGTGGGTTGATACACGTATTGCTGCTTATTGCAGTGGTGGTACTGCTTGTCAGGGTCTTTCAGGGCAAAAGGATCTGAGGTTTTGATAGTAGCGAATTCATCAGCAAATTGCGCCGGCCTGCCCGTCTTGCTGTCATTCAGAGGGAAATAATATGAATCTGCAGCAAATAATAGCCATTTTACTCATCGTGGTCGGAGCAACAGGGCTCGCCTATGGCGGCTTTACTTATACGAAAGCTACCCATGACATTAGTCTGGGACCGATAGAAATGTCAGTTGATGAGAGGGAACGTGTCAACATTCCTCTGTGGCTGGGTGTTGGATTACTTACGGTTGGCGGCATTCTTCTCGTTGGCGGCAAAAAAAGCTGAGAACCACAGGTAACGCGCAACTGCTGCGAATTTTTAGAATTCTGGCAGTAAATATGTTCTTGAAAAGTTCATGAAATCCTGCAGCGGCAAAGGCTTGGAAATGCCGTAACCCTGCAAGACATTACAGTTCATATCTTTCAATACTCTTGCGATATCATGATCCTCGACACCTTCCGCCGTCATGCTGGCGCCCAGTTCCTGGCCCAACTGGATACTTGAGCGGACAATTTTCTGATCCTTTTCGGATTGCATGATGGTCTTGATGAAGGACATATCTATCTTGATTTCATCAAAATTCAGTTTCTTCAGATAGGTCAAAGAAGAATAGCCGGTACCGTAATCATCCAGAGCCAGCTTGATGCCGGCTTGCTGCAATCGCTCGATATTCTTGATGATGGCATTGACATCTTTCATGACGGCAGTTTCAGTCACTTCCAGCGTCAACATCGAACCATGCCGGCCAATGCGTTTAATCATTTCATCAACAATGCTGCTGTCAGCCAGGTCATTGCCGGAAACATTGATCGACAATGACCAGTCATCCCCTTCATTCTTCCAATGCTTGATCGATTTGATCGCTTGCCTGACGACTTCTTTCGTCAGCAATTTAATCTGCCCGGTTTTTTCCGCCAGAGGTATAAAAATATCCGGCGCCAACCAGCCGTAGTGCGGATGCTTCCAGCGAACCAGCATTTCAGCAGCGATAATACGGCCATCTGCAAATGAATATTTTGGCTGATAAACCCAGTGCAACGCACTGGCTTCGATGGCCCTGGACAAGTCTGTCATCAATGTCAGATTGCGCGGATCCGGCTCCATCGCCGGGTCATAAATTTTAATCTCCTGGCGATCCAGACGCGCAGTTGTCATGGCAAGTTCTGCCGCCCGGTATAATTGCTGGTTGTTGTAGCCATTTTCGGGAAAAAAGGCCAGTCCACAGGCAATATGCGGCTCAATTTGCGCGCTTTCGATGTCATAGGGCTCTCTAGCTATAGCGATTAGGCGTTTAGTCTGAGCCATAGCATCTGCATGATCGTTGATTTCTTCAAATATAAATCCGAACTTGCCCCGGCCAAGATGGGCGATAAAGCCTTTGTGTCTGCTCGTGAACGCTTCTGCCTCAAGCTTGATAAGTTTGTCGGTGATAGTTTGGCCCACTACCTGGTTGATAATGTCCAGATCCAGAATTTTCAGAATACAAACAGCTAACAGCTTGCTTTGTTCCTTCGCGTGAATAATTGAGCTGTCAATGTATTGAAGAAAGAACGTTGTTTTGGGCAGCCCGGTCAGTTCATCGTAAACTGCCAGTTTTTGAGCTTTATTTTCAGCAATATTGCGGCGCTGTTTTTCAGAATCAAGCATCCTTGTGAAAATGCGTGACTGATGGCGTCGATTCCATAACTGGATACCGGCGTAAAGTAAAATCAGCGCAAGTGGAATAATTATCCAGAGCGATTTCTCTAACGCACTGCGCAAATCCATGGCAACAGGTGGCGCCAGCCATTGCTCCTTGAGATCATCAACCGTTCCGTTCTCGCGTAGTGTCTGCAGGCCCTGGTTAATCTGACTGACCAGGTCCGGCCGCTGCGGGTTGACTGCAAAAGCATACTGCACTGACAGCAGGGGCGGACTCATAGCCACCACATTACCCAGATTGCTGGTGGCAATGGCCTTGTAGCCAGCCTGACTGGTAACCAGGGCATAATCTACCAGCGCCTGGTCAACCAGATGTATCGCTTGTGCTTCGCTGTCTGTCTCTATGATTTGATAGTCACCTGCGGTCCTTTGCAGTTCCTGCCAGCTGAAGCTGCTCTGCTCAACGGCGACTGTTTTGTTATCGAGTTCATACAGGCTGTTGACGGACTCCTTACCTTTTTGGCCAAACAGCAAATGATAGGTTGTTAAAAACGAGGCGGAAAACAGATAGCGCTCACGCCGCTGTTCCGAAATGAACATCGGTACAACGTCGACTGCGCCATCTGCCAGGTTCTGCTGTGTAACAGACCAGTCATCAAGTTTGTATTCTGTCTTCCAACTCCACTCCCTGGCCAGTTCATCAAAGAGCGCTATATCAAAACCCTCCGGCTGCCCTGCTTCATTCAGATAATGAAAGGGATCATAGTTTTTTGCGCCCCCGAATGTGACTGCAGCCTCATCAGCGGAAACTGGGCCGGAAAACAGCAACAAGCTGGCGGCAAGCGGTAAAAACAGCAGCTGACTTCTGGTGAAGGGCCTAATTGCTTTACTAGAGATTTGTGTAAATGTCAGGCGGAAAGCGTTTATATGAAATGCATTACAATTCTGCTTGTTCATCTTTCCTTGCTCCCTTTACTCCTGTCTGAGTTGCTTTGGTGAACTATACTTTCGAAAGGTTGCGCTCTAGATAGTTGCGGTATGTGCCTTTTCGGCGATCCCCTGATGGCACTGACCACAGACAAACCCGTTAACCCGGGTCAAGAACCACAGGCGATATAAGAATTATAGAATTATGTGACTGATTGTCATCATATCTGTTACTTAGAGTCTGTGGACACTTACTTAAGGCGAGTTGTTTCATGCTGCAATGGACGTCCGTCAAAAATTAGGTGAAAATGTCAGGAAATACCGGCAGATACGCCGGTTATCTCAGGAAGATCTTGCCTTCGCCTCCGGGCTTCACAGAACCTACATCAGCGGTATTGAGCGCGGTGTCAGGAATCCGACTGTTCTGGTGCTGGAACCGGTTGCCAGAGCCCTGAAAATCGAACTCAAGCAACTATTTGAGTAATCGCATTCGCGTCTCATTATTTTTTCTATTCTGATTTAGTGCCAGGTTGATAATCTGTCTGGCTGAAAGCTGACTGTTTGGCTGATAATGGCGTTCATGAAATACGCCGGCCTGTGGGACAGAAACCCGACAAATAAAGACTTCTTTGACGTGCTGGAGCATATTGCCAGCAACCTGCCCGGTTTTATTTATCAGCTGCATCTCGATAACGATAATCACTACCGTTATACCTACGCCAGCAAGAGTGTTGAAAGCATGTTTGGTGTCACACCTGCTGAAGTCGAAGCGAATGCAGATGTCCTGCTCAGTATGGTTCACCCGGACGATTATGAACGGATTATTAGCGAGAGCATTCAATGCGCAGAAACGTTGTCTCACTGGCACTCGTATTTCCGAATGGTCAGGCCGGATGGCGTCACACTCTGGATCGAGGCCCGCGATACACCACAACGGCTTGAAGACGGCAGCATGCTGTGGACCGGTTATGCCAATGACGTTACCCGACAGCGTGAAGCCGAGGCGCATATTATGCATCTCGCCCATCATGATGTCCTGACCGGCCTTCTCAATCGTTCGCTGTTTTCCGAACTGCTGAAAAACAACCTGAAGCTGGCGGCGCGAAACAACAAGCGCACAGCGCTGCTGTTCATTGATCTGGATGAGTTCAAACCGGTAAATGATACTCATGGTCACGCCATAGGCGATATGTTGTTGCAACAGGTCGCCGAACGCATCAAAACCGCATTGCGTAGTTCAGATGCGGTTTGCCGGATAGGTGGTGATGAGTTTGTTGTCATGTTGCCGGTCATGACTAGTGAAGCCGATGTGTTGCTGGTCGCCGGGAAAATCCTCACGCAAATGTGCCGGCCATTTGAACTGGAGGACTATAGTATTGAAATATCCGCCAGCATCGGGATTGCCGTCTACCCCGAGCACGGTACGGATGATATTGAGTTAATGAAAAATGCAGACCGGGCGATGTATATGGCGAAAAAGAAAGGCCGCAACCAGGTGCAGATACTGCCTTCTGCAGGGAGCAATTGAAGCGAACAAACGACAGCGATGGCCATCAAAACAATTATTATCAATGGCATTGCCATGCGCGTCGCAATTTCGAAAACCGGCCGTTGGCTTCACTATGCTAATCACGCAATATCCATAAATTGCTATCTAACCGGATTGGAAAAGTAGAAATGAAACGTCCTGTCAAAATCGTCCTTGCCCTGCTGGGTGCCGGTGTGCTGGTACTGGGTCTGGTATTTGTGGTTTTCGTGGCTACCTTTGATGCCAATGAATACAAGGATGTAATTGTTCGAGCCGTGGAAGCGCAAACCGGTCGTGAACTGGTCATGCAGGGTGATGTTGAATTAGCCGCGTCATTGTTTCCGACCGTGGTGATTAATGATGTCAGTCTGGCTAATGCGGGCTGGAGTGAACGGCCGATAATGCTGTCAGTGGCGCGTCTGGAAGTCCAGGCAGCGGTCTTGCCCTTATTGCGTGGCGCGATAGTGATTCACCGGATTGTATTGCAACAGCCTGAAATATATCTGGAAATTAATGCTGATGGCCGTGCCAACTGGGAGTTTGATGGTCCTGGCCAGCCGGCCAAAGCGGAGGAGCCAGCACCGGCAGCCACTGGTGGCCCGGCGATAGCCGTCAACGAGGTACAAATCGAATCTGGCCGTATTCATTATCACAGTCCGGATGCAGAGCCGGTCTTACTCAGCATAAACAAATTACTGGCGCGCAGTGACGCGACAGACGCCCCATTGCAACTTGAGTTGCAGGCCAATTACGCTGATTTGCCGATCAATGTCAGTGGCAGTGTCGGTTCATTGCAGCAACTGACCCAGGCCGACAGCTATCCGCTGGATCTGACTGTTAATCTTGGCAAGGCTGAATTTACGCTCAAGGGCGAAAGCCGCAATCCGGCACATACTGAAGGCTTCTCGGTTGCGCTGACCGCACGTCTGGCCACACTTGATTACTTTAACGAACTCATTGGCAGTGAATTTCCGGCAGTCGGCCCCCTCAGCCTTAATGCCCACTTGAGCGGCAATGCTGAACAGCTCCAGCTCAGCGATTTGAAATTGCAAATGGCCGAGTCTGATCTAGCCGGCGATGCCAGTCTGGATCTGACCGGTGAGCGACCCGCAATCAAGGCAACCCTGGTCGCTGATATGCTCGATTTACGGCCATTACAGCCGGCCGACGAAGACGGTAAGGCAGCAGCAGAATCGAAACAGCCGGAGCGGTTATTTTCCAAAGATGAATTTGACCTGATGGCACTGCGGCAAATTGACGCCGATATCAGCCTGAACGCCGCCAGGTTGCAGACCCGCCAGGCTGAATTCATGCCGTTCGAGTTGATGCTCAAACTGGTGGCGGGTCGCCTGCAAATAACACCGCGCGGCCATCTGGCATCCGGCCAACTGGCGGCTGATGTTCATCTGGATGCCGCTGCCGCTACACCAGTGCTCAAACTGGAGCTTGTAATTGACGACATTCTGCCGGAGCAGCTTCCAGCGCTGGCGGAAGAGCCCTTTATGCGTAATGGCCGTACCGATATTCGTTTTAATGGCAGCAGCCGCGGCAGCAGTGCTGCCGCGATGGCCGGTCACTTTAATGGCCGCCTGCTGGTGGAAGTCGGTAGTGGCGAATTGATGAACAGAATGACGGATATGGCTGGTGCCGATCTGATTTTTTCGGCGTTCCAGATGTTGAATCCGATGGCGGAAAAAGACAGCAGCTCGACGCTGGTCTGCGGCGTACTGAATTTTGCTATCGAGGACGGCCTGGCCACCGCCAGCGAAGGTGTTGCCCTGCAAACCAACAAGGTCAATGTGCTGGGTAGTGCGATCGTCAATCTGAAAACCGAAGAAATTGATTTCCGCGCCAAACCACAAGCACGCTCCGGCATGGGGGTGAATATCAGTCAACTATCGGATGCGGTCTACATAGGCGGCACCATCATGAATCCGCGTCCGGCCACTGATGTACGCGGCGCCCTGAAAACAGCCGGCAGGGTGGGCGCTGCTTTCGCAACGGGTGGTCTGTCGATTCTGGCAGAGGGCATGTTCGAGCGTAAATTTTCCAGCGATGACCCCTGTGGAGTGGCACTGGGTAAAATAGCGGCCGATGGCGCTCTGCCGGAACCGGTGGATGAAAAAGGCACCCTGGAGAAGGCCGGGGACGGGGTACGGGGCATGTTTCGTGGAATATTTGGTGGCGACAAATAACCCGGCCCAGCCAATTTAAAAATAAATCAGAGACTTAGCGAAAGGCCGTGAAAATTCCGGGTTTTTTGCAATTATTTAGTGCAGATTTGGCCTGTCAGGGAGTAGAATACTGGCTATAATAATTACTAAACGATACTCCCCGCTATCCCGCCTGTTGAACAGCGAAGACTGACTCAGCAGGCGGGTTTTCTTTTTGTGAATCAAATACTTGAGAATCCAGGCGTAAATCCTGAGAATAGCTGATTGATTAATTATTATATGCTTGTTAACCACTATTTATAAAGAAATTACTTTAATTAAATTACATTAATTTACATCAATATATTGTTGTATTTGTTGATAATTAATCCTAAGTAGTAAGCAAAATATTTTCGTTAGATAAGCGCGTGCGAATGCTAGGTTACCTGCAAGGGGAAATTGGGCATACTGACGGCCATTCCGGCGCGCTAAATACATCTTCAATCCCAGAATCCTGACGGCCAACTGCCCTGCTTCGCTCAATCACACAACAGCTTGCCGCCACGCTGCCATATGCGCTGTTACTGTTTGGTACAGCCTGGCTGGTACCGCATCTCGGCAGTCAAATCCCGATCGCTTTGAGCGGGTATTTGCATTACGCACCGACAATCATCTGCGGTTTAACAATCCTGCTGGCATTCGCCTTTCATCGCAGCCGTGTTCTGCTCGCTGCCCTTTCAGTTGCCCTCGCCTATTGGGCAATGCAACTCAGTCTGGATCTGCCGGCTGACAAAAGCCTGGTCTTAACAGGATTGGCGCAACTGGCACTTTGCAGCAACCTGTTGATACTCGCGCTGGCGCATGAGCGTGGCCTGCTGTCGCGGCATGGAGCAATACGCCTTGGCCTGATCCTGGCCGAGGTCATTGTTATTGGCTTGCTGGTTGCGATTGCCAGTGGGCCACTGGCCAGCCTGCTGCAATGGCAATTGTTCACATCAGGTGTTGTCGCCCGCGCAAACATTTCGCAAATAATATTATTGTTGCTGTTGCCTGCGCTTATCGGCCTGATTGCCCGCCAGGTATTGCAGCCTTCTGCTGTTCATGCCGCCTTGCTAGCTGCGTTTCTGGCCAGTTTGATTGCTGCATTTCGGCCGGATACGCCGTTCTGGAGCATGGCCTATATGAGTACTGCAGCCCTGCTGCTGCTGTTTGGTTTATTGCAGGATTCCTACCGGATGGCATTTCTGGATGAACTCACCGGCTTGCGCGGCCGCCGTTCACTCCAGCAAAAATTGCTGACGCTGGGTAATCAGTACACGATTGCCATGCTCGATGTGGATCATTTCAAGCAATTCAATGATACGCATGGCCATGATGTTGGCGATCAGGTCTTGAAAATGGTGGCCAGTCAAATGGGCCAGGTAACCGGCGGCGGTACAGCGTATCGGTATGGCGGTGAGGAATTCACGATTGTTTTTCCGCGCAAGACCAGCAAGCAGTGCATTCCGCATTTATCAGCCGTACGTGAAGCCATAGAGGAATACACTCTGCTTATCCGCAGCAAGGAACGGCCACGGCGTCAACAAAAAGGCCGGCAGCGCCGCGGCCAGGGTCAATCCACCAAGCGCGTCAGTGTTACTGTCAGTATTGGTGTCGCTGAATGCAACGAGAAGTTGCAAACACCCAAGCAAGTTATGGAGGCCGCTGATCAGGCGCTATACCGGGCCAAGGAAAATGGCCGCAATCAAATCAGCCGCTGATCGCATTGAAGTGCGCATTTGAGATAAAACCAAACCGGGAAACAAAGCATTAACTCCACTGGCGTCATTGCGGGCAGACCACAACCCAGTCGAATAATCAGTAACTCCGCTATCGTC
>JBBDSJ010000027.1:0-1689 GCA_040905025.1 Gammaproteobacteria bacterium
GACGCGCCTGCGCCTCGGTGAGTGTCTTGCCCTCTTGCAGGGTCACGCGCACCACACTGTCGGCGATGTCGACCTCTATACCGGTGACGCCGTCAACCTTGTTCAGACGCTTCTCGATCCCGAAGGCGCAGAAGGGGCAGGCCAGGCCGTCTACGCCGAGTACGTATTGATTGTCGGCCAGGGCCGACAGACTGAGCATTAACCCTGTGGTGAGAAGCAGTAACTTTTTAAGCACGATCAATGCCTGGGCTGAGGATGTTCTTATAGCCTAGCACTTGGAGTTATCTCCAGGTCAACACCTAATTCAGTGGCATCAAAGCCGAGTGGGTCATCCTGTCAGTCGGCCGAATCCAGGCTCTCGATAATCGGACAGCCCTTGTCCGAGCCGCGGCACAGGTTGAGCAGCAATTCCAGCTCGTGCTGCAGTCGTTCGAGGTCCTCAAGGCGGGTTTTGATGTCTTCCAGTTTTTGCTCGGTGAGTTGTTGTACTTGTGGCCGAGATGCTTCGGGGGCGCGTCGCAGTTTCAACAATTCGCCAATTTCTGTCAGCGAAAAATCACAGCGTTGGGCGCGCTGGATGAAGCGCAGCTGAGAGAGGTCGCGTTCGCTATAACGCCGACGACCGCCTGAATCGCGGGCAAGACACGGCATCAGTTGTATCTTCTCATAGTAGCGTAACGTATCGACCGACAGACCGGTACGCCGGGCGGCTTCGCCGATGCTTATTGCTGACACTGGGGGCTCCTGATGTCAAGCGGGTGGGGGAACCCGTCTTCTGATACGTCTTCTGATACGTCTTCAGGAGAACAGTTCGGCCTGGAGTTAACTCAAGGTCAAGAAGTTATTTTGGAAACTTGAGCTGGAAAGATGAACTGCCGGACGTTTTAAGGTATTTCCTCCGGGGAGAATTTTTCAAGTCCATCACGGAGTGAAGTGATGAGGGGACAATGGACGTTACCCTGTTGGACGCAGCATTCCTGCACCAACTCATCCAGTGCTCGCTCAATGCGCTGCAGGCTCAAGATTTTCTGCCGCACGCTGGTCAATTTATGCTCGCCCAAGGCTCGTGCTTCGTCGCAATGGGTACCGTCTTGCAACGTCAACAATCCTCCAACTTCATCCAAACTGAATCCCAGCCATTGGGCCGTTCTAATGAAATGAAGACGTGCGAGGGCCTGTTCGTCGTAGTGACGTATGCTGCCATAGGGCTTTTCGGGCTCCACCATCAGCCCCCTGCGCTGGTAATAACGGATGGTTTCCACCCCCATACGGGCGGCCTTGGCCAAGGCGCCGATGGTCATTGAGCCTTGTTTTTTGGACATAGGGCTTGATTCCGTAGCTGACTACGGTAGTAACCTTACCGCAGTCATCGTATCGCAGTCACCCAGGCCATGAAAGGAGCCCCCGTAATGTCAGAATCCAGATCCGGTCGCGGCTCGCTGATTGCAGGGGGCGTCGCAGCTATTCTCGCATCCGCCTGCTGCCTCGGCCCCTGGTTCTAATCACGTTGGGCATTTCCGGTGCCTGGATCGGCAACCTGGCGGCCCTGGAACCCTATAGACCGTGGTTCATTGGTACCGCACTTGGTGGCAATGGTCTTTGCTTGGCGGCGCAACAAACGGTCACCTTGTCAGTTCCCGGTATGACCTGTGCGGCCTGTCCATTCACCGTCAAAGCCGCTCTTAAGCG
>JBBDSJ010000028.1:0-3868 GCA_040905025.1 Gammaproteobacteria bacterium
ATTATTCCCTGAATAATAATATATTCTATTTAACATAATATACATTATGCGAAGTTAAATAAGATGGTCAGATATACCCCTGGACACAGGGTCCAACCCATAAAATTTATTATTTGTTATGCAGCTATGCCTTCAACGTGAAGGTGACTGATATCTGTCCGCTTGCTAGCGTGTTCGAAGGTTATAGCGCACACGTTGCCCTGGGCATCCAAATCCAGGAGGGTGTTTTCGTCCAAATCCCGGGTTTCGGAGATATCCCGTCCCTGGAACTCTATGTACAACGTATCTGTGTCTTCGAAATACTGTACCTTCATGGCTTGAAACCTCGATCAAAAAAAGCATTATGAACCGTCTCCCGGTCTGGAAGCAAAATGACCCGCAAGTACCTGTTCTCTGCTTCGGGGATCCGCGCCCATCTCCGTAATCGGTTATCTTTCTGGATATGCTCGTGCTCCGGGCGTTCAATTGCCCGAATAATCCATTCATCCCTGATTCCTGCTCGATCTGGACGACACCGTGTCGCTTCAAAATACTTGGTAGTCTTCATAAGGCAAATTCTTTAGCCTGCTTTGCCTTCCGAATATTGTCTATTTTCATTACGAAAGCAACATCATCAGCCCCGTTTAAGCGGCACCCTGGCAAACGTTGCCGGTTTCTGCACCATCCTCCAGCGCCAGCAGGTTTTTCTTTACCTGTTCGAGTGTTTTCATGATCTGTGCATGCTCGGCTTCGGATACACCTTGCAGTGCAATGGCACGTGTTTGCTGAGCCAACTCCCACATTTGCGCGAGTATTGGTTCGGCCTTGTCAGTTAAATACAATGTAAGTGAACGCCGGTCAGTTGGGTGTGCGCGGCGTTCGAGCCAGCCACTGGATTCCAGCCGATCGATTAGACGTGCCATCGTAATCGGCTGGACTTCGAGCAGATCCGCCAACGTTGCCTGATTAATGCCTTCGTTATGTGACAAAACTGCCAGCGTTTGCCATTGGGTTTGTGTCAGCCCCAGCGATTGTGCCCGGCGATTGAAATCGCGCCGCAACAGACGTGCGGTATCGTGCAGCAGGCAGCCGAAGCTCTGGCTCGGGTCTTTCGTATTTTTGTTATCTGACATTTAAGATTTCTTATAGCAGTCGGTTAGTAAGTGAAATATTTATCATTCCGGATGCAAAATAGTAGCCATGCTTATGATAAGTTAGTTATAGTATAGCTATTCAGCTCGTTTGTGTATTCAGATATTCAGACAAAACATGGCCTGCGCCATGAATTTCATATTTTTCATATGGTTACGACATGATTATACGATTTATTCTAATGCTGGTCATTACCGCCGCAGTACTCGGCGGTATTGTTTACTGGAAAGCTCAGCAAGGCCAGATGATGGCCGAAATGCAATCCCAACCGCAACCACCGGCGCCTGTGGCAGCAACAGAGGTCAAGCAGGTGTCATGGCAGCCCTCACTCAAATCCACGGGCAGTCTGGTCGCTATTAATGATGTATTTATTACCAACGAATTTGCCGGCCTGGTTGATTCGATTGAATTTGAATCCGGGGACGTAGTCGAGAAAGGCCAGTTGCTGGTCAGGCTCAACGATGATGTCGACCGGGCTCAGCTTGCCGGACTGCAATCCGAGTTGCGGCTTGCCGAGGTTCAGTTCAAACGTGCCGAAGGTTTGCTGAGTCAACGTTCGGTATCCCAATCGGACTTCGACGAAGCCAAGGCCCGAGTCGACAACGCTCGTGCCAACCTGGAAGCAGCACAGGTCACGATGGACAAGAAGCGCATACGCGCGCCCTTCTCCGGCCAACTCGGTATTCGCCAGATTGATTTGGGTCAATACCTCGCCGCGGGCGCACAAATCGTGTCGTTGCAATCACTGGATCCGATTTATGTGGATTACGCGGTACCGGAACGTTTTCTGAATGATCTGCAGGTAGGCCAGGCGATCAGTATCAGTATACAGGCGTATCCGGAGGAACAGTTTAGCGGCACGATTCAGGCTATTGATCCGGGCATTGATGTGGGTACCCGCTCGGTCGTGTTACGTGCACTACTGGAAAATAATGACCAGCGCCTGCGTCCAGGTATGTTCGCCGAGGTACGTACCTTGCTGCCAATACGTGATGACATACTTACCCTGCCCCAGCAAGC
Organism: Gammaproteobacteria bacterium; assembly: GCA_040905025.1. GTDB lineage: Bacteria > Pseudomonadota > Gammaproteobacteria > Methylohalomonadales > Methylohalomonadaceae > JBBDSJ01. The sequence continues at coordinate 2,152 of JBBDSJ010000028.1, forward strand.
GATCAGTTACGCCCCATACGGTGATTCAGTTTTCGCCATTCTTGAAAAAGATGGCAAGCAGATCGTCCAGCGCAAACAGGTTTCGACCGGCGAAGTAAGAGATGGCTATGTTGAAATTGTCGATGGTCTGAGTGCCGGTGACATGGTGGTCACGTCCGGTCAGACAAAATTGCGCAATGACCGGGAAATCACCATTGATAATTCTATCGAGCTTGATTACAGCGTGGACCAGCCGTGAAATTTACTGACCTGTTTATTAATCGGCCGGTACTGGCCAGTGTCGTCAGCCTGCTGATACTGGTTCTGGGTCTGCGCGCAATTGGTGCACTGGAAGTACGCCAATATCCTGAAACGAAGAATACCGTTGTCACTGTGACCACACCCTACCCCGGGGCCAGCAGTGATTTAATCAAGGGCTTCATTACCACACCGTTGCAACAAGCTATCGCTGAAGCCGACGGCATTGATTTCATGTTCTCGCGCAGTATTCAGGGGCAATCTGTTATTGAAGCGCACATGAAGCTCAATTATGACTCGAATGCTGCATTGGCAGAAATTCAGGCCAAGGTGGCGAGCCGGCGTAATGTATTACCCCCTGAGGCTGAAAACCCGATTATTGATAGCACCGTAGGTGACAGTACTTCATTAATGTACATGGCATTCTATAGCGAGACGATGGATGCCGCCCAGATTAATGATTACCTGTTGCGGGTCGTGCAACCTAAATTGCAGGCAGTCAGTGGCGTAGCGAAAGCGAATTTAATCGGCGATCAAACTTTCTCCATGCGGGCCTGGCTGGATCCGGACCGCATGAGTGCACTCGACGTTACCGCGCAGGATGTACAGGACGTATTACGGCAAAACAATTATCTTGCCGGTGTCGGCCGGACCAAGGGTGCCTATGTTGCGACCAACCTGACCATCACTACTGATGCCACGGACGTCGAAACATTCGAGAATCTGGTGGTACGTACTGAAAACGGCACCCTCGTGCGCATGCGCGATATTGCTAAAGTGGAGTTGTGGCCGGAAACCACGGATTCACTGAACTGGTACAAGGGCAAGCCAGCGATATTCATCGGTATTGACCCGACACCGGGCGCGAATCCGCTGACCGTTGCCAAGGATGTACATGCACTGCTGCCGGAAATCCGTGCCCAGCTTCCGGAAGGGTTGGAAGCACATATTCCCTATGATGCCAGCGAGTTCATTCAGGAATCCATTGACGAAGTATTCCTGACCCTCGCCGAAGCGATGTCGATTGTGCTATTCGTGATTTTTATGGCGCTTGGATCCTGGCGTGCGGCAATAGTACCGGCGGTTGCCGTGCCATTATCATTGATTGGTGGTGCATTCCTGATGTTGCTGGCCGGATTCTCCATCAACCTGCTGACACTGCTGGCGCTGGTGCTCGCTATTGGTCTGGTCGTTGATGATGCCATTATTGTTGTCGAGAACGTCCACCGGCATATTGAAGAAGGCAAGAAACGTTACGAGGCAGCACTAACTGCCGCACGTGAACTGGCGTTGCCGATTATTGCAATGACGACGACCATCGCTGCGGTCTATGCCCCGATTGGGTTTATGGGCGGTCTGGTCGGTGCGCTGTTCACTGAATTTGCATTTGCACTTGCCGGCGCGGTGCTGATTTCAGGTGTTGTCGCATTGACCCTGTCACCCATGCTGGCATCAAAAGTCCTGAAAGATGACCACAACC
>JBBDSJ010000028.1:3968-8201 GCA_040905025.1 Gammaproteobacteria bacterium
GCATTGACCCTGTCACCCATGCTGGCATCAAAAGTCCTGAAAGATGACCACAACCCGGGACCGTTTGAACGCGGTGTGGAACGGTTTTTTAGCAAACTGGCCAACGGCTATCAGCATGTATTGCATGGCACATTAAATTATATACCGGTAACCATCGCATTTGTATTGATCATGATCGGCAGTATTTATTACATGTTTGTCAGTAGTCAGAATGAACTGGCACCTGTTGAGGATCAGAGCATTCTGTTTTTCCAGGCTACCGGCCCGCGCCAGGCGACGATCGACTATACCAAGGCCTATGGCCGTCAGATTGTCGAGGCGTTTGAAGAAATTCCTGAATATCATGAAAGTTTTTACCTGCTCGGCATGAACAATGAGCCAAGCTCGATGTTTGGCGGATTCAAAATGCCGAAAGTGGCTGATCGCGAACGCTCACAAATGGAAGTCATGCCGGATGTGCAGCAGGCATTGAATGCCAACCCCGGTTTCCAGATCGCCGTGTTTCCACGTCCCACCCTGCCGGGCGCAAGCCGGGGCCTGCCGGTGCAGTTTGTCATGCTCTCGGATGCTGAATATGAAGAGCTCGATGTCATTGCTGATGAAATAATCGGGCGAGCATTTCAAAGCGGCCAGTTTGCTTTTATCAAGAAAAGTATCGAGATTGATCGACCGAACACGGAGATTATTGTTGATCGTGATCGTGCCGGTGATCTGGGTATCAATATGGAAGACCTTGGCCGCAGTCTGGCCGGCATGCTGGGTGGTAATTATGTCAATTATTTCAGCATGGGCGGGCGCAGCTACAAGGTGATCCCGGAAGTCGAACGCCGATTCCGCACGGACGTGTCCATGCTTGAGGATTATTATATTCGGGCGATGAATGACGAACTGGTGCCGTTGTCGAGTCTGGTCAGCATGGAAAAGCGTGTTGAACCCAGCATGCGTACCCAGTTTAACCAGTTAAACTCGATTACACTCGAAGGCGTCATGGCACCCGGCGCCACCATGGGTGATGTGATCGGATTCCTGGAAGCCCAGGCAGCGGAACTGTTTCCACGCGGCTTTACCTATGACTATCAGGGTGACTCGCGTCAGTACAAACAACAAGGCAGCGCCCTGGTTCTGACATTCTTTATGTCATTGCTCGTGATCTATCTGGTGCTGGCCGCCCAGTTTGAAAGCTGGCGTGATCCGTTCATTATTCTCTTGTCGGTACCGCTGACAATTGCCGGCGCGATGATATTTATTACCCTCGGTTTCGCAACAATCAATATCTACACCCAGGTTGGTCTGATTACGTTGATCGGTGTGGTCGCAAAGAACGGCATTCTGATCGTGGAGTTTGCCAATCAGTTGCAGGTAACCGAACGCTTGTCACGCCGTGCGGCTGTTGAAAAGGCTTCGGCCATACGCCTGCGGCCTATCCTGATGACTTCAGTGGCGTTGATTGTGGCGATGGTGCCGTTGTTGCTGGCCGATGGCCCGGGTTCCGTTAGCCGTTTCCAGATTGGCCTCGTTATCGCCACGGGTCTTGGCATTGGTACGTTCTTCACGTTGTTCATTGTACCGGCCGTCTATTGCCTGCTGGCGCGTGACCATAGCCATCTTGCCAGTCAATCAGATGACGCTGAAGTCAATGATGATTCCAGGCCCGCACCTGCGCATGGCTAGTTAGTAACCGTTCAGGCCGGCTCGGCGAGCCGACCGGTCTGATAATCGTCAATTGCCTGACGCAGTTCGGTTTCGGTATTCATGACAAACGGACCGGCGCGCACGATCGGCTCATTGATTGGTGTAGCTGCCAGCAATAACACCCCTGCCCCGTTTTCACCGGCCTGCACCTGCCAGTTACCGGCACTTGCATTCCCGCGTGCATACTGCAGCAGGTTGCCGTACGGATAAGACGCATGTTTGGTAAACAACTCACCATCGTAAACATACAGTAACAGGGTTTGTTCATCCGGTACCGGCCAACTGAAGGTGGCATTGGCTGCAAGCTTTACATCAAGTAACGTCGCCTGGATATCATCCCGTACCAGCGGCCCGCGTTCACCGTTGGGGCCGGTGCCGGCAATCAGTCGCACTTCTACGCCGGGTTTTAAATGCAGCTGCGGAATTTCTTCAACACTGATGTCACGATGTGTGGCCGCTGTCATTTTGTCGCTGGCCGGCAAATTCAGCCAGATTTGAAATCCCCAAAGCAAACCGTCGGCTTGTTCCGGAATTTCCGAATGAATAATGCCGCGGCCGGCATGCATCCATTGCACCCCGCCGCTGCCGACCAGGCCTTCGTTGCCGAGACTGTCCTTGTGCCGGATGAGCCCCTGCAGCATGTACGTTATTGTTTCAAAACCGCGATGCGGATGTGGCGGAAAACCGGCGATGTAATCATCAGGATTGTCGGAATGCAGCTCGTCCAGTAACAGGAACGGATCAATCTCGCGGACAAAATGCGATCCGATCACCCGGCGAATGGACACACCCGCGCCATCCTGTGTATTCACACCACGAAATACCTGTTTGATTGTCCGCATGGTTACGGTCACTCCTGTTAAAGTCACTGTGTACGACAACAGCTGTGAGTAGTTAATATGGGGCGATGAATCAATGGTTACAAGCCCGCATGTCAATCATTGCCCTTAGCTTGAAACAGATGAGATATAACAATGAAATATTTATATAAATCAGTATTTAATAATACTTTATTCATCCTGATTATTGGTCTTGTGCCGGCGCTCGTCAGTGCCATTGAAACCCGGATTGATGTGCGCGTACTGAGTCGTGGCGCCAAGTTTATCGGTACCAGCATGGGCGGTGCCGAAATTGTGTTGCGTGATGCGGATACAGGTGAGATTTATGCGCGTGGTGTGACTGCCGGGACTACCGGCAGCACCGAAATAATCATGGAACAAACACATAAACGCGGTGATGTCGTTGCCGATGACAATGCTGCGGTCTATTCGGCCCGCATTGATCTTGCCGAGCCACGCCGCATCGAAGTCAGCGCCCTTGGCCCGCTGGCGCAGCGCCAGGCCGCAAACAAGGTCACAGCAACGCAGTGGGTCGTCCCCGGCAAGCATTTGACCGGTGGCAATGGCTGGCTGCTGGAAATCCCCGGCTTTGCGGTAGACATTCTTGACCCGCCCGCACACCAGTTTAATACCGGCCTGCCCTACAGCCTTGATGTCCGTGCCAATGTCGTGAAGATGTGCGGTTGCCCGATCACTGACGGCGGACTCTGGGACGCAAACGACTATGAAGTCAAAGGCATGGTGAAGTACAACGGCAAGATGATTACGGAATTTGACCTGAACTATACCGGTGAAATCAGTCAGTTTGCCGGCAGCCTGCAACTGGATCAGCCGGGCAGCTATGACATCAGCGTATATGCCTATGATCCACACACTGGTAACACCGGTCTGGATCGCACGACTATCAATCTTGGCAAGGATTAAATATGACGACTGACAATCCGGCCATTGATCAGGAATGGCTGGCGCGGGAATTCCCGCTCGATGAGGCGCTGGTTTACCTGAATCATGCCGCCGTGGCACCGTGGCCGGCACGCACGGCGGCCGCAGTACAGGCCTTTGCCGAAGAGAATATGCGTTTTGGTGCCAGCCAGTATCCCGCCTGGCTGGATACCGAAGCACAACTGCGTGAACGCCTGGCCCGGTTTATCAATGCGGCATCAATCGATGATATTGCATTGGTCAAAAATACCTCCGAGGCGTTATCAATGGTCGCCGGCGGTCTTGACTGGCGTTTTGGCGATAATGTCGTCAGCAGTAATCAGGAATTCCCGTCCAACCGGATCCCCTGGCAGGCACAACAGCAATATGGCGTTGAATTCCGCCAGGTCGATTTGCTCGCGGATACGACACCGGAGGCAGCATTAATCAATGCCTGTGACGATCGCACGCGTGTATTGACCATCAGCTCGGTGCAATACGGCAGCGGCCTGAAACTGAAGCTGGAAAAGCTTGGCCAGCATTGCCGGGCAAACAACATTATTTTCTGTGTCGATGCCATCCAGAGCCTTGGAGTGCATAAAATTGATGTGCAGGCCATTCATGCTGATTTCATCATGGCCGATGCCCATAAATGGCTGCTCGGCCCGGAAGGCATCGCCGTGTTTTATTCCAGTCCGCAACGGCGTTATGAACTCAAGCTGCATGAATACGGCTGGCACATGGTGCAACAGGCCGGAGACTATGATCAAAAGGAATGGCG
>JBBDSJ010000028.1:8301-10085 GCA_040905025.1 Gammaproteobacteria bacterium
AATCGTGCCGGCGGCGTACGCCTGTCGCCACATTTTTATACGCCTGAAAAGAAAATTGACCAGGCGGTAAAAATTATCAAATCGCGATCTGGCTGATACTACCTGCGCGGTTGCCTGTCCGGAATAAAATCAATTTTCAATTTATACCCGATGGCCGCAGCATAGTCTGCAAGTGTGGACAGCTTTGGTGATATATCAGAATCTACACTTTCAAGTCGTGAGATATTACTTTTATTAGTATGTAATTTTTGCGCCACTTGTGCCTGAGTCAAGCCAGCCTCATGGCGCAGGGAGATAAGTTTTTTACGAATCTCATAAGCAGGCGCCAGATCGTCATACGCCTTTTTAACGCCAGCCTGCTTTAACGCTGATTTTTTAAAAGATTTCAATGCGGGCCTGGTCATTTTATAGCCTTCATTCGCTTTCGAGCCTTATCTAGTTCAGCTTTTGGAGTCTTGTTTGTTTTCTTGATAAAGGAACTCAGAATAACGACTTCATTTCCTTTAACTGTACAAAAAAGTGACCGTCCGATGCCTTCCTTTCCTTTGGCCCGAATCTCAAACAAGCCATCGCCCATTGGCGCCGTATAAGGTTTACCAATAGCAGGGCCAAATGCTTCAATCATTTCAAGAATATGCAGCATATTAGCCAATATCCCTTCGGGAAAATCCAGGGTTTCTGCCTTAATCCTCGGACTAAAAAACGTGACTCTTCATGTCATACCCGAATGTTATCATTTATGATAACTCTGTCAAGAATGTATTAGAAGCGGTCGCAAAAGTAAGATTGCCTCACTCCTCCGGTTGCAACCCAACAAATTAGTAGAGAATATCTCGCATAAGATTTGAAATTCATGGGATAGAACCTGTCTTTAACTATCCGGTCAACTTGTACGGCAATGGATAGCGATCCATCGGAACGCCACCATTCAACAATACTTCACGCAAACCACGTATTACCGGGAATACTTCCTGGTTCCAGTCAGCGCCCTGCTTGTCGAACGCCTGTTGTTCGAGTTCAACAATTTCGCGATCTTCGGCAAAAATGCCGTTCGTGAACCAGACAATAATTGGCCAGAGCAGATGCATCAGGCCGGGGATGCCGGGTTTTTGAATCATCATCAGGCCATAAGTGTGATTAGTGCGCTGGTCGGCATCACGCGGGATGTAGACATTCCATAAATCCAGCGCCGGCTCGGTACTGCCGGCGGTCCAGAATTTCAATGTCTGATACGGATAATCGGTACGAATGGTCATGATGTCCTTGCCGGCGGCATCAGTGCCGCTGGTATCACCACGTTTGATAATAAATCGCTCGCCGATATTCTGTTTGCCACTGGTACGCACAAACGTGTAGTCGACCTCAATCCAGTTTTCATCCGGTGCTGTCGATTGGCGCATATCAAGCGGAATCGAACGAATACGGCCCATCAGCTTGCGATGCAGGAATTGATGATTCATGTCCATCAGGTTTTCATGCATGAAGGAGTAATGACAGCCTACTTCGCGATCCAGAAACCGGGTTTTATAGTTGGGCTTGCTGAAGGTGGGGACATCGGGGAAATTCGTAAAGCCTGGTTGCGACTGATCGCCCAGATAAACAAATACCAGACTGTAGGCTTCGCGGCAGGGATAAGAGCGCACACCATTGGGCATGGTTTTGGCCTTGTCAGTGTACGGCACATTCACGCAACTGCCGGTTTTGTCATAGGTCCAGCAGTGATAGCCGCACTGCAGATTTTCACCATCGACGACACCGATATGCAACGGCACTTGCCGGTGCGC
>JBBDSJ010000029.1:0-48614 GCA_040905025.1 Gammaproteobacteria bacterium
CGGAAGCGAACATTGCTATTACAAAGATATATTCGCTGAGTGCAAGCTCGCTGCCACCGCTGATAAAGTGCCCGCTAGTACATCCGTTTGCAAGACGAGCCCCGATTAGCAAAAGTACTCCTCCTACAAAGCTGGTGGTGTAACGCCGGACTCTGCTTGCTCCAAAACGCTGTTCCCACATCTGCGGAATATAATTGTGTTGAGCGCGTCCTCCGAGCAGATATCGCGCAATAAGACCTGCCAAAAAGAGCCCGATAACGAACATTGTCTCCCATTCTGCCACCGGTTTTGCAGATGCAAAGTAGTGCTCTGTTGCCCGTACATACTCGGGTGAGAAAAACTGTAGAATGTGGCCCGTAACTTTTTCGTAGACTGTTGCAGTACCAACTGGTCGAGCTGTTGCAAATGCAAAGACTACAACCAGGCCCATGAACACACCCCAGACATAAGGCATCTTGTTCTTAAACATGGACTGAAACTCCTTAATTGAGTTGATGTAATTGAGTTGATGTAATCAATTTAAACACGATAATTCGGTTATCAAGCAACGAATTCCTTCGCCTAACAGTCTATTTATGAGGCCGTCGGCCTCATAATATATATTATCGGGCCGCCTTTTATTTTTGGGTGGTTATAAGTGCGTTCAGATAAATAATTGTTTTTCATATTGATTTTATGTGCCACAAAAATTGTCGCTTGATTAAAAGGCCGACGGCCTTTTATCCCAGCATTGTCAATATTGTGATTTGCTATACTGTACAGGTCACAGATTACGAAAGGACTCGTTCGATATGGCTCATTCCGGCTCCCCTTTCCTTGAATCCATACGTCGCTTTATGCTCGCGCGCCGATATAGCAAGCGTAGCATAAAATCCTATTTGTACTGGATTAAGTGCTTCATTCTCTTTCATGAGAAACGCCACCCAGCGGAGCTTGGTGATGCCGATATCGTGGCCTTTTTAACCCATCTGGCAGCGGACAGGAAGGTGGCTGCTGCAACGCAGAGAATAGCCCTCAACGCCCTGGCCTTCTTGTATCAGCAATTTTTGGAAAAGCCCGCAGGCGATTTCAGCCAGTTTCAGAAATCAGGCCGGCAGCGCAAGTTACCGGTGGTTTTGACGCGCACAGAGATACACCAATTATTCTCCAAACTCAGCGGCACCCGACTACTTATCGCATCGCTGCTTTACGGATCAGGGCTGCGTCGCATAGAGGTTGTACGGCTGCGCATCAAAGATATTGATCTGGATAATCCACAGATCCGGGTATGGAATGGTAAAGGCTTCAAGCATCGCATCACGACACTGGCACCGGAATTGGTGCCAAAACTTCAAGCCCATATCCAGAAGGTCACGCTATTGATGCGTGAGGATTGTACGAACAACGACTATAAAGGAGTGTGGTTACCGGATGCCTTGCAACGCAAATATCCAAATGCAGCCTATGAACCTGGCTGGCATTATCTTTTTCCGGCTACGCGATTGAGTTATGAACCGGGCACGCATAATTTGCGCCGTCACCATATTGATGAATCAAGTGTGAATAAATTTATCCGTGCAGCCCGATTGCAAGTGGGTATCGGCAAAGAGGTCACAAGCCACACCTTGCGGCATTCCTTTGCAACACATTTACTGGCGGCAGGCGTGGATATTCGCACTGTGCAGGAGCAACTGGGTCATCAGGATGTGAGAACAACCGAGATTTATACGCATGTGCTGAAACGGGGTGCCAAAGGCGTACGCAGTCCATTGAGCGACCTAGATCTCACTATGAAGCATGCGGTCTAGCAGGGAGCAGACAAATCTGTTACTAACCAGATGCTGCTGAACACCTTGCAGGCTTCTATAAGCCGCTTGATGGTGCTGTAAGTCATTTTTATGCAGTTGAAAGTCTATTTATGAGACCGATGGCTAATAATACAGATTATCGAGCGCCCGTTTAGCCAGCCCGGTGTATTCCGTTACATGACATCAACCATTCTCACGTAATCGACCCTCAACATACTTGTGCAAAATACTGGCAACCAGCGTCTGGTAGGGAATACCTTCTTCAATAGCCCGCTTTTGCAAGCCACGTAAATCCTTTGAAGATAATCTGATATTGATGCGGGCATCCTTGCGAAGTGTGGCATCAGCATAGTCCTTGTGCTTTTCCAACAGTGCATTAACATATTTTGGATCGCTTGAGCTTGCCTGACTCAAATGCTTCCAGTATCTCGGCTTCATCTTTGTCCAGTTTGACTTTCGTCATCTTCATTTACCTGCAGTTTTCTTGTTGTAATACCTGGTGGCTTTACGATCGGGAATAATTGTTTTTAGAAAGACTTCTTCTTCCGTCTCTACGAATGGTACGAGATAAATGTAATCCTCGATGGCTACTGCATATATCTTCTGTCCCGGATATTGCTGTTGATTGGGATGGTCAAGAATATCCAGTACATCGTCAGCCTGCAGATGAAACAGTATCTCCTCGAAACCGATGCCTCTTTCCAGCTTCAGTCGTGAATTCTTTTCCGCGTTCCAGGCAAATATTTTCAGACCCTTTGAACTTAGCACAATGTGTGCTTTTTGCATTCAGACACGCATTTACAGAAATTTGATATCCCGGTTAAGCAGATAGTCCTTGCGCTCTTAGATGATAATGATTATCATTTACTAAAAGCTGAATAACAACAGACTATCGCTGGCTGGCACGTTGCTTTAACAATCCAACTGTCTAATTTTACTGGAGAAAACCATGTGCCAATGTAGCCAAACCCGCGACACCGACGTGCCGCTGCCCGCCCTGCAGGCGTCCATCAGTCGCCTGATGACGCTCTACCATGTCCAGCCCTGCCCGGGCAAAGCCCACGCCATCGTGCGGCTGATCGGCACGCTGCTCGAACACCCGGAACACGAACACTGGGAGCCGATGGCGGATATTTACCAGCATCTGTTGCAGACCTGGTCGTCGATTGCCGCCAGCAGCCGCAAGGGGTGTCCACGGCCAATGCCGGTCAGCAGCGCGGCGGTGCACTGATGCGGGCAAATGTATTTTCACCGTATCAGACTCAGAACAAGCATACGCCGTTGAAGCCGGAGAGGCGCTCAACGCTGGATGAAAAGATTCGGCTGACCGGTCAGTTGTTGCTGGCGTGTGGATTCATGTTGCTGACGACGGCGTTGCTTTTGTTCTTGCCGACGCTTTAGATTGCCGCCTCGCGGAGCCTGTCCTGAGCGTAGTCGAAGGACGCTCCTCGCAATGACGGCTTTATATGATGGAGAAGTGAACCAATTGCCGCAGTCGGCCTACGGCCTCCTTCGCAATGACGATCCCAAAATTTTTACGCTCCGTGCTGATACACCTCCATCGAAGTGACATGTAAGTCAGGAGTATTAACCCCCACCCTATCCCTCCCCCTGGAAGGGGGAGGGGATCTGTTTTTGAGTTCGCTTGTAGCACCACGTCATATCCGCATAGCACCGCGTCATATCAATCAATCTAATTGATTACTTTCGTCATGTAGTCCACTTCGAAGAAGTCGAAAGGCTCGTCGCAATGACAATCTGAAAATAGTATCCGTAGGAGCAGGGTTTGCCCGGCAAATGCATCGTTACCATTATTCGCTGTATTTGTACTTGGCTTGCTAAAGCAAGCCCTACAGCAAGTCCTACAGCAAGCCCTACAGCAAGCCAGACAGCAGGTCCTGCAAAAGCGTCAGGTAAACAGCACCAGCAGCCAGACGAGGGTAAAGTTGATCAGCGAGAGTAAAACAGCGGCGGAGCCCACGTCCTTGGCGATACCAGAGAGTGCGTGATATTCGGCGCCGACACGATCAACGACCGCTTCGATACCGGAGTTCAACAGCTCGACTACCATCACCAAAATCCAGACGGCAATCAACAGTGCGCGTTCGAGACCGCTGTCACCAAAATACAATGCCAGTGGAATGATCAGGATACTGGCGAAGATTTCCTGCCGAAACGCTTCTTCGTTCTGAAACGCGGAACGGAAACCCTGCAATGAATAACGCAGGGCACTAAAAATCCGTTTGATGCCGGTCTGGCCCGGCACCAGGCGATCAGTACGCATGGGCAGAATACTTCAGGAAATTATGTACGAAATCAGCTTTTCAGGGCTTTCATCGCTGCATCATAGTTCGGCTCGTCAGCGATCTCCGGCACCAGCTCGGTGTATAATACCTTGTTGTTTTCATCAAGTACGACGACGGCGCGAGCGGTAATACCGGTGAGCGGGCCATCATTAATCAACACACCGTAGTCCTTGGCGAAGTTACGATTGCGCATCATTGATAAGGTCGTGACCTGTTCAATGCCTTCAGCGGCGCAGAAGCGTGCCATCGCAAATGGCAGATCAGCGGAAATCATTAACAATGCGACGTTTTGCAGTTGCGCGGCGTTCTGGTTGAACTTGCGCGTTGACGTCGCACAAGTCGGTGTATCAAGACTCGGGAAAATGTTCAGCAATTTTTTCCTGCCGCTGAAATCCTTCAGGCCGACATCCTGCAAGTCGGCATTGGTCAGTTCAAACTCCGGGGCCTGACTGCCAACTGCCGGCAGATCGCCGCTGGTGTTAATCTTGTTGCCTTTCAGTGTAATCGTCGCCATGATTGGCTCCTTGGGTTTTGCATATGTGTTTGTTTAAGGAAACTCTGATTTATTACGTCTTTGGTTTCGTGACCGGTTTATTACGTCTTTGGTTTCGTGACCGGCGCATCCATGCGCCACTGCCCAGAGGTTCCTGCAATACATGGATGTACTCCATTCTTCAACCGCTTAAGCAGGCTTAAGCAGGCTTCTGCAAGAACATCAATACCAATACCTGTTTGTTGCTTGGCTTGCTGAAGCAAGCCCTACAGCAGACGCTACAAACGACGCCAGCCGCAGGAACCGGGTTTACCTGGCGAATGCAGCGTTACTCAGGCTTCACCATTGATAAATTCTTCGTAACCGGCGGCGTCGAGCAGTTCGCTGAATTCGCCTTCATCGTCCGGTTGCAGTGTGAATATCCAGCCTTCACCGTAGGGATCTTCGTTGATGGTTTCCGGGCTGTCCTTTAACGCTTCGTTTGCGCTGACGATCTCACCATTTAACGGGCAATAAATATCGGAAGCCGATTTCACCGATTCCACCACCGCACATTCTTCACCGCTGGCAAAACTGCGTTCGGTTTCGGGCAACTCGACATAGACAATATCACCGAGTTCCTGCTGGGCGTGATCAGTAATACCGACTTTAACCGAGCCGTCTTCCATCAATTCGACCCAGACGTGGGTTTTGCTGTATTTCAGTTCTTCCGGCAGATGTGCCATGGCTTAACCTTCCTGCTCATTTACTTAGGTTAGTGTAGTTTATAGCTGCCGTGCGTGTAGCAATCAAGGCCGGACAAACGCGACCAGATGCTCCATTTCGGTACGGATACCAATCGCCTGATTCACCGGATGATTATGGTGACTGGGCACGAGGCTCAGTAGCTGCGCGCCGTCGGCGAGCGCCAGCGTATACAGAAATTCCGCGCCGCGAAAGGCCTTGTCGATGACAACCGCAGTCTGCGGGCTGGCGTCATCATGGATAATGTCATCAGGACGCAGCAGCACCTCAACCTGGCTGGCGAGTGGCAACCCATGCGGTCTGGCGCCCTGCAGCACACCGAGTTCAGTATCGATACGCTCGGCATCCAGCACCTTGCCCGGCATAAACACCCCCTCACCGATAAACCCGGCGACAAACCGGTTGGCTGGCCGATGATACAAACCGTAAGGCGTGTCCCACTGCTGCAACTGGCCGGCCTGCATCACACCGATGCGGTCGGCCATCGCAAAGGCTTCGAGCTGATTATGCGTAACCATCACCGCAGTCACCTGGTCCTTGCGCAATACCCGACCGATTTCACGCGCCAATGATTCACGCAATTCGACATCCATATTCGAAAACGGCTCATCGAGCAGCAATATCTGCGGCCGTGGCGCCAGCGCCCGGGCAATCGCAACACGTTGCTGCTGACCACCGGAAAGCTGGTGCGGATAGCTGTGCAGCAATTCGCCGATGTTCAACAGTTCGGTCAGTTCAACCAGCCGGGCGTTGCGTTCGCGGCTATTGAGTTTGCGCAAACCGAAACCGATATTCGCCGCGACATCCAGATGCGGGAACAACGCAAAATCCTGAAACACCATACCGACGCGCCGGGCTTCGACCGGCACCATCTGCGCCGTACTGCTGACGGTCTGCGCATCAATCTGCACCGCCCCGGCCAAAGGCTTGATGAATCCGGCAATCGTGCGCAGCAACGTGGTCTTGCCACAACCGCTCGGCCCGACCAGACAGGCAATCTCGCCTTCGGCCAGCTCCAGCGAGATGGCACTGATAATCGGCGCGTTGTCGTAACCGGCCGTCAGATCGTTAATGTTGAGTCGTGCGGTCATGATTCAGGTGCCATCATAAATCATGTCGGCGTTTGCGTTTGTGGCTGTTGGCCGGGACGCGAGCGGGAAATGATCCGGCTCAGTACGATCACCGGCAAAATACCAACCAGAATAATCATCAGTGCCGACGGCGCGGCTTCCAGCAGGCGTTCATCGTTGGCGAGTTCGTAGGTGCGCACCGCCAATGTATTGAAGTTGAACGGACGCAATAACAGTGTCGCCGGCAGTTCTTTCAGCACATCGACAAATACCAGCAATACCGCCGTTAACAAACTGCCGCGCAGCATCGGCATGTGAATGCGCTGGAGTATATGCAGACGGCCGCTGCCGAGTGTGCGGGCGGTTTCATCCATCGACGGCCGCACGCGGTCAAGACCGGCTTCGAGTGTATTCACACTCAGCGCCAGAAACCGGACCAGGTACGCAAATACCAGTACAAACAATGTCCCCGACAACAACAGCCCGCTGGAGACGCCGAACTGTTCGCGCAACCAGCTATCCAGAGCATTATCAAACCAGGCAAACGGCAGTAATGCGCCGACCGCGATCACCGTACCGGGCACCGCATAGCCCATGCTGACAACGCGCAGGCTGGCACGCGTGAGGACGTTGTCGTACAACCGCCGCACATAAACGAAGAACAACCCCAGTAGCAATGCCAGCACAGCCGCCAGTGCCGCGAGGCCGAGGCTGTTCAATGCCAGCCGGACAAAATCACCGGTCACCGTGATCTGCCAGGATTGCAACGTCCAGAACAGCAATACCCCGGCCGGTAATACAAAACCGAATACCACCGGCAGTGCACACACCAGTAACGCCAGCGTTGCCGCAGCGCCGCGCAAACGCATCGGTTCGAGTGCTGCATAGCGTTCACTGGCATGATAAAACCGTGCCTGCCGGCGCGAATAGCGTTCCAGCCCGAGCATGATCAGCACAAATACCAGCAACAAGGTGGCAAGCTGCGCGGCCGCGATACTGTCACCGAGCCCGAACCAGGTCCGGAAAATACCGGTGGTAAAAACGGACACACCGAAATATTGCACGGTACCGTAATCGGCGAGTGCTTCCATCAATGCCAGCGCCAGCCCGGCCACTATCGCCGGCCGCGCCAGTGGTAATGCGACCTGCAGGAACCGCCGCACCGGCCCCATGCCAAGTGTGCGCGATACATCCAGTACACACAGCGACTGTTCAATGAACGCCGCGCGGGTCAACAGGTAAACATAGGGATAAAGCACCAGCGACAACATAACGATGGCGCCGCCGAGTGAACGAATGGACGGGAACCAGTACTCGCCATAACTGAGTCCGAATACCTCACGCAGCATCGATTGCAGCGGGCCGCCGACATCAAGCAGGCCGGTATAAGTATAGGCAATAATGTAAGCCGGCATGGCCAGCGGCAACAGCAACGCCCATTCGAGTATTCGGCTGCCCGGAAAACGGCACATGGTCACGAGCCAGGCCGGGATCAGTGCCAGCAATAATGCGCCGACACCAACCCCCAGCATGAGCGCGAGTGAATTGCCGATGTAGTCCGCCAGGACTGTATCGGCAAGATGCGCCCAGGTCTCCGGCCGCGGCCAGAACCAGCTCGCGGCGACTGCGAACACCGGCAACGCCAGGCACACTGTCAGCAGTATGAGTGGCAACGCCAGGCACGATTTCCGTGAATTACATAGCCACAGGTGCCAGCGGTCATCAGACAATCGTGGTGACAGGGACTCGGCAGAAGCATTCATTACTGATGATTAGGTATTAGATTATCGATTAAAAAGCGGCAGTATAATACTGGTTGAACAGCCCGCAAATGCGACTGAAGAAGCACTTCAGTCTTTCGCATGTCTGCACGGCGTTTACAACCGGCGACAAAATCATTGTGCCCAGAAGCCTGAAGTGATGTGCTTTTTTGACCGAGGGCATGACCCAAAACCGGTTAACTATTTTTCTCCTCACCACTGAAGCCATTGCAAAGCACGCATAAATTTACGTGGATATGAAATATATACACGCGCCCGGTTAAATTAAATCAGATTTTTATTGCGAACCATTATCATTCCGTCTATGATTCGCATAAATTATAACTATTAAGCTCTTTAAAGGGCATGCCTTGCTTGTCTGTTGCTATTGGGATTATCGACCAACCGGTCGATGCCGTAGAGACCAGCACACTTGGGACCATTTTAAATATCGCTGTGAATGCGTTAGTAACTGTTCACTTTCAATATTAGGGGAGAATTCCTGTCATGTACTTTCGAAACACCACTGAACCTGAATCGATTCGCCCGGAGCAGACCCACCGGCAGCGGACCAACGAGCCTGCCGTTCGCCTGGCCAACGGTGCCGATCGGCAGTCCGCGCTGGTCGCAGCCGCACCCGGCAACACTATACCGTACCGGCGCCAGGCCATTGCGATGGCAGTGGCGGGCGTGTTGGGGATGACCCATGTGGCCGGCTATGCTGAGGATGGCTCTTTAGTTGAAAATCAGCCGTCGGTTGCCGGCCAAAGCAGCCCTGAGTCACTCAGTGCGATCGATGTCATCGAGCTGCGTGGCCGGCGTATGGATAGCCCGAAATATACGCGCGAACTACTCGATACTCCCCGCATCATCACCGTGTTGCCGAAAGATTTGCTGGAAGAACAAAACATCACCTCATTACGTGATGCGATGCGCAACATTCCCGGCATCAGTCTGCAGGCCGGCGAAGGCAATCCGCCTGGTGGCGATCAGCTCAAGATCCGTGGCTTCAACGCGCGTGATGATTTGAATGTAAATGGCGTACGTGATCTTGGCAATTATTTCCGCGACCCATTCTTTGTTGAACAGATCGAGGTCGTCAAGGGACCCAATTCAGCTTACGGTGGCCGCGGCTCGGCGGGCGGCACGATCAACTTCGTGACCAAGAAACCGTTCCTGGAGGCATTTAACCGGCTCGAAGTCAGTGGCGGCACCGATGACTACAAGCGTGCCGCAATCGATATCAACCGGCCCATCGATGACAACAGCGCGTTCCGTGTCAATTTGATGGGACACTCGGCCGATATCCCGGGCCGCGATGTCGTGAATGATGAACGCTGGGGAATCTATGGTGCCTATACCTGGGGCTTCCAGCGCGATACGCTGGTGACGGCGGATTGGCTGCACACCCGGCAGAACAACATCGAGGACAAGGGTTTGCCACTGGATCGCGAAGGGTTCACCGGTTCGAAGGCGGCGTGCGACAACCCGACCAATCCGCAGGCGGGCCGAGTCGGAAATCAACGCTGCGGCGATGGCTTTGCTACCGGCAAACTGCCTCCGGGTATCGACTTCAGCGACTTCTTCGGACATGTCGATGACTTTCAGCGTATTGATGTCAATATTCTTGGTCTCAATATCGAACATGCGTTCACCAATAATTTTCAAATCAATAACAGTTTCCGCTACAGCCTGGTGGAAAATGACTCCATCACCTCATCGCCTAGAATCAAGGTACCCGCCGCTTTTCATGGTTCAGGAGATTTCAGTAATGCCCTGGTACAAGGTGATCTGAAACCCCGTGATCAGGAAGATGAGGGGTTCTTCAATCAAACTGATCTGGTCTTCAGTTTCGACACAGGCAGCCTGCGTCATGATCTGGTCACCGGCATGGAACTGGCCAGCATCTCGTTTGAAAACCGCCGGCGTCCCGACGTTAAAGGGCCGCAGACCAGCCTGCTGAACCCCCAACCACGGGTGCGGCCGGCAGCGCCATTTGCTACCGCCGCCGATCCGAACGAAAGCACCGTTCACCGGCTTGAAACGGACGAGATAGCCTTCTATCTGCTCGACACCATTCAGTTCACACCGCAATGGGAACTCACCGGTGGAGTGCGCTGGGATCGCGTCGAGGCCAAAGCCATTGAAGAGGGCCGGCCCGATGCCATATCCATCAGCCGTACAGACAGGGAGTGGAGCTATAACGCCGGTTTGGTCTATAAACCCATCCCGAATGCTTCGTTGTATGCGGCCTATGGCAGTGCCTTCGAAATTTCCGGCACCTTTGATCGTAACCAGATCCAGCTCGCCGGTGGTCCTGGCAGCCGGATCACTGATCCGAACCTGTTTAATGTCGATCCTGAACGCACTGAAGCGTATGAAATTGGTGCCAAATGGCGCGTACTGTCAGGGCTTGATCTGAATGCCGCATTGTTCCGTACCGAGAAAACCGAAGCACGTTTGCCGGGACTCGGTGCTGATGACCCGTCGGTGCTGGATACCGAGCAACGCGTGGAAGGTTTTGAACTTCTGGCGGTTGGCGAGATTACACCTCGTTGGCGAGTTTTCTCGGGCTACACTTTTTTAAGCTCAGAGGTAACCAAGTCAACCGCGTTCCCGCAACTGGTAGGACAGGAACTGGGAGGCACGCCGAGACATTCGTTTAATGTCTTCAGCACCTACGATGTCACGCCCAAGTTGAATCTCGGCGTCGGTATCCAGTATACGGATGAGCAAACCAGCGCGCCGCAACCGGTAGTGAATCCGCCGCCACGGCGTAGTAATGTCAGCATTGATGATTACACTGTCGTTGACCTTTACAGCACCTATAAGTTGACTAAAAATGCACAAATCCGGTTCAATCTGTTTAATGTCTTTGATAAAGAATACATTTCTCAGTTAGCTGAGGGTGGTGCCCAGGGCATTCCCGGCAAGGCACGCCATTTCA
This sequence comes from Gammaproteobacteria bacterium, assembly GCA_040905025.1. Lineage (GTDB taxonomy): Bacteria > Pseudomonadota > Gammaproteobacteria > Methylohalomonadales > Methylohalomonadaceae > JBBDSJ01. The sequence goes on from JBBDSJ010000029.1 coordinate 11,108, forward strand.
TTGCCACATTACGTTATGATTTTTGACATCGTGTAATGTGACACTCATCCTAAAACGCCTGGCGGATAGCGCTAATTAATCCACGGTTGAGCCAGGTATTAAAACCACAAAGAGAGTGGGGCATAATCCCCCACTCTCTTTTTTTGCTCTAGAATAGCTTTATGGTTATTACTATCGACACAATATTCACCGCTGCGGAATTGCAGACAGTCAGGCAGAAACTTCAGAAAGCGCAATGGGCGCAGGGCATCAGCGCCGGTACGCAGGCAAAACTCGCCAAGAACAACCAGCAACTTCCCGAAGACTCGCCATTACTACCCGAGCTGCGCACGCTGGTAATGCGGGCCTTGAACCGCAGTACACTGCTCATTTCAGCGGCATTGCCTTACAAAATCCTGCCACCGAATTTCAACCGTTATTCCGGCGACTCCAATTACTATGGCGCACACACTGACAGCACACTCAGGCCGCTGCCGGATGGCAGCTATTTACGCACTGACATTTCGGCCACACTGTTTATTACCGACCCTGACGATTACCAGGGTGGCGAACTGTCAATTGAAGATACCTATGGCAAACATCTGATTAAACTGCCGGCTGGCAGTATGGTCATCTATCCTTCAGGTTCCATTCATCAGGTCACCCCGGTCACTTCTGGCGAGCGTCTGGCTTGTTATATGTTTATGCAAAGTCTGGTCAAGGATACAGAAAGCCGCCGCCACCTGTATGAAATGGACATGGCGCTCATAGCGCTGCGCAAGAGATATGGAGAAGACGATATCGAACTGATACGTCTGACGGGACTTTATAACAATCTGGTTCGGCGCTGGTCGGAGTGTTGATCAAGACTGGTTCGATAGCGCTATTGCAGCGTCGGTGGCCTGTTTATTGCTGCTGCATACTATCCGACAACTGTTGCATCCAGCGCGTGACCATATAACGCTCGTGCGCGTAAGGATCACCTGAAGTCGCTCTTGCTGCGGCAGACGGGCGTGATTGTTGCACAACAGTTTCAGTACCCTCGAACCATTGGGATTGCTGCGGATCGTAGATACGGTAATCCAGTGTCATACTCGCCGACTGATCCTCGCGGATGAAACGCACGCTACCAAAACCAGGCGGCTGCCAGGGCTCCTGGCGTGATACCCGCTGAAAATCATGAATCAGTATTTCCAACCGGGCGGCGGCAGGATGCAGGCGTGACAGCTCTCGCTGAAAGTGACGCCGCATGGCCTGTTGAAACAAGCTGGCTTCCCGATCTGATGCCTTGACCCCGGCAGACCACTGAATATCAATGTAATCCGCTGCAACCGGCGCTGGCATGCATAAAATCAGTGCCCACAACAAGCTGGCAGTCTTGTGCATAATATAGCTCCTTCTGCAAAAAGTTGTCACACTGGGTTAAGTATAGGCCGTGCACCTGGCTGGCGCTATCAACATAGTAGACGCGGTTGTAGGAAATTGCATCGTCTACCAACCCCATACTAACTAACGCCCTAACGCCAGCCAGCACGATCCATGATGCGCACGGCCTCGGCATTGTTGTCGCCGAGTGTACTCAGATTCAGATCATCGGCCTTGAACTCACCCCATTGTTCCAGCAGGTTACTGACGGAGATACCGGGCTTGACCGGATACTCATGATTCTGATCGGCATACCAGCGCTGGGCTTCATCGCTGAGCATGAACTCAAGCAACTGTATAGCTTCGGCCTTGTTCTTCGCCGCTTTGGTCACACCGGCGCCGCTGATGTTCACATGCGCGCCGCGGCGGTTCTGGTTCGGCCAGAACACACCCACTGTCATTGCCGCATTCACTTCATTTTGTTTCGGTGATGCAAGCATACCGGCAATGTAATAGGTATTCACCACGGCCAGATCACACTGACCGGCGGCGACCGCGCTGATCTGATCGCGATCACCACCCTGTGGCGAACGGGCAAAGTTCTTCACCAGACCGTCGGCCCAGTCCTGCGTAGCTTCAACACCGTTATGTGCAATCAGACTTGCAACCAGTGATTGATTGTAGACATTCGAGGATGAACGAATACAAACACGGCCACGCCAGTTTTCATCAGCCAGCGCCTCGTAGGTGCTGAGTTCGTCGGCCGATACGCGTTCACGTGCATAGGCAATCACGCGGGCGCGCAATGACAGACCAAACCAGAAACCTTCCGGATCGCGGTATGCTGACGGTATCTGTTCATGCAGCACACCGGACTCGACAGCTTGCAGCAAGCCGCGCGTTTCGGCCTGATGCAAACGGCCAACATCGGTGGTAATCAACAAATCCGCCGGTGAGTTACGTCCCTCAAGTTCGAGACGCTTCAATAACGCATCGGCCTCACCAGTCACAAGATTGACCTTGATGTCGGTCTGCTCCGTAAACTGATCGAGCAAGGGTTTAATAAGTGATTCAATCCGCGCTGAATAGACATTGATTTCGGCTGCCGCTGATGGACCAGCCAACGTCAGACACAACACCAGAACGAACAATCGTTGCAACTTCATATCCTTAACCATCCTCATTTCGTTGTCATGATCAGATTTCCACCATTGGATCCGGGGCCGACCAAACCCGTCTCAAGTTAATTAGACGCTAATTGGAATTGTAAAATCGAGTCTGAAAGCAGACTGAGGCTGGCTTGTGCTGTTGATTTTGTAACCAGCAGGACGTGTACAACACCCAACCACGGCTACAATTCAGGCGGTTAAACTTTGCGGCTCAGGGGAGAACAACAACGGTGTATTGGTAACTGATTGGGTCTGGCAAAGCGCCCGATCGAGACAGGCTTCGACACAGTCCCTGCAGCTACCACATTGGCTGGACACTGCGAGTTGTTCGCGCAGTGCCGTGGCGCTGGTGGCCCCGGCCGCAATGGCTTCGTCGATGTCGCGTTCGGTGACGGCATTACAAATACAAACGATCATGTTTATGCAGACTTACCTAGTAAAGATTAATGTGTACAGCCCGATATGTGACTGTTGATATGAATACTAGTACTAATGAGAAACGTTTGCAACTAAAAATCAAGAAAAAAGACTGGCCCGGATTATCGAGCCAATCTTCATTTAAATCAGTTATTTAAGCTGTTTTTACTCTACCCGGCTGCAGACCGCCACGATATCAGCACCCGAAAAAGTCATGTTTACATCTTCGACTGCAGGTAATTTTCCAGGCCGACACGGTTAATCAGGTCCAGTTGGGTCTCGAGCCAGTCGACATGCTCTTCCTCACCGTCGAGGATTTCCTCGAACAGTTCACGGCTGATGTAATCCTTGACCGATTCACAATAGTTGATGGATTCGCGCAGTAATGGAATCGCTTCATGCTCCAGCTTCAAATCCAGCTCGATCATCTCCTTCGGGTTTTCGCCGATCTTGAGTTTACCGATATCCTGCAGGTTCGGCAGGCCGTCGAGAAACAGAATGCGCTCCACCAGCTTGTCGGCGTGCTTCATTTCATCGATGGACTCGTGATACTCGTGTTCACCGAGTTCTTTCAGGCCCCAGTTCTTGTACATGCGCGCATGCAGAAAATACTGGTTGATCGCCGTCAATTCATTGGTCAGCGATTTGTTTAGATAGTCGATTACTTTTTTGTCGCCTTGCATGATTATTGCTCCGTTCAGGCACTAAATATTACCGTTATCATAGGCGTCGGACACCGGACATGCAAACTTAAGTATCTGATTTATCTTGATAATTATTCTCATTACTATTACAAATCAAGCGCTGACTGTACGCGCTTGCGAAACGCTGATTTAATTGCGCCTACAAAACAACAAGTTTGGGGGAAATTACGATGGCATGGGGCAATCTCATGGTATTGGGCGTACTGGTCATTGTCGCGGTGTATGGCATCGTGTTGTACAACCATCTGGTCACTCTCAAACATAATGTTGATCAGGCCTGGTCGAACATTGACGTGTTGCTGAAGCAGCGTCATGACGAACTGCCGAAGCTGGTCGAGACCTGTAAGCAATACATGCAGTACGAGCAGGAAACGCTGGAAAAAGTCATGCAGGCGCGGGCCCAGGTCTCCGCTGCGCGTGAACGCGGCGATGTCGGCGCCCTCGGCGGTGCCGAAACCCAGTTACGGCTGGGACTGGGTAATCTGTTTGCCGTCGCCGAGGATTATCCCGATCTGAAGGCCAACGAAACCTTCAAGCATTTGCAGGGCCGCATCAGCGGACTCGAAAATGCGATTGCGGATCGGCGCGAGTTCTACAATGAATCCGTGAACCGCAACAATATCCGGATCGAACAATTCCCCGATGTCATCCTCGCCCGCATGTTCAATTTCACTGCCAAAACATTGCTGGTATTCAGTGCTGAAGAAACCCGGGATGTCGACATGAAGGCGCTGTTCAGCTAGCGACCGGCTGCAACCGCTAGCGCTCGCCATGAACCTGACCGGCCTGCAAGCCTGGGTACAACAGGCGCCCGCTGACGATTTCTGGTGGCTTCCCTGTATCCTGCTGTTTGCTTTTGGCATCAGTGGCTGGAAGGGTTTCCGCTACCTGATGAAACGGCGCATTATCGAAGACCTGCCATTGTCACGTTTACGTTCAGCGGCTCAGGGCTATGTCGCCCTCGCCGGGACATGCGAATTGATGGAAGGCACACCGATTGTCGCGCCATTAACCGCCCGCCATTGTGCCTGGCACGAGTTTGCAGTCGAGGAATACCGCAAGCATGGACGCAATGGCCGCTGGCACACCATTCGTTCCGGCCGCAGCAGTGAACTGTTCCTGCTGATCGATACGACCGGTCAGTGTGTGATTGATCCGGATGGTGCGCACGTGACCTGTATTCATAAAGATCGCTGGTATGGCAGTAATCATGACGGCCGGCCACGTACCACGGGCTCGAGCTGGTCCATCTTTGGCCGGCGTTACCGCTTTACCGAAAAGCGCCTGCATGTAGGTGACCCGCTATATGCACTGGGCCTGTTTCGCACCGTTGGCGGCGCCGGCACGGGTTTGTGTGAAGCCACGGCCATACGCTCATTGCTGGCCGAGTGGAAACAGGACACGGCCACGCTGCTGGAGAAGTTTGATAAAAACCGTGATGGCGAGATCTGTCTGGAAGAATGGGAAGCGGTCAGGACGGTCGCATGGGATGAAGTACGCAAACAGCATGCTGAACTGCAAACCGCACCACCCGTGAATACACTCGGTGAAACCCGGGATTTGCGCCGGCCATTTTTACTCTCGGCACTGCCGCAATTCGATTTGACCCGGAAACTGGGCTATTACAGCAGCGGGCTATTACTGCTGGCACTGCTAACCGGCCTTGGCGGCAGTTGGTTGCTGGTTGCCCGTCTGACAATGGGTTAAAAGCCCGGCAAACCTGTCCTTCTTTCTTTGTTGCCATTACGCTATCAGGTAAAGTGCGCGGTAGGATGATGCGTGGGCAGCCGTGATAATCAGTCCCGACAGACTCGCGGAGCAGGAACCGGGGCAGCGGCCGACACTCGAACATTGACGTACAACTGAACAAATCGATCAAGGATTATGAATCCATTATTGAATACCGAAGGCCTGCCGGCTTTCGACAAAATCCTGCCCGAGCATATCGAGCCGGCTCTGGATGAGCAGCTCGCCCGCAACCGTGCCGCGATTGAAGCCCTGCTGGCCGGCAAGACCAGTTTTACCTGGGCCGATATCCAGGCACTGGAAGAACTCGAGGAACAACTCAGCCGGGTCTGGTCGCCCGTCAGCCATCTGCACTCGGTCGCTGATAATGACGCACTGCGCAGCGCCTATAACGCCTGCTTGCCGAAGCTGTCCGACTACGCTACCGAACTCGGCCAGCATCGCGGTCTGTTCAATGCCTATCAAAGCGTGGCTGGCAGTACTGAATATGCGCAGCTCGAACCGGCGCAGAAAAAAATCATTGATAATGCCCTGCGTGATTTCCGCCTGACCGGCATTGAACTGGAAGGCGCTGCCAAATCCCGTTATCGCGAAATCCAGCAAGCACTCACACAACTGCAAACAAAGTTTGAAGAAAACCTGCTGGATGCTACCAACGCCTGGCGCAAACACATTACCGACGTGAATGAACTCGCCGGTCTGCCTGAATCCGCGCTGGCACTGGCCGCCCAGAATGCAGAAAATGAAAATCTGGACGGCTGGCTGTTGACGCTGGATTTCCCGTGTTACATGCCCGTGCTCAGCTATGCCGGCAAACGTAAACTGCGCGAAGAGATTTATACGGCTTATGTCAGCCGCGCTTCCGATCGCGGTCCGCATGCCGGGCAGTGGGACAACAGCGAGACCATGGAAAAGATTCTGGCGTTACGCCATGAACTCGCGCAACTGCTCGGCTTTGCCACCTATGCGCACTATTCGCTGGCCCGGAAAATGGCACAAACACCGGGTGAGGTCCTGGATTTCCTCAATGATCTGGCGGCGCGTTCGAAAACGGTTGCCGAAAGTGACTATGCTGCCCTGTCTGCATTTGCCCGTGAGCAGGATGGCCTCGCTACGCTGATGCCATGGGACGTACCGTTTTACAGTGAACAATTGCGCCAGGCGAGATTTGAATTGTCACAGGAAGATCTGCGGCCATACTTTCCGGTAACGGCGGTCATCGACGGTTTGTTCACAGTTGTCCAGCGGCTTTACAACATTACCATCCGCGAAAAACACGGTGTCGCCAGCTGGCATCCGGATGTACGGTTTTTTGAAATCCTGGAACCGGACGGCAGTCTGCGCGGCGCGTTTTATCTGGACCTGTTTGCCCGGCCGCGCAAACGCGGTGGTGCCTGGATGGATGAGTGTCTGGTTCGCAAACGCACCCATGCCGGGGTGCAGACACCGGTCGCCTACCTGACCTGCAACTTCAGTCCGCCTATTAAAAAGAGTGGCAGCAGCAGCGAACAAACGTCATTGTTGACACACCAGGAAGTGTTGACGCTGTTCCATGAATTTGGCCATGGTCTGCATCACATGCTGACGCGGATCGATTATCCCGGCGTCGCCGGTATTAATGGCGTGCCCTGGGATGCGGTCGAGTTGCCCAGCCAGTTCATGGAAAACTGGTGCTGGGAGCGCGAAGCACTGGACATGTTCGCGCAACATTATGAAACCGGTGCGCCGATAGATGCCGCCCTGTTTGCCAAAATGCGCGCCGCACGCAACTTCCAGTCAGGCATGCAAATGGTACGGCAGCTTGAGTTTTCATTATTTGATTTTCGCCTGCACCTGGAATACGCCAATCACGACACCGCCGCCATCCAGGCACTGCTTGATGATGTACGCAAACAGGTCGCGGTGGTGCCGACGGCCGAGTGCAACCGTTTCCAGCACAGCTTCGGCCATGTGTTTGCCGGTGGTTATGCGGCCGGTTATTACAGTTACAAATGGGCCGAAGTGTTGTCGGCGGATGCCTTCTCGCTGTTTGAAGAACGCGGTTTGTTTGATCAGAAAACCGGACAGGCATTTTTACGTACCATTCTTGAGCAGGGCGGATCGCGCGAGCCACTGGAATTGTTTGTCGAATTTCGTGGCCGTGAACCCAGTATTGAACCGCTACTGCGGCATTCCGGGATCGCGGCCTGATATGCAACGCCTGTTATTCATCTGTTTATTGCTTGGCTTACCACTGTCAGCACATGCTGAAACAGTATTTGTGATCGATCAGGTCGAAGCCGGTTTATATCAGGGAAAAACGGCTGACAGTCCGATACTGAAACTGTTGCCGACCGGCACCGCACTGGATGTATTGCAACGCGACGGCGAACGGGTGCAGGTACGTGATCCGGAAGGCGCGCGCGGCTGGATCGATAACCGTTATCTGATGCCGACCAAACCTACCCGGCAATTGCTGAATGAAAGCGAAGCCGCACGGCTTGAACTGCAACGTGAGCTGGAACAACTACAGGCCAGCAGTAACGGCGGTAATGCTGTCAGGCTGAATGATGAAATTGCCGCGTTGAAACAGGCGCTGGCCAGTGCCCGCGAACAGGCCGCCGCCGAGCCAGACACAAAAACGACTGCAACCAGAGCAGTACCCGACACGATGGCAGGTGTTATTTTGCATAAGCGCACACTCTGGCTGCTGCTGGCGAGTCTGTTGCTGCTCGGTATCGGTATCGGTGCCTGGTGCATTGATTATCTGAATCGTCGCCGTCATGGCGGCTTCCGCGTCTAGCGAAGCTCTGAACAAATGGCTATGTAATGTTCGTCGGTAGCTGGAATGTGAATTCGCTGAAAGTGCGGCTGCCACAGGTGCTGGCGTGGCTTGAAGATAACCCGATGACCCTGCTCGGTTTGCAGGAAACCAAACTGAAAGATGCCGATTACCCGGCTGCTGAATTTGCCCGTGCCGGCTACCAGAGCCTGTTCTGTGGTCAGCCTGCCTATAACGGAGTTGCCGTGTTGTATCAGGGCACGCAACCGTTTGAACTGGTCGCCAATGCACTGCCCGGATTTAACGATGAGCAAAAACGGGTGCTATGCGCGGCGGCAGATGATTTGTGTTTCCTGAATCTGTATGTCCCCAATGGCAGTGAAGTCGGTTCGGATAAATACGCCTATAAACTCGACTGGCTGGCGGCGCTGAACGACTGGATCGGACAGTTGTTAAAAGATTTCCCGCGCCTAGTGGTCGTCGGCGATTTTAATGTCGCACCGGACGATCGCGATGTGCATGATCCGGCCGCCTGGCATGAAAAGATCCTGTGCAGCACGCCGGAGCGCGAGGCGTTAAGGAAAATCTGTGCGCAGGGTCTGCATGACAGTTTCCGGCTGTTCGACCAGCCCGCAGGTGAATTCTCCTGGTGGGACTACCGCGCTGCCGGCTTCCGCCGCAATCGCGGCCTGCGTATTGACCATATTCTGGTCAGCGACGCACTGGCCGGGCAGTGCCAGTGCAGCCTGATTGACAAGGAGCCGCGCCGCAACGAGCGGCCATCGGACCATGCGCCGGTGCTGGCGGAGTTCGCCAGCTGACACGGGAGCGCAAACATATTTGCGAAATATCGGGCTTTCGACTACTATTTGCGCCCTTTCGCACCTCGCGCCGGACTGATTTCTGGCAGCGGGGGTGAACACTGAAACCGCCTTTAGCCAGAGCCTGATGTGTTATGAAAACGGATATACATCCTGATTACCAAGAAATTTCCGTAACTTGCAGTTGCGGCAATACGTTCAAGACCCGTTCGACCCATGTGCAGGAACTGCATCTGGAAGTCTGCTCGCAATGCCATCCGTTCTACACCGGCAAGCAGAAAATGCTGGATACTGCCGGCCGCGTCGATAAATTCCGCCGCAAATACGGTATTCAGTAAGGGGACCTCTGGTTTATTCAGAGGTCCCCTGCGGCACAGGGAAGTGCCGCCATTTTTCAATCACTCAAGTGATTTAAAAATGAAGAAAAACATAAATAGTATTTTTGTTTTTCGTGCTCTGAGAATTCCAGGATGGAATTATTCAGAGCTTCGTAAATTTCATTTCTGATGGGACGCCGGTCTGCAACGCGACCGTCTTCCCGGCTGCGCAAATTGCTTTACTCCACAGGCTGGCCATTATTGGCCGGCCTGTTTTTATTTCTGGCGCTGGTTTACCTGCCACCGGCCACACCAACCGCCGCCGAATCTGCGACAAACCCTGCCGTTACCGGCTGTATCAGCGAACCGGCCACACCGGTAAAAATCCGCCATGTCATCGATGGTGACACGGTCATTCTCAGTGATGATACCCGGACACGCCTGATCGGAATCGACACACCCGAGTTGGGGCGTGATGGCCGTGCCGATGAACCCCTGGCACGTGCGGCGCGGGAGCGACTAGAGATACTGCTCAGACAGGCCAGTCAAATCCGCCTGCGTTCGGATCAGGAAGCCAGGGATCACTACGGCCGGACACTGGGACATTTATATGCCGACGGCCGGAACATCCAGGCAGCCTTGCTTAAGGCCGGACTGGCGACACCACTCACCATTCCCCCCAACCTGCAGCATCTTGAGTGTTACCAAACCGCGAGTGCCGCTGCGCGCAGCCAACAACGCGGCTTGTGGGCCTTGCCACCATACCAGCCTGTTGCCAGCAGCCAACTGACCGGACGCGAACGCGGCTATCGTCTGGTCTATGGTGAAGTGACACGCATTGGCCGGAGTAAATCCGCCATCTGGATCAACTTTGGTGACAACTTTGCACTCAGGATCGTGCGCGAGGATCTGCCGTATTTTGCCGGCATCGATTTTGCTGACTGGATTGGCCGGACACTGACAGCGCAGGGCGTGGTGGAATTTCGCAACAACCAGTCACGCATGCGTATCCGCCATCCGGCGAATATAAAACCGGCAACGTAAATCATGCAGCAGGTGCAACAATACAACAGCTTCACTCAAGGCCCGCCATGGACAAACCTTGCGCTGGTATCTGAATTTTTTAGCTGTGAACTCCTTTAACAAATATTGTTACGGCCATTTTGCCTGGCTCAATAAAGCACTGCGGCGGATTAAGTACTCTGAGAGAGTCTGAAAACAGCTACCAGAGACAGAAAAAATCGCTTTATCCACAAGCGGCGGGTATAGCGCACAGATAATGACCATGGCGCAGTGATAAAATTGCGATCGGCAGAAATCATTTAAGAGTGCTTTTGTATCAACCATGATATTTACTCTCTAGCCTGTCCAGAAGAGTCTGGCAAGCATTGTGAGTGATTTACCGAACGCTACCCCATGCTGTAATGCAAGAAATATGCAGTTCTGTGTTCCGTGCGCGCTGCAATAACATTTCAACACACTTAAGGGCCATATGATCATGCAACCGGGTTTAAAAATAACATTGGCGTTGATCGCGTTAATCACAGTCATGAGCGGCGGTACAAGTGGTTGTGCCATTAATCCGGTCACCGGCGGCCAGGACGTGGTGTTCATGAGCGAACAGCAGGAGATCGCGATTGGCCGCCAGACCCATCAGCAGGTGCTGGATGCCTTTGGTGTGTATGACGATCCGGACTTGCAGGATTACATCACCCGGATCGGTGAGCGGCTCGCCGCCGGCAGTCACCGGCCGGAACTGATCTATCGCTTCACGCTGCTCGACAGCAAGCAGATCAACGCCTTCGCATTACCTGGCGGCTACATCTACATCACCCGGGGCATGCTCGCCTACCTGAATGATGAGGCCAGTCTTGCTGCCGTAATCGGCCACGAAATCGGCCATGTCACGGCGCGGCATTCGGTGCGCCAGCACGGTGCCGCACAAATGGCCGGCATTGGCGCGACACTGGCCGCCATTCTGGTACCGGGCATGAATACACCGGCCGCCGGCCAGATGGTTAATATTCTCGGCAATGCCATGCTCAGCGGTTATGGCCGTGAGCACGAACTGGAAGCCGACCGGCTCGGCGCCGAATACATGGCCCGTGCCGGCTATGATCCGCAGCGCATTCTGGATGTGCTCGGTCTACTCAAAAGCCAGGAGCAGTATGCGCAGGAGCTCGCGCGCATCGAGGGCCGTGAACCCGGCACTTATCACGGCTTGTTTGCCAGCCATCCGGACAACGATACCCGCCTGCAGGAAGTGGTTGCCACGGCGAACGCCGTGCGCGTCAGTGGCGAGCCATTTATCGGCCGCGATGAGTTTCTGGCACTGATTGACGGCCTGACATTCGGCGACAGTGCCCGCGAGGGGATCATCCGCGGTCGTAATTTTTATCATGGTGAGATGGGCTTTGCGCTGCGTTTCCCGAATGACTGGCGCATTAACAACCAACCGAACCAGGTCGTGGCCATGGCGCCCGGCGGTGGGGCGCTGCTGGTATTGCAGGCCGAGGATCTGGGCAAGCGTGTTTCACCACGCGAGTACTTACTCGAACGCCTGCGGCCACAGCAACTGACTGACGAGCGCGAATTCCGGATCAATGGCCTGCCGGCCTACAGCATGCGCACACAAACACGCACCGAGTCGGGCGTGCGGCCCGTGCGTTATACCGTGGTGTATCTGAACGACATGGCGTACGTTATCGCCGGCGCCAGCCGGGATGCCGCTAACGCCGAACAACTGGTCATGCATGATCAGGCATTTGTCGCTACGGCAGCAAGCTTTCATGCGCTGACCGAGAACGAACAATTACTCGCCACGCCGTTGCGGCTCAAAATCACGACTGCCGAGGCCGGCATGAACTACCGGGATCTGGCGGCGGCATCACCACTGGAACATCTGGCTGAAGCGCAATTACGGCTGCTGAATGCGGCGTATCCAGACAAGCCGCTGATAACTGGTGAGGCGATCAAAATCGTGAACTGATCGCGCGCTTGAATGGCATCAGTTAGCGACAGGTTTTAAAGTGTTTTCGAGCTAATGATTGGTAACGTCTTGGACACACAAGTGATCGCCGCTTTATGCACAATTTCTGTGGATAACTCTGTGGAAGCATTGCGGGCAATGAACGTTTTCAGCCTAAAAAAAGCCTTTTATGACGAATTTATTAAAATTTAACCACCGACCTAATGCCAATTATAATCAAGTAGTTACATGACTGAACGCGGCTTTCAGCGGTATTTATGCCGATCCCGGTGTTACAGTCAGCGGCCGGCGCCGTTGTTGTGCATAACAACAAAATGATTTTAGATTCAATCCAGATTTTTACTGCAAAAAACTTACCGTAATCCACCAGCGCCGCGACTTGATTTGATCTATTTTTTTACCTCCAGATAATTCAATCACTTGGCCGGAAACGGCAGGTTTTTTCCGGCGGAAACCGGATTTTTTCCGATGACCGCAGGCATGAACTTTTAGCATTGCCAATCATCTTATTCGTAACTGGCAGCACTGTTCTCTCCCAAGACAGTGCGCCGGACCCGGTCTCCCCAGCCGGGTAACCCTCTCGGCCCCGGTAAGCCCTCCTCCCCTGAAGAAAACTACCGGGGCCTTTTTTTTATTTCTTGGCTCTCCGCGGCAAAGCCATATCTATTCAGGACGCATTGGTGGTCGATGGCGTTGCTGGTGCGATAGCCTCGCCGGCAAACCAGGCATCAATCTGCAGGCGCAATTCCTCGCGGCCGGTTTCCTTCAGGCATGACAACAGGGCCGTCGTCGCCTGGCCGGCGAGTTCCCGGCGCACGGCCAGTAATTGCTGTTGGGCGCGGCTGCGACTGAGCTTGTCGGCCTTGTTCAGTAACACATGTACCGGATGACCGGCACCACGGCAGTACTCCAGCATGTGCCAATCCAGTGGTTGCAGCGGATGGCGGATATCCATGATCAGCAACACGCCTTGCAGGGCCTGGCGCTGGCGAAAATAATTTTCGATCATCGCCGGCCATTGCCGCCACTGTGCAGCGGCAACTTTGGCAAAACCATAACCGGGCAGATCCACCAGCCGGCGTTCGGGCAACAGCTCAAAAAACAACAATTCGCGCGTGCGTCCCGGGGTGCGTGATACCCGCGCCAGCGCCCGGCGCCCGCAGATGGCATTCACGGCACTGGACTTGCCGGCATTCGAACGTCCGGCAATAGCCACTTCAATACCACTATCGACAGGACACGCTGCCATGTTCGGCGCGGCGAGTAAAAACTGGCTGTTCGGGTAGAGCTGGGCTGACATGGATCGGGACTATCGCAGACAAGTAATGAACAAACCGCGAGTCTAGCATGCGTACATGCCGACAGGACGATTGCCGACGCCGGTGGCGCTCGCATCCGTTGCCAAGGCCGCTTACAATGTTGCCCGGCCGTGACCGGCCATGGTTGTTATTTTTCAAGAATCAGGACTATCCGAATATGCTCAGATTTTCTGTACTGTTTGTCTTGTTCGCGCTGACACCGGCGCTATTGGCAGATGATCACACTGCTACCGGTGATGCCGGCCGCGGCCAGGAAAAATCACAATCCTGCGCTGCCTGTCATGGCGCTGACGGCAATAGCGTCAATCCGGTCTGGCCAAAACTGGCCGGCCAGCATCCCGACTACACGGTCGAACAGTTGCAGGCATTCCAGTCCGGTGCCCGTGAAAATGCCCAGATGAGCCCGATGGCACAAGGCCTGAGCGAACAGGACATGCGCGACATTGCCGCATTTTATGCCGCCCAGACACCCAAGGTGGGCAGTGCCAAGCCGGATGCGATTGAGCTGGGTCAGAAAATTTACCGCGCCGGTAACGCCGCAACCGGCGTCGCCGCCTGCATGGCCTGCCATGGTCCTGCCGGCAAGGGCATTCCGGGCGCCGGCTATCCGGCATTGGCCGGCCAGCACGGTGCCTACACCAGCGCACAGCTCAAAGCCTACCGCAGCGGCACGCGTGATCACGGCCAGGCTACGATCATGCAGGATGTAGCCAAAGCGATGACCGATGCCGAAATCGAGGCGGTGGCCGAATACATCAACGGCCTGTATTGATGATCTGTTCACCAGATCCAGTATTCACAACCGGCATATGCAGGTGACTTGCGACTGTTAATACCGTCAGCGGCGGGTGACTTTTTCGTTGCCCGACAGTCTCAATCTGTTGCCATGTATCCATCCCGCCATGTTTAAGCTGCTCTCATCCCCGCCCCTGCGATTTCTCGGTTCGATGCCGGTCGCGATCACGGCGTTGAGTGCGTTGGCGATTGCCTCCACCATCGGCACGATACTGCAGCAAAATCAGCCCTATCAGGATTACCTGATCAAGTTCGGGCCGTTCTGGCACCGTTTTTATGAAACCCTTGGGCTTTATGACGTCTACAGTGCCGGCTGGTTTTTGCTGGTGCTGGCATTTCTGGTCGGTTCAACAAGCCTGTGCCTCGTCCATAACGCGCCCGGCATTCTACGGGGCGCACATGATTTTCGTACCCGCATGCAGGGCGGCGTACTCGCACATATGCCGGAAACTGACGAATGGCACAGCCCGCAACCGCGCACGGCACTGGCCGGACCGTTGACAGCATTACTGCAATCACGCGGCTACCGTGTGCGACAGGAAGCCGGCAACGACCGCCTGTTGCTGGCAGCCAAACGTGGTTCGATCAATCGTTATGGTTATGTATTTACGCATCTGGCGGTGGTGGTCATTTGTATCGGTGGTCTGGTCGACGGCAATCTGCCGATGAAGCTGAACCATATGCGTGGCGATTTGCAGATCGAAACCCGCGATCTGCGCGCCGTCGATATCCCGGCCGCCAGCCGGGTGGCCGCCGGCAGCACGGCATTTCGCGCCAACATTAATATCCCCGAAGGTGCGGCAGCCAATTTTGCCTTCATCAATCTGGGACCGGGCTATGTGCTGCAGGAACTGCCGTTCCAGATCCGGCTGAAAGAATTCCGCATTGAACATTACAGCAGTGGCCAGCCAAAAGCGTTTGAAAGTGATCTGATCCTGCATGATCCCGAACGTGACGTCACGATTGAACAAACCATCGGCGTGAATCATCCATTGCGTTATCGGGGCTATAACATTTACCAGGCCAGTTTCGAGGACGGCGGTTCACGCCTGCAACTGACCGCCCATCCACTGCGTAATCCTGCCATGGCACCACTGGCTATTGAAGCGCGGGTATCGGAAAATGTAGCGGTGGCCACGCCAGAAGGTGAGTTGCTACTGGAGCTGGATGATTTCCGCCTGCATAACATTAATCGTGACAGCGCCAGTGTCGGCAAGGTCTCCGGCCGTGAATTCCGTGACAGCGGCCCAAGCTATACCTATAAACTGCGCCAGCCTGATGGTATCGCACGGGAATACGAAAACTACATGTTCCCGCTGACGGTCAATGGTCGTGAATATTTTCTCAGTGGCATGCGTGAATCGACTGCAGAACAGTTTCGTTACCTGTATCTGCCCGCCGATGCCGATGGTAGTCCGCAACTATTTCTTGATTTGCTGAAACTTCTGCACGACGACGAACGTCTGGATACTCTGCTGGCGGCGTATGCTGAAACAACGGCGAACAGACTCGACGCCACAGATGCAGACGCTGCCGCCCGTATTCGCCGGGCCATGCTGGATATCCTGGTGCTGTTTCGGGAGGGTGGTTTTGCCGCCATTATTGACCGTATTGATACTACCGTGCCGGCAGCAGAACGGGGGTTTGCCAGTCAGGCCTACATCCGGCTGTTACAGAACAGTTTGCAAGTGGTTTACCTGGCATTGATAAATACAACGGCCGGCGTTGAGAACACCGCTCTTGATGCGGAACAGACGGCATTTCTGGATGATGCGATGCAGGCCATTGCCGGGCTGGGCGGTTATGGCGCGCCTTTTTATCTGGAACTGAATGATTTTGAACACCGCCAGGCTTCCGGTCTACTAATTGCGCGCAGTCCCGGCAAAATGCTAGTCTATCCGGGTTTCCTGCTGTTACTCACCGGAGTATTCCTGCTATTTTACATGGCCGAACGGCGGCTCTGGCTGGAATTGACGGATACCGCTGCTGGTACCCGGCTACGGCTCGCCGGTGAGAGCAATCGCCTGCAGGAAGAGTTTGCCAGCGAATTCAGCCAGGTCGCTGCTGCCGCCCGGCAACTAAACCGCTAGAATGCTGCCTGAACAGTATCACTGACATTACCCGAACCATATCTACAGTCATCGAAACACTGAACTCACCAGAGCCGCAGCGCGCCAGCATATGGTTATGGATTGCGGCTATTATCGCTGCTGTCGTATATGCCCTGTTCCGGCTGCAACCGTTGCTGGGCGTTTATGAAATCCTGATCCTGATAGGCGCCGGCCTTGGCACGATCTGGCTAGGCTGTTACTGGCCTGGCTGGCGGCGGCTGGTGGCCACTGTCGCGCTGTTGTCATTGTTCGGGCTGGCCTTGTACGGTAATTCACTGGCAAACGCACAATCCAGCTTCTGGTTGTCGTATTTGCTCGCCAGCCAGTCGGCCATTATGTGGATGAGTGCGCTGTATATCCTTGCAACACCGACCTATTTCGGCGCCTTGTTTGGCCGCTCGGAATTCACCGGTCAGGTCGCCTCCGGCCTGACCTGGGCCGCCACCGCCATGGGGCTGGTGGGTTTGCTGATGCGCTGGCGCGAAACCTATCTCATCAGCCCGGATATCGGCTACATCCCGATCAGCAATCTGTATGAAGTGTTTGTGCTGTTCTGTCTCATCACTGCGCTGATTTATCTGCACTACGAACGCCGCTTTGCAACCCGCGCACTGGGCGGCTTTGTCATGCTGTCGATCAGTGCCGCTGTCGCGTTCTTGCTCTGGTACAGCTTTTCCCGTGGCGCCCATGAAATCGAGCCACTGGTACCGGCATTGCGCAGTTACTGGATGAAAATTCATGTGCCGGCGAATTTCGTGGGTTATGGCTGTTTCAGCCTGAGCGCGATGGTCGGCATCGCCGCTTTGTTTCGTTACCGCGCTGATAATCTTAATCCGGACGGTTATCTCGCCCGGATATTACCTGCGGCGGTTGTACTCGAAACAATTATGTACCGCGCGATCAGTCTGGGATTTGCCTTTTTCACACTGGCGACGATTCTGGGAGCGCTCTGGGCAGCAGAAGCCTGGGGGGGTTACTGGTCATGGGACCCGAAGGAAACCTGGGCGCTGATTGTCTGGCTGAACTACGCGGCCTGGCTGCATATGCGCATGACCAAAGGCTGGCGTGGCCCGGCAATGGCATGGTGGGCCATTATCGGCCTGTTCGTCACATTGTTTGCATTTTTGGGTGTAAACATGTTCCTGTCAGGTTTACATTCGTATGGCGAACTGTAACAGCAACAGAACATCTAACCCGGACATGAAACGTATTAATTCAAGGACACACACATGATTCGATCTATTCAACCATTGCTGGCGCTACTGTTGGTTTTTTCATTTTCCATGGCGCATGCGGCCGATGGTTATACAACCATAGACCCGGCACAGCCAACAGCAGACCCGGACAAGATCGAGATCGTCGAGGTTTTCTGGTACGGCTGCCCACATTGCTATGACTTTGAACCGTCTCTCAAACAGTGGCTGGAAACGAAGCCTGATGATGTTGAATTTATCCGCCTGCCGGCGATCTTCCGCCAGAACTGGCTGGCACATGCACGCGCTTACTATGCTGCTGAAGAGCTTGATGTTGTTGCGCAGATACACAGTCCGTTATTTACCAAAATTCATGAAAACAACAACATGCTTGAAAGTGAAGCAGCCCTGCGTGAATTTTTCGTCCAACAGGGTGTGGATGGTGATGCATTTACCGCTGCCTACAATTCCGAAGCCGTTGAAAACAGGATCAAGTCGACGCTGAGCAAGCAACGGCGCTACCAGATCACCGGTGTACCCGCAGTTGTCATTAATGGTAAATATCAAACCAGTGGCCCGCTGGCCGGCAGCTATGGCCGCATGATCGAAATCATGGATGAACTGATCGAAAAGGAACGCAGCGCCAGCGCGAACTAGACCGGTAAATCTGCTGGGAAGTCATGCGGGTTTGACCTTATACCCGCATCTGACTCAAAATCAGGCGCATGCATGACCCCAGAGAATCCACAGCACCTGTCAGCGCTCTGCTGACAACGGTGGTTATTGTTGCAGTGATTGTGTCCGCCATCTGGGCATATTTCTGGCATCAGCAACAACTCCAGCATCACGACCAGCTCACTTCGCTGGAAACCAGGCTCACGACCGAGCGCGAAAAACGCGAGACCCTGCTCACCCGCATAGGCAGCAGTGAGCAGTCACGAAGCAGTATTGAGCAGCAACTGAACGATACCCGCAAGGAACTGGAACAAACACAAACTGCGTTAACCGCTATTGAGGCCGAACACTGGCCAACCCGTTACCAGACTCTGGCCGACGAGTACGCTGCGCTCGAAAATAAACTCGAACGTCTGCAGCTGAAACACAATATGGTGCAGGATGATCTCAAGCAGCAACAGTCAACACTGGCGCTATGGCATGACAAACTTGGCCGGGATCTGATTCTGACTGAAATGGAAGCGCAGTTATTGCTTGACAGTGTCCGGCAAAGCGACCGTGACTACCGACTGGCCCGCACACAAAGGAATGCCTTGCAGGATGAATTGTCGGCTGCAGACCAGTTACAGGATATTACCGGCAAAGACTTGATCATTACAGAAATTGAACATGCGAACCTGCAGGCAGCTATCGCACCACTGGAGGCAGAACTGAAAGAAGTGCAGGAATCAGTCACTGGCTACAATGAACAACTCGAACAATTGACAACTGAAAAGCGCGCCCTGGAACAACAACTGATCGATGTCCGCAAGCGCGAAAAACCTGCCGACGTACCCCCGATTGAGCCGCTGGCAATCAATGCACCGCCACCGGCAGTACCGGCCGAACCGGTAGCAGAAAACAGGGACCCGGGATTTCGCATTTCACGGTTGTTGTCGCTGGAATCAGCCATGCATGACACCAGTTCCAGCGACCGCCGCAATATCCTGATTACCGTTATCCCCACCATTCCCGGCGGGTTAAAAGCACGTGAATTTGCGAATCTGGTCGTTGATATGGACAGCGAAGACATTATGGCCGTGCTCGAGGCACAGCATCGTAACATTAACATACCGATCAACAAGCGCAGCCGCGATTTGATTATGGCTGAACTGAACCCGGAACATCATCAGCGCGCGACTGAATTGTTGCCCTGAATAGCCGCCTTTTATATCCGCCTGATCACAGACTGCCAAACAAGCTGTCAAAATTTTCCAGCTCAGGAACACCACGGAATCGTTTCAGGGATTTTTCAGCGTCCATATAAAAGAATGTGGGCGTGGAAGTCACTTCAAGCCCCTGCATGAGTTCAGTATTGTAAGTCAACGCCTGTTCGATTGATTCGGGTATATCCGCCAATGGCTCGATACCGCCCTTATCAAAATCCTTCTCATGACCGTTCAATGCCGATGCAGGGTCTTCGGCTGCCAGAATCGCGGCGGCCTTGTTTCTGCTGCTTTTCTTTGTGATGCCTACCAGAATATGGCGCAGCTGTACTTTCCCGGCAGCCACCCAGGGACGCAGCTTTTCCCACAAGTCATGGCAATGCCGGCAATTCGGATCCGTAAACGTATAAACAATCATTTCTGCATCGTCAGTGCCATCGGCAACCCATGCACTTTCCTCGATGGCATTCCAGCGTATGGCATCAACCGAACCCTGCGCATAGGTCAGTATTGATTCGCGGGTTAAATCATTCCCTTCGCTATCAACCAAGGTGCCCACAATGGCATGCTCACCATCTTCCAGCAGATAAATCACAAAGGGACGCTGATCTGCTTCTGCGACATAACCAACGATGCCATTAGCCGTAGTGAATTTCTCTATAATCCGGACGCCCTGCTTCTCAATCGCAGCTACCGGGGGTGGCAATTCTTCCGCGGCAATATTCTGATATGAAAATACCAGCAGGAAAACCAAAACTATTGTTAATGAAACTGAATTACGCATTTACGACTCCTTCGATTGACATTGCAGACTTGATCTTGCGGTAATTATACTGATGTTATTCATATCTCAATCCCGCCGCCTGAAAAGAATAGCAGAATCTGTATGATTTATTTAGAATTGAGCAGACTTCCTTCCAGATGATTACATTATTCAAACATACTTTCATATCCAATGAATCAATGACTGACGGAGCAATACTGCAATCCGAGCTACTGCAGGCAACTGAATACTGGTGGCATCTGGCCCGGCAGCACTGGTATCAACCCCTTCGACACAGTAATTGCCCGTCCGTGCAGTTCGATTTACGCGGCCGCTGTGCCGGACAGTTACGTTTACGCAGAACATTACCCGGCCTGAAACCCGAATTGATTCGTTACAATCTGGTCCTGGCTGCAAATAATGAAACCGACTTTATTGAACAAACCGTACCTCATGAAGTGGCACATGCCGTCGCCGTGATATTGCATGGCCGCGCCGGCACCGGCCACGGTGCCGGCTGGCGTGAAGTGATGCATTTTTTTGGTAAACCGCTGACACGCTGCCATGATTATGACGTCAGCGCTGTTGCCGCTCGCAGAACCAGGAAATTCCCCTATCGTTGTCACTGCGCTGTGGAACATCACCTGGGCAGTATTCGGCATCGCCGTATGCAAACCGGGGAGAGGATTTATCAGTGCCGGAAATGCAAGGCCATACTAAGCCTGGCTCTATAAACCGGGTCTATTGACCATGAATCATCAATCCCGATCAGTATTGTCGCAGTAAAAATTCCGGCGACAGCAAATCACTTTTCTGACCGTTCTTTCTGCGCCTGCAATTGTTCCGGTGCGTCCGCTTCCATGCCGCTGTGCAACCAGTGGTTTTGTGTGTCGAGCTTGTCACGCAATTCATCCTTGAGTGTCTTGTCCCAGAACGGCACACCGACAAAGTAACCGGCACGGCCAATCGCATGTGCGGCGATCGGTGAAGTCAGTAATACAAACGCCAGTATCGCAATGGCCCTGACCATGACTTCGGCCTCGGCAAAATAAACGCCGGCGGCAATAGCAATCAGGCCGCCGCCGAGTGCACCGGCCTTGGTGGTTGTATGCATACGCAGCATCAAATCCGGCATACGGACGACGCCGATTGCACCAATCAATACAAAGCCACAACCGACCAGCAACAGGATTTCCGCAATGGATTCAATCATGACGACTGCCCCCACGTTCCAGAAAACGCGAAAATCCGACCGCTGCCATGAAACCGGTGAGTGCCAGCACAAGCGCAACATCCATGAAATGTGACACATCAGTTTGAATCGCATAGGTGATGATCAATGCCATTGTAACTGCGGCAATCAATTCAAGCGCAACCACGCGATCCGGCAAACTTGGACCCAACACCAGCCGCACAAATGCCAGCACCAGTGCCAACGATAACAGCAAAAAAGCGGTATTAATGACCCAGACACTCACATTTCACCTCAGCTTAACAAGTCCAGCACCCGGCGCTCCAGATTCTTCAGATCCTTACGCAGGGTGTCTTCATCGTTAATATACATTGCATGAATAAAAAGCATTTTACGATCATTGGAAACGTCAAGACTTAATGTACCGGGAGTCATGGTAATCAGATTTGCAAGAATAGTGATCGCGGCATCTGATTCTGCTTCCAGTGGCAACCCAATCACGCCCGGCTGCATTTTATGCGTGGGTGACAGAACCTCATAGGCAACACGCACATTCGACTTGATAATCTCACCCATGTAAAAAAACACAAAGGCTGCAACTTGTGGAATCTTGTGCACATAGCCACTCATCTCGCCGGACATCCTGGCAATCAATGCCAGCACGAAATAACCAAATACAAAACCGGTAAACAGACCACCACCGGAAAAATCACCTGTCAGTGATATCCAGACCAGGCCCAGCATGATATTCCAGACAAACAATTTCATCATTTTGCTCCCGGCGAATCACCCAGAACAGCTTCGACATACATCTGTGGATCCAGCATCTGGCCGGCAATTGCTTCAGTCAAACGATACACCGGATCAGCAGCCAACCCGATTAACAATGTCAGTAACGCCAGTATAACAACAGGCACCATCATCAGAGTAAATGAACGGGTAGACAGTCTTGCCGCACTGGCTCTGGCTTGTGCAGTAAAGTCATCAGCAACCGCCTGCCAGAATGCTGCCGACCAAATCCTGGCAACACAATAAAACGTTAGCAGTCCGGTTAATAGTGCCAGACCCACCATGATCCAGCTTTCTGATTGTACGCCGGCCAACACAATAAGGTACTTGCCAAAGAAACCGGATAACGGCGGCGCACCGGCAAGTGACAATGCCGGCACCAGGAATACTATTGCCAACCATGGTTTGTCGCGCCACAAGCCGCCAATTTCATGCAAGCGGAAACTGCCGCAAAGAAAAAAGATAATGCCAGCAAGCAGGAACAGGTTGGCCTTGACGATGATGTCATGAATCAGATAGAACACGCCACCTGCCAGTGATGTCGGCGTAAACAATGCCAATGCCATAATCATGTAACCAATTGCACTGATGATCAGAAATGACAGTATCCGGCGGATGTCATTGTGCCAGACTGCACCGAGCACACCACTTATCATCGTAAAGCCGGCCATAACCAGTAAAATGTCATGTGTATAGCCGACATCATGGCTAAATAATAATGAGAAAAACCGGTAGAGTGCATACACGCCGACTTTGGTGAGCAGGCCGGCAAACAGTGCGGACACTGCCATTGGCGGCGTGTGATATGACGCAGGCAGCCAGAAAAACAGCGGGAATGCAGCCGATTTGATACCGAATGCCACCAGAAACAGCATCGCGATAACTGTGACCAACCCCTGATTTTCAACTGCAGCCAGCTTGCCAACGAGATCGGCCATATTTAATGTACCGGTCACGCCGTAGGTCAGACTGACTGCTACCAGCAACAATGTAGATGACAACAGATTTAATGCAACGTACTTAACCGCACCTTCCATTTGTGCGCGCTGGCCTCCCAGAATGAGCAAGCCAAACGACGCAACCAGCAAGACTTCCACCCAGACATACAGATTGAATATATCACCGGTCAGAAAAGCGCCGCAGACGCCAGCCAGCAATAACTGCAGCAATGGATAGTGACCAAAAGTAGTGTGTGCCTTGCTGATTGATGCCAGTGAATAGATCGCAACAGCAAACCCGAGTATTGCTGTCAGCAATGTCATCGTTGCACCCAGCAAATCAGCAACCAGCACAATACCGAACGGTGCTGCCCAACTACCCAGAGCCAGCACCTGGATACCGTCAGTACGTGTAATATAGAACAATAAAATCGCTGCAATCAGCAAGCTGCCGGTGCCAATAACACCAAGCCAGCGTTGCGCAGCGTGGGATTTGTAGAAAACAAGCGAAAGTGCGCCTGCCAGAAAAGGTATCAGAACCGGTAACGCAACTACGGCATTCACGTATCAGTACTCCGCATCTGATCCATGTCATCTTCCTGCACGACTTCATAGGCACGATGTATCAACACAACTGCAAAAGCGAGGACTCCGAAACTGATTACAATCGCCGTCAGAATCAATGCCTGTGGTAATGGATCGGCCCAGCCTGCAGTTGGCAGTTTTGCGCCTTCCGCGATCAATGGCGGCAAACCGCGGGTTAATCCACCTGCCGTCAGAATCAGCAGGTTGGCAGCATTACTCAGCAGGATTAGTCCGAGTACCAGCTTGACGATAGAACGCCGCAGCATCATGTAGATTGCAGTAGCAAACAGGGCGCCCACAATTACTGCCATTATCGGTTCCATATCAGTTATTGCTCCGCTTCATCCAGCGCCAGAATGATAGTCATGACAGCGCCAAGCACGACCAGATACACGCCAATATCAAAAATCAGGGGTGTGGATAACTTGACTTCACCGATCAACGGTAACTGCACAGGCCACCATATAGATGTAAAAAAATCTTCGCCAAATGCGAGCGGAATAATGCCGCTGATCACAGCTGCCAACAGCCCTGCGCCCAATAGCATTCTGGGATCGACACTCATAAGAATACGTGTACGTGCCGCATCAAAGGCAAACAGATATAAAGAGAATCCTACTGCTGCAATCAGACCGGCAATAAAACCGCCACCTGGCTCGTTGTGGCCACGCAACAATACAAACACGGAAAACAGCAGCAATAGTGGCAACAGAAAACGCGCTGCTGTACGCAATATTAGTGAGCCCATTACGACCATTGTTGTATCACTCTTTGTTGTCCTCGATATTGTCTTCGGCACGCAAACGAATCATGGCATAAACACCGACCGCAGCCATGCCAACCACAAATATCTCGCCAAGCGTATCAAGTGCACGGAAGTCAACCAAGATGACGTTGACGATATTGCGTCCATAGGCCTGGGTGTAACTCCAGGCAACGAGTTGATCAGAAATCTTGTCAACAACTGTGACATCATTTACCGCCAACAACAGCAGCGTCATCATGCCACCAAACGCAATAGCAACTATTGCATCACGTACCCGTGCGGCAGGACTCGACAACGCGAGAAAACTTGGCAGTTTGAACAACACCAGCACCAGTAGAATAACCGTCAGCGTCTCAACCATAATTTGTGTCATACCGACATCCGGCGCGCTGAAGAACAGATACATAATCGCTACGCCAAAGCCCACCATGCCCACGGTTGCAACAGCACCGAGGCGCGAATGGGTTACTGACGCGGCAATCGCACCTGCGACAATCAGCGCCGCAACGACTGCTTCATAAAAACGAATATCCACGGAAAATGCCGGCCAACTGTTGCCGGTATAACCAAAATAGGTCCAGCCGATCAAAGCCACCGTCGTCAGTAATATCGTGATCAGATAGTTACGCATATAGCCATTCTGCAATACGCCGGTTTGCCATTTTGCAAAGCCATGCAGTCCGGTCAACAGCTGTTCATAGCCACGTTCGGGACCAAACCGATCAATAAAAGTGAGACGCTGATAAACCGACAGTATTTGCGGCCATTGCCAGAACAGCAAGGCGCCGACACCTACGGCAGCCACACTTAACAGTAGTGGCGTGTTAATGCCATGCCAAAGCGCCAGATCAATAGTCAGTTGTTCGCCATACACCGCAAGTACGGCGCTATCGATCAACATCGTCGCAGGCACCGTACCAAGCATACCGAACACCAGACTCAAACCGGCCAGTACAATCGGCCCAATCAACAATGCCGGCGGTGCTTCATGCGGTGTTTTCGGTGTGGATTGTAATCTGCCGGTAAATGGCCGCAGTGCAAAGACCATCGCCATTGCCACAATCATGACGGCCGACAGCCACGCAAGCACTGTGGTAAACCAGGTTAGCATCGGTGCAGCCAGTGTGGCCTTGAACATCAATTCCTTGGCGACAAAACCAAACAACGGCGGTAAACCAGCCAATGACAATGCAGCTATACAAGCTGTTACAAACGCCACCGGCATGGATTTTCGCAAACCGCCCATTTGCGTGATGTCCTTGGTACCGGTTTCATGATCCAGCACACCGGCCAGCATGAATAACGCCGCTTTGTACAGGGCATGTGCAAGCAGAAAAACCATGGCAGCAATAATCGCGGCTTCGGTGCCAATACCGATAAGCATCGTCAGCGTACCGAGCGCCATGATGGTGGTATAGGCCAGCACTTGTTTTGCGTTGGTACTGCGCAATGCCATGAACGAGCCGGTAAACATGGTCAAGGCGCCGAAAATCCCCAGACTGTATAACCAGAGTTCAGTACCGCCGAGCCCCGGATTCAGCCGCGCCATTAGATAAACACCGGCCTTGACCATTGTTGCAGAGTGCAGGAATGCTGATACCGGTGTCGGCGCTGCCATGGCATTTGGCAACCAGAAATGAAACGGCACCTGCGCTGACTTGGTAAAACAACCAAGCAGAATCAGCACCAGCATGCCGGTATAGAGCGGATACTCACGCAACACATCACCCTGGCCAAGCAGTTCCGACAATTCGAAACTGCCACCGGCGTTGCCCAATAAAATCAGGCCAACCAGCAAAGCCAGACCACCGCCGACTGTGACCAGCAAGCCCTGCAAGGCATTCCAGCGTGATTTTTTATCCTCATGGTAAAAACCGATCAACAAATATGATGTGACGCTGGTCAGTTCCCAGAATACGAACAGCCCGATGAGATTATTCGATAGCACCACACCCAGCATTGCGGCCATAAAACTCAGTAATATGGCATAAAAGCGCGGCAATAACGGATGACCATGCAAGTAGCCGCCACTATAAATGACAATAAATGTGCCGATACCACTGATCAGTAATGCGAACAGCAGGCTTAAGCCGTCAATCAGAAAGGAAAGGTTGATGTCCAGCGCAGGCACCCAGTCGTAATGCACAACGACAGCGCCCTGGGCAGAGACAACAGGTATCCAGCCGATGAAGTAAACAAACAGCGAGGCAGGCAGCAAAGCCAGTATCCAGCCGGCCTTGTCACCTATTGATCGGCTCAGCCACGGTGCGAATGCCGCCAGGATGAAGCCAGACAGAACTGCCAATAGCATGTGGTTATAGACGCTCCCTTTCTGCCGTTGCGATCACGGCTGATAACTGACGCAAGCAATACGGCAAAGGCATTCTTGATGGATGACAAACCTGATATGTCAAACGGCTGGCATCGCAGGTCAAGCCAGCCAGACAGAATTGACCAAGCATTTTATGGGGACAAGAAGATAACCCAGGCGTCACATTCAAGGCAAGTCAAATCGACTTGCAAAACTGCCGGAAGCTGCGGATTTTATTATAAAAAACATGTTACTGCAGTAATCAGGCGGGCACCTTTTAGCAGCATTCAGTTGACCGGCAACCGCGGTACCGGCCGGCACATCTCAATAGCGAGTACACCCAGACGCAGCAACCGCTGCGATGAAACCACGCCTTCAGCAAACCGCTTGCCGACGATTTCCAGCACCCCACCGCCAATCTGCGTCATTAACGCATTGCCGGCGGCATCAATACCGGCGGCCACAAACGCATTCACCAGCGTATGCTGCACCAGTTTCAATGCCGCCAGTGATGTCGGCCGCAGCCCATAAATATCCGCGACTTTGCGTACCATCACGAAACCACGCCAGATCACAATAATCGCATCAAGTGCCGGATGCGGTGCTACCGCCACCGCCGCTGCCACTGTTAACGCCGACCGGCGGATTTCTTTTTTGGCCTGTGCATCCAGAGGCGCAAGCACAATATCCTCAAACAATCGTTGCACTTCACCCGCTTCAGTCTGCTCGGCCGCACCCGCGGTGAATTCCATCACCAGATCCGGTTCGCGTTTATGCAAGAGTTTTAGATGCGGCTTTAATGCCTGGCGCATAGCCTCGGCATCATTGCCGGCCAGGGCTTTATCACAAGCCTGTTGTGTTGACCATGCCGTTTGTAACCGTGAAAATGCGGCCAGTTCACGCGCCAGCGCCAGTATCAGCGCCAGCAACAATGCCAGCCCAAGTCCGGCCAGCACACCACCGGCCCAGGGCTGCGCCTGCAATGCCAGACTGATGTCACGCCACAACTGGTAGGCCAGCAATCCACCCAGCAACGACAACAATAACCAGAATACAGCACGCCAATGACCATAAGGCGCAGGAGCTTTCGGCTCCGGCATGGCGAGATCAGTCTCCGTCTCAGGCAACGGCTGTGCTGATTGCTCTACTTTTCCCGGTGTCGACCCGATGCTGTCAGCTTTTACAGACCTGGCGCCCAGCGGTTGCGCGCCGCTATCAACACGGCCCGGCTGCCGGGGTGGCGGCTTCGGGGAATGATTCATTGCAACACCTCACCAAGCAGAAATTCCAGCGCCCGGCCGAGATTAATCGCCGGGAAACCCTGGAGTCTGGCATCAGGATAAGCGGGTGGCTCAAAGCGCCAGTATTTGAAACTGAAACGATCCCAGCGCGGCGGCATATCAAGCGGCAAGGCACCCGGATCCCAGAGTGCTGTTTCAACTTCACCGGCCGGCCGGCCCTGCAAAATTTCGCGCTGGGGTGGCTGTTCGGTTAACCAGTCTTCGGTCGCACGGATTGCGGCCAGATCCATGACTTCATAATCACGCATCTGGGCACGCATGCGGTTGCCTTCATCAACAGCCGTCAGCATGCCCCTGACCAGATTCACCAGATTGGCGCGATCACCACGGGTCACATGATCAGCCTTGGTAGCTGCGAACAGAACTTTTGAAGTGCGTTGACCGGACAGCCATGCCAGCAAACTGCCCCGGCCATAACGAAATGATTTGAGTGTATCCTCCAGCGCTGTCACGGTTTCATTAAAGACATCGCGGCCCTGTTCCAGGGTTTGCAATACATCCAGTAATACGATTTGCCGATCCATCCGGGCAAAGTGATCACGATAAAACGGCTTGATGGCTTTTTGTTTGTATTGCTCATAACGCTCACGTAGCCCGGCCTGCAACGAGCCGCTGTCCGGCCGGGCAACGCAATCCGGCAACGGTGCAAAACGCAGCATCGGCGCACCCTGAAGATTGTCTGGTCGTAACAATCGCGCCGGTTGATTGAACACCAGACCAGCGGCGGCGGCTGATGCCAGATGCCGTGCCCAGAGCGTCGCCAGCTGATCAGCAGTCTCGACATCAAACGGTTGCTGCGGTGACAGACTTTTGGCGAATTCAAGATATTCAACCGCATGCGGCGCCCGCGCCGGTGCACAAACCCTGTCCACCATTGCCATTGACCAGCTTTCATAATCCGTATTCAGCAACGGCAAATCGAGCAACCATTCACCCGGATAATCGACAATCTCCAGCACCACGCGATTGCCGGCCGAATGCAACAACCCGGCCTTGTCACTCAGCCAGCGGCGTAGCCCCGGTCGCGGTCTGAATTTCAACTCAATAACAAGTTTGGAAATACCGGTGGTCGGTTCGGGCCAGTGACTGCTGTCATCCAGCAATGCATCACGCACCCGCCGGTAGGGAAATTGCGGCACATGGACTTCATCATCATCGAGGATACGGACACTCTGCAGGCGTCCCTGCTCAAGCACACTTAAACCCTGCAACGGGCCCTGGCCACGGCGTGCATGCCAATGACCCGAGTTGAGCAAGGCCTGTGCGAGCGCACCGATAAAAACCGTTTTGCCGGCGCGGGCAAAGCCGGTTACGCCAAGACGGATGCGGGCCATAAAATTTTATGCAGGAACATTTTCAGATAAATGACACGTTGACTGTCAGCAATGTTCAACCACAGTTAACGCGCCGGCCTTCTTTCATCGCGCGCTCATATACAGGCATGTTTTGCGGAATACGATTCTCCGGTGCCGGATGTGATGCCAGAAACTCGGGTGGCCGTGCGCCACCGGCCGAACTCATATTGCGCCACAAGTTAACACTCTGACGCGGATCAAATCCGGCGCGTGCCATCAGGTCCAGACCATAAACATCCGCTTCACTTTCCTGCGCACGTGAATACGGCAACAGGATACCGAGTTGCGCGCCAACACCCAGCAAACCCATCAACTGTTGTTTGGTCGCTGATTGCGGGCCGGACATGGCACCGACCAGATCCATGCCGGTCTGTGTAACAAACTGTTGCGACACACGTTCGGAATGATGTTGCGCCAGTACATGCGCAATCTCATGAGCGATGACGGCGGCAAGCTGATCCTGGTTTTTGGCAACATCAAGCAAACCGGTATGCACACCGATTTTGCCACCCGGCAATGCAAACGCATTGGCACTGTCATCCTTGAAGATCGCGAGCTCCCATTTGATGCCACGCGCACTGGGAAGCAGATACTTGATAAGGTTGTCCGTCACACAACCAACATAGGCATCTACCTTTTTATCCTTATTGACAGGAACCTGCTGTTTCATTTCCAGAAATGCTGTAGTGCCCATTTGCTGCAACTGGGCATCAGGGATCAACAACAACTGCTGACGGCCCGTGGGCGATGTTTCACAACCGGCCACAACGGCCACACAGACCAGAATAAGAAAAGTATAGATACGCATGTTGTTTCTCCACCAGACAGGTCAATCAGGCTCTGACGTCCAGAGCTTGCTTGACATTTAAATTACAACTTATGCCGCCTGGTCAATCTTGTGCTGACGATTGACATACACTTCATCGACGCCAAGTACCGCAACAAGTTCAAAGCCAAAGCCGCCAAGGCAGTCACGAAACGTGTAATCGAAGTAATTATTCTCGACGCTAATCGCGGTTACAGGAATCGCATTAAAATCAATACTCCGGATGATATCGAGTTCGCCGCCTTCGGTATCTACACTGAGATAATCAATATTTTCAAAACCATACTGATGCAGGGCACTGGCAAGTGTCAGGCACTTGACGCGGATTTCCTTTTTCTCGCCACCCAGACGTTTCAGGCTTTTGTGAATACGTCGCACATGCCGGGGATCATACTTGTCTATCAGACCGCTCAGCATTTCTGCCCGGCCACTGATATTAAGAAAACCGGCCTCACCATCGTAGTCAGTTATGCAGGCGTTTAGAGTGAAGCATTGACGCTGGCGGCGCAGCTTTGCATAAGTTTCGGGCAACGGCTCTATGGCAATACCCCGCCAACCGAGTTCCTGTTCAAGATAGCAGGTATTACTGAGTGTTACGCCATCATTCGCGCCGATATCAACAAAAATGCCGTTACGGCGGTTTTTGAATACTGTTTCGGCGATGTAAAGATCCTGGCCATCAGAGCTGAAAAAGCCACTGACCCCTGGCTGGATGGGCGAACAGCGGCGGTACTGACGACGGTTGAGCAAATGTTTGATTTTTCTGAGCATGGAATGAATTTCAGGGGTTTTGATATCGCGCCGCCATGTTAGCGCCTCGACAATGAACTGTCATGCGGCCACATAGCTGCATGGTTGTATGCATCGCGTTCAGGATCCAGTCAGGCGGATAATTCGATAACATGATCCACAGGTGGCAAATTATTGGCACTGTGCGCAAAAAAGATCACCGTGCGACCAGTCAGCCAGTGTTCCAGTCGTTCCCGCACCGTTGTGGCCGTGGCTGCATCAAGACCTGTCAGAGGTTCGTCCAGCAATACCAGACCCGGATCACGCAACAACAACCGTGCCAGGGCAAGCCGCCGGCCTTCACCGCCGGACAACTTGCGGCCGGATTCACCTATCCAGGTGGCGAGTCCGTCCGGGGAATTGCTGACCAGCTCCGCCAGCGCCACGCTATGCAATGCTGACCAGAGTGCCGCGTCCGACGCCGACGGCGCAGCAATACGCAGATTGGCGGCAATACTGTCAGCAAACAATTCCGTCCGTTGTGTTAACCAGCCAACACGTTCATGCAGCAATGCTGCCGGCCATTGTGCCAGCGCTGTTCCGTCGAGCCGGATACTGCCAGTGTCCGCTGATAATTTTTGCATTAACAACTGTGCCAGCGTCGACTTGCCACTGCCCGAGCTGCCCAGAACTGCCAGACGTTCTCCGGCAGCCAACTGCAGATTCAGATTGTTAATGGCCGGCGCTTCTGAAAACGGATACTGAAACGTCAGTTGCGCTATCTGCAATGTACATGCGGCCGGGGTTTTGTGTTCAATCGCCGGCGCAGATACTACTGTCGCTGGCACTTCACGAACTTCATCAGTCAAGCGCCGGGCCGCCGCCCGGGTTTGGCCATAATGCGCAAACGCTGCCGGCAACGGCAGGAATGTTTCAGCCAGCGCAAGTATTACAAGCGGCAACATCACCATCACCGGCGCACTGATCAAATCAGCCTGGTATGCGCTTATGGCAATTACTAATACGGCAACACTCAAAGCCTGAACTACCCAGGTCACCACGGCATTCATTTGTGCAATTCGACAACCCAGTATTTTCTGGCCGAGCAGCCATGCATGGATTTTGCCCTGCAGCCTGTTGCCATGTTCAGCCAGCGTACCGTACGCCATTAATTCAGCCAGGCCATGAAACTGTTCGAGCAACCGCACTCGCAGGGTTTCGGCCTGTAGCAACAGCTCTGCACTAATAGCCACCATACGATTGGCAAACAGCCAGCATATACAGATGAGCATTAACACCAGCACTATAAAAACCAGGATGCCGGCCGCGGGCACAAACACTATTAAAAATGCCGCTACCGCCAGCGTTGCCACGAATGCCACCACGGGTGGTGCCAGCAAGCGCAGATACAGATTATCAAGCGCATCTATATCTGCCGTCAGCCGATTCAGCAATACCGCACTCTTGAGCCGGCCCAGTGTTTGCGCATCCAGCCGCGTCAATGCAGAAAATACCGTCGTGCGTAAGTCCGCCAGCAACCGCAATACGGTGTCATGATTATATAAACGTTCAAAATAGCGGCTGACGGTGCGGGCAATAGCAAAAAACCGTATACCACCGCCCGGCGTATATATATCCAGCTGTGCATTAACCCCGGCGGCCCACACCATCGCGGTCACAGCTGTAGCGGTAATAAACCAGCCAGACAAGGCAAGCAGTCCCGCTGCGGCAAGCGTGGTCAACAACATCAACAAGGCGCCGAGCAACAATCGGTTACGATGGCGCGAGAATAGCTGCAAATATGGCCACAGATCACGCATGCATTTTAACTTCGCTGATCTGTGCTGACGGCAAACTGATTTTGCGCTGCGCGAGCCGGAGCAGGTTGTCATCATGCGTGGCCATGATCAGTGTCCGGCCAGCCTTAACCAGTTGTTGCAGGCTGTTGACAATACGTTCAGCCGAACGTTTGTCGATACTGGCTGTGGGTTCATCCAGTAACACCAGTGGCGCTGATGATAAAAATACGCGCGCCAGTGCCAGGCGCTGCAATTGTCCGCCGGAAAGTCCGATACCATGTTCACCCAGAGGTGTGGCCAGTCGTTGCGGTAGCTGTACCAGCAGTTCACTCAATCCGGCCTGCTGTAGTGCCTGTTCCAGCGCTGCGTCTGTAGCCGCTGTATTGGCAAGGCGCAAGTTCTCGGCAATAGTACCCTGCAGAATAAACGGACTTTGCTCAAGCCAGGCAAAGCCGCCCTGACCATCCGCTGGAACATTATTAACAAGTACACGGCCTGTCGCCGGCAGACGAAAACCGGCCAGCAGATACAGCAAACTGGATTTACCTGAACCCGAAGCGCCGGTGATGGCGATGCATTCGCCCGGCTGGATAGCAATATTTAATGGGCCAAACACCGCAGCCCGATCCGGGTAACGCACACTGATATTTTCCAGCCTGATACTGACGCCTGCTGCAGTCTGTGTCGGCGACGTTGCCGTTGGCATATCTCTGAGTGGCGGTGCCGGAATGGCCAGCAACTGCAACAGACTTTCTGTGGCACCGAGCGCGGCGGCACGATCATGATAATGCTGCGACAACGTCCGCAAGGGTTGAAAGAATTCCGGCGCCAGCAATAAAACAAACAGTCCGGAGAAAAGTGTCAGTGCAGGAGCCGGGCCAAAGTCGATATAGCCGAGCAAACCAAAACCGATATAGATAGCGATCGCGGCAATCGCAACAGAGGCAAAAAACTCCAGCACTGCCGAAGACAGGAATGCGACACGTAATGTCCGCAGGGTCAAACGCCGGTAGTCATCACTGCTGGCTGCCACATCGGCAATACTGGCAGCACAATGATTGAATATCTGCAAGGTCGGCAAACCGCGCAACCGATCAAGAAAGCGATCGGACAACCGCGTTAACGCAGCAAACTGCTGCTCATTCAAACGTGCCGCGCCCATGCCAATCAGCGCCATGAAAAGCGGAATCAACGGTGCCGACAACAACAGGAACAGTGCGGCCAGCCAGTCCTGCGACCAGACGACGATGAATATCAGGATCGGCACAACCACAGCCAACACAAGCTGTGGCAGAAACCGGGCAAAATAGCCATGCAGCGCTTCAATGTGTTCAAGCAACTGGCTGGCAAGCCCGCCACTATGATGTTCACTTAAACGTGCCGGGCCCAATCGATGCAGATGATCAAGCAACTGTGTACGGATATCTTCACGTACCCGGATACCAGCCAGCAGGCCGGCACGCTCCTGCCAGTATTGCGCCAGAGCACGCAAACTAATGATGAAGACCAGCGCCGACAACAGCGGAATGATTGCAGTGAGAGTGGTTGCCTGCTGTACAACACCGGCAATAATCCAGGCCAAAAATCCTGCCTGCAGAATGATACAGACACCGGTGATAACACCGGCAGCAACAGCCTGGACTAGCAGGCCGCGAACTGCGCGGCCATGTCGGGAAAGCCAGTCACGTGAAGTCACCGGCGCGGTGGTTTCAGTCAATGGAACGCAAGTACTTGCCGGGTTAGTGATAGCCGACAGCTTTTACCTTGCCGCGGAAAACCCAGTAGGTCCACGCTGTATAGGCCAGTACTATCGGGATAACAAACAACATGCCGAGCAACAGGAACAGTTGCGAGCCAGGCGCGGATGCGGCATCCCAGATGGTGTGATCAGGCGGCACCATGTACGGCCATTTGCTGACCAGCAAACCCAGATAGGTGAATATGAACATCCCCATGGTCGCCACAAACGGCAGGCCTTCGCGGCGATTCTGTACGGACCACCAGAGTATATAGGCACTCAGCATCGCCAGTGCCGGCAATATCCAGATCACGCCAATGTTACCGAACCAGACATCACGTACATAACTGTCTGTCAGTGGTGTCCAGATACTGACCAGCGCAAACACTGCAAGTAAAACCAGTAGCAATGGCGTTGTCAGTTTATAAGCCCAGGCCTGCACAGCACCTTCAGTCTTCAGGATCAGCCAGGTCGTACCCAGCAAGGCATAACCCGCCAGCAAACCAAACCCGGTCATGATCGTGAACGGCGTAAGCCAGTCGAGTGCACCACCGCTGTAAACCAGGCCTTCGGTTTCAAAGCCCTGCACATAGGCGCCGACGACCGCACCCTGGGCAAACGCAGCCAGCATGGAACCGCCGGCAAACGACCAGTTCCAGGGACGCTTGGAACGTACTGCCTTGAAGCGAAACTCGAATGCTACGCCACGGAAGATCAAGCCGGCCAGCATCAAAAACACGCCGATATAAAGTGCCGGTAAAAACACTGAATAGACCAGCGGGAATGCGCCTAGCAACCCGGCACCGCCCAGCACCAGCCAGGTTTCATTGCCATCCCAGATCGGCGCGACCGAATTCATCATCGTGTCGCGTGCTTCCTCGTCAGGTGCAAATGGAAACAGAATGCCAACACCGAGATCAAAGCCATCCATCAAGATGTACATCATGATGGCAAATGCAATAATCACAGCCCAGATAATTGAAAGATCGATAAGCTCCATGATCGTTACCTCGTCGGCGGTGTGACTGGATTGGCATCGAACGGAACATGCGCCGCCGACATCGGCCGGGAGGGACGTTCGACTTCATGTGCATCGTGTTCAGTGCCTGCCAGACCGGCTTTAACCAGGCGGGTCAGATAATAAATCCCCGCGCTGAATACAACAGCATAAACTACGATATAGCCGATCAATGTAAACAGCGCCATGCCACCGGTCAGTGACGGTGTCAGGCCTTCGGCATGCGTCATCAAACCGTATACCAGCCATGGCGCGCGACCGGTCTCGGTCACAAACCAGCCCGCGACCACAGCAATAAACGGCGCGGCGATCATCCAGCTCAGTCCACGCAGATACAGCCTGTGTTCAAACAACTGACCGCGCCAGCGCAGCCACAAACCGGCGACAGCAAAGGCAATCATGAGCATACCGATCGCGACCATAATCCGGAATGACCAGAACACTATAAATACCGGCGGCTGTTCTTCGGCGGCCAGTTCGTTTATACCCGGCACTTCACCGTTCCAGTCATGGGTCAGAATGAAACTCGCCAGCTTTGGAATTTTTATTTCCAGATGATTGGTCTGTGCTTCCTGATCAGGGATCGCAAACAACAGTAACGGCACGCCACTACCGGTTTCCCAGTTGCCTTCCATCGCTGCAACCTTGGCCGGCTGATATTCAAGCGTATTCAAGCCGTGAAAATCACCAATCACTGCTTGTGCCGGTGCGATAATCAGCAATAGCCATAACGTCATTGATAATGCCTTTTGATTGGCCTCGACGTCATGTTTTTGCAGCAAGTACCAGGCACTGACACCGGCGACGACAAACCCACCCGTCAGAAATGATGCCAGCCCCATATGGATGAAACGATAAGGGAATGAGGGATTAAAGATCGCCTCGGTCCATGATGTGATCTGGAAAATGCCATTGGTCAGTTCAACGCCGGCCGGTGTATGCATCCAGCTGTTGGCTGCCAGAATCCAGAATGAAGAAATAAACGTTCCGAATGCCACCATGCACGCGGCGAACAAATGCGTACCATCCGGCACCTTGTCACGGCCAAACAGCAGAACGCCCAGAAATGCGGCTTCAAGAAAAAATGCCGTGATGACTTCATAACTCAATACCGGGCCGAGAAAGTTTGCCGACGCATAGGCGAAGTTGCTCCAGTTGGTGCCAAACTGAAACGACATGACAATACCGGACACCACGCCCATGCCAAAGACAACGGCAAACACTTTTGTCCAGAAAATTGCCAGCCGTTCCCAGACCGGGTTACTGGTCTTGTAGTGCAGCCCTTCAAGCAAAGCAATATAGGAAGCCAGCCCGATCGTGAACACCGGGAAAATGGCATGGAATGACACGACGAATGCAAACTGGATACGTGATAGCAGTAGTGGATCAAGTTCCATCAAACTGGGCTCCGAACTGGATTAACATGCAGAAGCAATCCCGGCTTGCGCCGGTAACTTGCTCCTAATTCAGGCAAGCTCTGAATAATTCCATCCTGGAATTTTCAGAGCGCGAGCAGTGCTACATGGATGTAGCGTTCACGTAGCAAAGGACGCAATTTCGCAAATGTGATTTGCAAAATTCTTCATTTTTCAATTACTTATGTAATTGAAAAATGGCGGCACATCCATGTGCCGCAGGAACCTCTGAATCAATCAGAGGTTCCATAGCACTTTTACAGCGGCAAATGGACATTTCAGAGGCAAATTTTATGGCCTGTGTCCCGTGGCTATTATAACACCGCCTGTGCTCTGACACGCCCGTTGCAGGGTTGTTCGACAGCCGACTGATTAAATTCGAAAAGCCTGATTTTGCCCATGACAAATGTGCACCG
>JBBDSJ010000029.1:48714-50455 GCA_040905025.1 Gammaproteobacteria bacterium
CAGCCGACTGATTAAATTCGAAAAGCCTGATTTTGCCCATGACAAATGTGCACCGAAACGGCCCTGTAACCGGCTATCGATAATTACGGTTTGGACTTATTCGACTTCTGCAAATACATGGCGTCATCTGCCTGCGTCAACAGACCGTCAATATCGCTGCCATTGTCGGGGTACATCGCCACCCCGATACTTGCCCGCAGTGCAATATTCTTGCCGTTCAATATTAGCGATTCATTCAATAACTTTTGCACTGATGCCACCCTGGAATTTGCGCTGTCAATGCTGGAGACATCCGGCAACACCACCACAAACTCATCGCCGCCGATGCGGGCAATGGTATCGCTGTCACGAAAATGGCCATTCCGGCGATTGGCGATTTCTATTAGAACCCTGTCACCATACTTGTGGCCATGCTGATCATTCACCATTTTGAAATCGTCAATATCAATAAAGATTAATGCAAAGCTGCTCTGCTCACGCGCCGCATATTTGATCGCCTGGTTGATTCTGTCTTCCAGCAGTCGCCGGTTGGGTAGCCCGGTAAGCTGATCGTGCAATGCCATTTCACGATTCTGATTGTAGGCACGCATCAACAGAAAAACCAGCACCGCAACAAATAGTGCCAGCAGCCAACCCAGCGCACGCATCAATAGCAGATTGTTGTTGGATTTATCCCAGCCGAACACCGGGATTGCCGCAAGTTGCCAATAGCCTTCCGGCAACTCAATTGTCATGATCACCGGATCTTTCGCAAATACATTCACATCGCCCCAGATCACTTCACCTTCAGCACCACGGCCATCCTTGCCGCGCAGCGCCACATGTATGCTGTTTCGATGCTTGTAGAAATTTACGCTGTTGCGCATTTTCTCTTCATCAATAACCAGCGTTGCCATGCTCCAGATGGGCCGGCCGATATCTTCATCAGTTGCAAGTGTCGACGGGTTGGCATAGATAGGTGTTCTGATCAAGAAGCCACGGCCACCCTGCACAAGTTTGTTCGGGCCACCGACAATCGTGGTTTGCAGTGTCATGGCACGCTTGACCACTTGCCATTGCCCGGCATTGTCACGGTAATTTAATCCCAGCGCTGCTTCATTGCCGGCGAGTGGATAGGTATGGGTGATAATATGATTAGTCGCCAGAGCGACATTGCGAATGGTGTCACTGACACCGAGAATAATTCTGGCAATGCGCTCGAATTCCTGCTGCGTCACATCCGGCTGGGCTTCAATATAAGACACCAGGGAATGCGTCAGATCAAGTGATATGCGAATTTCACTTTGCAGGCGCGCACGCACTTCCGCCAGTTGCGAGTTCACTTCAGCACGTTGCCGTTCGGCATGCCGATCACTCGTCTGACGAATCAATAACTCGACGATGCCAATCAGCATCAATGCCACCACTATACTGGCAAGGAGGCTGTATCTGGTGCTCTGCGGTGATGTCATAAATGCAGTAAACAATTTGATTGGGTTCAATTCAGTATCAGGTACACCAATGCTCATCAGCACCGATACTTGAAATTTATGCGGCCTGCAAAAAAACTTTTACAGTCTTGGCTGATAGCAGTGCCCCCCGGCACTGACCAGCGTCTGGAAACAGGTTTTATTGAACCCTGTCAGTTCTGGTCTCAAGTATACACCCGGAATGCGCAGGCCGACTTGAAAAATACGGCCGGTCGCGGTGTTAGCGCAAAGCAGTAATGTCCCCTTTCTGCAAAGCTAAAATGTCCCCTTTT
>JBBDSJ010000030.1:0-50451 GCA_040905025.1 Gammaproteobacteria bacterium
GCACGATAAATTACTGAATGGACTCTTCAATTTGGCCGTTCGGCGTTTGCCGAAAGCCGGTGATCATGCGAAAATTCCCTGATGTAAAGCTTAATTCCTGATGTAAAGCTTAATGGGTTCAAACTGTTATCGCTTACAGTTACATGATTCAAGACAATCTGTAATGTCCGACCTGAGGAACCTCTGATTAATCCAGAGGTTCCTGCAGTACATGGATGTACTGCCATTTTTCAACCACTTAAGTGGTTGAAAAATGAAGAAAATCGAAAATCACAATTTTCGATATTACGTCCTTTGCTACGTGACCGCTACATCCATGTAGCACTGCTCGTGCTCTGAGGAGTGGCACACGGATGTGCCGCTAACGGAGCCAAGGATGCAGTATTCATGGATGAATTAATCAGAGCTTCCCTAAATTAATTCGACCCGATTTCCGGAGACACCCCAAAGTACCATGTTAACGCAACCGCGCTACCGGCTGACTGATGCAGCTGAAGCAAGTCCCGGCCAGGCCGAACTGATCCCGTCACTGCACAGCCAGCAACTGGATACTGCGTTGACAGCGGCCTGCCAGAAAATTCTTGCCGACCAGCAGGCGGATGGACACTGGTGCTATGAACTCGAAGCCGATTGCACGATTCCGGCTGAATACATCCTGTTCAATCATTTCATGGATGAAATCGAACCTGAACTTGAAGCCAAACTTGCCAACTATCTGCGTGCACACCAGACCGATCATGGTGGCTGGCCGCTTTACCATGGCGGCGATATGGACATCAGCTGTTCGGTAAAAGTCTACTTTGCCCTGAAAATTGCCGGTGATTCAGCCGATGCCCCGCACATGTGCCGCGCGCGTGAAGCCATTCTCGCCCATGGCGGTGCCGCCAAGGCCAATGTGTTTACCCGCATCGCGCTGGCATTGTTTGAACAGATCCCCTGGCGCGGCACACCCTTTGTCCCGGTTGAACATATGCTGTTCCCACGCTGGTTTCCGTCTCATATCAGCAAGATTTCGTACTGGTCACGTACGGTCATGGTGCCGCTGTCAATTCTGTGCAGCCTGAAGCCCAGGGCCGCCAATCCACGCGGCGTCAATATCCGTGAATTGTTTGTCACGCCACCTGAAGATGAGAAACATTATTTCCGGCCGACCACCTGGCTCGGCCAGGCATTTCGTATCTGGGATCTGATCGCACGTAAATGTGAACCGTTGATCCCGAATATTATCCGGCAGGCCGCTGTCAAGCGGGCGGCAAACTGGTTTATCCCGCGCCTGAACGGTGTCGATGGTCTCGGCGGCATATTCCCGGCCATGGTCAACGCCTATGAAGCACTGGCTTTGCTCGGTTATCCGGCCGACCACCCGTACCGGGTCGAATGCCGTGAAGCTATTCGCCGGTTGCTGGTCATTAATGATGACAGTGCCTATTGTCAGCCCTGCCTGTCACCGATTTGGGATACTGCAATCGTCGCGCTGGGTTTGAAAACAAGTCCGGTGCAGGCTGATGCAAGCATTCAAAAATCACTCGACTGGCTGGCGGCGCGGCAGTTAAGTGATGAACCCGGTGACTGGCGCGACAGTCACCCGGACTTGCGCGGCGGTGGCTGGCCGTTCCAGTACCGCAATGACTACTATCCGGATCTTGACGATACCCCGATGGTGGCCTGGGCCATGCACAGTTTCGATCCGGAACGTTATCGCGGTGCTATCGAAAAATCCTGTGACTGGATTTGTGGCATGCAATCAAGGAACGGCGGATTCGCGTCGTTTGATTCCGACAACACCTGTTACTATTTGAATTATATTCCGTTCGCTGATCACGGCGCACTGATTGATCCGCCCAGCAGTGATGTCACAGCCCGCTGTGTAATCCAGTTATCGCTGCTGGATAAACCTGACTATCGCAGTGCCCGCAGTCGTGCGATTGCGTACCTCAAAACTGAACAGGAAGCCAACGGCTCGTGGTTTGGCCGCTGGGGTACCAATTATATTTACGGTACCTGGTCGGTTCTGGTCGCACTGGAAGTTGCCGGTGAAGACATGCAGCAGGATTATGTCCGTCGGGCTGTAGACTGGCTCAAATCTACACAGCAGTCCGACAGCGGCTGGGGTGAAGGCAACAACAGTTATTACGATCCGCCCAAAGCCTATCAGCGCCACCCGAGCACACCGTACCAGACGGCCTGGGCACTACTTGGCCTGATGGCCGCCGGTGAAGTGAATTCAAGCGTCGTTGAACGCGGTATTGAGTACCTGTTATATCGCCAGAAAGCTGATGCCTTGTGGTCAGATGCAAGCTTTACCGCACCCGGCTTCCCGCGCGTATTTTTCCTCAAGTACCACGGCTATGCAAAATTTTTCCCGGTCTGGGCACTGGCACGCTACCACAACCTGCAGACGCAAACGGCGCGCTGAAAATGCTGGGGATTTATGCGGCCCTACCCGCTGAAGCCCGCTGTCTGTTTTCCCACAGCCCGGCACGCTTGACATCGCTTGATTATCCTGCCGCACTGAAAACTCGTATGCTCATGCCGCTCGGTACTGATACTCAGCTATGGATTGGTGGTATTGGCCCGGAGCGTGCCCGCGCCGGCGCAGACCAATTGCTGCAAGCCGGTGCCCGGGCTTTATTGAGCTGGGGCTGTGCCGCTGGACTCAAACCCGGACTCAATGCCGGCGATATCATTATTCCTGCCACTGTCCTGGATACTGGCAGACAGACGGAATTCAAACCTGATCACAATTGGCGCCAGCGATTTTTGCAAATGCTGTTGGCAGCCCCGGACAGTATCAGCAATATCCTGCAAGACACGTTGTGCAGTAGTGAACAGGTGATCGCAAGCAGCATGGACAAGCAACAACTGGCTGAACAAACCGGTGCCAGTGCCGTGGATATGGAAACTGTCGCAATTGCCGGGCAGGCTGCTGCGGCCGGTGTGCCTTTTTTATGTGTCCGTGTGATTGCCGATACAGCCAGCATGCAGTTGTCACCACAACTACTGCAGACACTGGATGCATTTGGCCGTCCGGATATGCGGCAACTGGCCGGTTATCTGCTGCGTGAACCGGCAGCTGCCGTCCAGCTCTGGCACCTCGGTCGTTCTTTCCGGCGTGCGCGGCGACAACTGACGCGGCTGGCGCAATCATCAGATGACCTGTTTGGCTGGCAGCGCAACTCTGCTGCCGGTTCGGTATAATGCCCGGGTTTTTAACAATCAACGCCTGATATTCATTTTATAAATTCATATCCAAGGTAATACCCAGTGAGCACAAATATCCTGACACCGGCGCAGATTGAAGCCTTTCATCGCGACGGCTATGTTCTTGTCAAAGGCCTGTATTCTGCAGACGAAATGCAAAAAATCGCCGCCTGGACTGAAGAAGTGAGCAATTATCCGGAAGTTCCGGGCAAGTACATGATGTATTTTGAACAAAGCAAACTACAGCCGGGCACCCGCATACTCAATCGCATGGAAGATATCGAGCCATTTCATCAGGGTTTCAGAGATGTTTTTCAGGGTGCGAAAATGCGGGGCGCAGTGGCTGAGCTGTTTGGTGAAGCAGCAGTACTGTTCAAGGACAAGATTAATTTCAAGATGTCCGGCGGTGATGGCTTCAAGGCACATCAGGATGTTCAGGCCGGCTGGGATCGTTATGCCAGCATCCATATCACGGCACTCGTCAGTATCGATGTCTCAACACACAAGAATGGCTGTCTTGAACTGGCACCGGGAGCGCATGCACAGGGGCTGATCGGTGAATCCTGGAAACCCCTGGATGAAACTGCACATGACTATGTTGCCTGCCCGACCGAGCCAGGTGATGCCGTATTTTTTGACTCATTTATTCCACATCGATCCGGTCCAAACCTGACCGACAAACCACGCCGCGTCCTGTATGTCACCTATAACAAACTCAGTGAAGACGACCATCGGCGCCAGTACTACGCTGACAAGCGCCTTAGTTACCCGCCTGACTGCGAACGCGATGCTGACAAGGAATACGTGTTTCGCGTGTAGTTCCGGCAGTAACCGTTTGTTGCAAGCAACTGCACACACTTTTCCTTTCCAAACACCATCATGTCTGATACGAATTTGATGTTCGACCGTCTGCTGGGACGCTGGCTGCGTACAGTCATCCACTATCGCCATAGTGTAATCCTGGCGTTTGTTATCGCCACACTGCTGGCGGGTGTATATACCGTCCGCGAAATCAGCATCAATACTGATACCCGTGACATGTTGTCAGCCGAGCTTGACTGGCGACAACTGGATTTGGCGTATAAGGAAGCGTTTCCGGTATATGTTGATAATATCGTTGCAGTGGTTGAAGCAGAAACTCCGGATCAAGCGGCAGATGCAGCCCGGCAACTGACCACAGAACTGCAAAAAGACGACAGTAATTACCAGCAAGTCTTCCATTTTGGCAGCCTTGAGCATATCCGCAATAATGCACTTCTGTATCTGGATAGAGATGAGTTGGCCGATCTGGCCGACAACCTTGCCCGGATACAGCCCTTTCTCGGCCAGCTGTTACAGGAACCAAATCTGCGTGGTCTGTTTGCGTTACTCGAAGACGCATTAATCGCGCAACAAGACGGTACTGATGTTGATCTGGTACCCCTGATTAACGAAATCAATGCTGTACTCACAGCATCAGCAACCGACAAAACCACCTATCTTTCCTGGCAAAACCTGATCAGCGGCAATGTTGATGAACGTGATGTTTATCGTGAATTTATTATAATCAGGCCGGAAATCGATTTTGGCAGTCTGTTGCCGGGTGAAACCGCCATTCAGGCTGTACGTACTGCGGTCAGGGATCTGGATCTGCAAGACCGGTTTGCGGCAGAAGTACGACTTACCGGTGGTACGGCACTGGGCTATGAAGAACTGGAGAGTGTCAGTCAGGGCAGCGGTATTGCCACCATCATTGCGCTATTGATAGTTGCTATCATCCTGGTTTTTGGCCTGCGCTCAATGCGGCTGGTACTGGCTTCTTTAAGCAGCCTGATTGCCGGTTTGCTGTTAACGGCCGCGATTGCCACCCTGACCGTGGGTGAGTTGAACATGATCTCGGTTGCATTTGCGGTGCTTTATATTGGCCTGGGTATCGATTTTGCAGTGCATTTTTGCCTGCGTTTTCGCGAGCACCATGATGTCGTTAATACCGATACGCTTTTTGCTACCATTGAAAAAAGCGGCGTTAGTGTTGGCGGTTCTTTGTCGCTATGTGCGTTAACGACTGCTGTCGGATTTTATGCCTTCATGCCAACAGACTATCGCGGCATTGCCGAGCTTGGCTGGATATCCGGTACCGGAATGTTCATCAGTCTGCTGGTTACGATGACATTATTACCGGCGTTACTTGCCACATGGCCGCCCCGGCCGATCATAGACAGCGCAGATGAAAGACGGGCGGCATCTGTAAAAATACCGTCTGCAGGCTGGTGGATCGATTTATCTTTGCGGCATACAAAAACTGTCTGCACCATCGCTGCCATACTGGCTATAGCTGCAATCTGGCTAATACCGCATGTCCGTTTTGATTCGAATACGCTGAATCTGCAGGCTTCTGATAATGAGTCCGTGCAAACCTATCGTGATCTGCTGGCTGATCCGGACACATCGCCGTGGACAG
Source organism: Gammaproteobacteria bacterium (assembly GCA_040905025.1). GTDB lineage: Bacteria > Pseudomonadota > Gammaproteobacteria > Methylohalomonadales > Methylohalomonadaceae > JBBDSJ01. The sequence goes on from JBBDSJ010000030.1 coordinate 5,642, forward strand.
GTATTGTAATTGCAGATAACGAAATCCAGGCGCAACAACTGGCAGCAAATATGGAAACGTTGCCTGAAGTAAACCGGGTTCTGACCTTGCAGGATTTCATTCCCGCGAACCAGACTGACAAACTTGCGATCATTGATGATATCAATTTCCTGTTGCTCGGCGGTCTCGAATTGAACAACAGTGCCAGCATTACCAATTCCGGACGGCTTGCAGCCATTGATGAGTTTCTGCAATTTCTCGCTACCCTGCCCCCTGAACAACAGACACCGGAACTCCGGCAATTAAATACCGGGCTGGAACGTCTATTTGCCGACGCACAGCAACAGCCGCAATTGCTTGTCGGTATAGAGGATCAACTGCTGCAAAACCTGCCGGGACGTATTGATGAGTTGACTGCATCACTGAATGCAAGCGAATTTGGCGAAGAAGATTTGCCGTCATCATTGCGTGAACGCTGGTTAAGTCCTGATGGTGAATATCTGCTCGAGATATTACCCACTGCTGATCTGAATGATGTTGCAGAAATGCGCAAGTTTGTTACAGCAGCGCGTGACATCACACCGAATCTCGTTGGCAGCCCGGTCATTCAGACAGAGGCCGGTGCTGCAGTCGTTGCTGCATTCAAACAGGCATTCATACTGGCATTGTGTGTTATCGCACTGATGTTATGGGTACTGTTGCGTAATCTGCGGCTCACGCTGATTGCGCTGATACCACTGTTGCTGGCAGCCGCCTTGACTGCGTCTGCAACCATATTGCTTGGCACACCTTTTAATTTTGCCAACATCATTGCCTTGCCGCTACTACTGGGTATAGGTATCGACAACAGCATCCACATACTTTATCGCCATCGTCTGGCATCGCTGAATGGCAACTTGCCGACCCTGCAAAACAATACGACCCGCGCGATTATTATCAGCGCACTGACGACGATGTTAAGTATTGGCAACCTGGCTTTTTCGCCGCATCAGGGCACAGCAAGTATGGGGCTGTTATTGACTGTCGGTATCGCGATCAGTCTGGCCTGTGCATTGATACTGTTACCGAGCCTGCTGATACTGTTCGACAAACAGCCAGTGCATGTTCATACGAATGAGCCTTGATGAGTAAACTGGCGGGAATTCTTCCTGACGCTTAACAGGTGGCCTTCCTTGGCGAATTCTCGATCCGTGAATTACCACTGCATCGTCCCTGAACACCTCATCCTGGAGGCTTTCCCTGATATCCTGTGTTTTACTTTAACGAAACAGCCACGGAAATACGTCCCCCAAATGGGTGATTTTTACACTTTTGTCCGGTATTTACTTTCTGCTGCGATAATTCCGCAACAATTGCCTGCCACGCAGCAAACAATAGTGCCACAGGCAAACCAGCCGCTGCCATAACCGGCGACATATATCTGCGCAGACTTTCAGTCCACGTAGCAACCGGGTCCTGATTGCTGGCCATTGACGTGGCCACCAATGCCGGTAAACCTGATCAAAATCAACAGGATCAGCTGACGGTACCCGCCAGTATGACAGCAGCCATGCAGCTGCAAGCACAGCTGCAAACAGAAGCTGCAATTGCGTCAGCACGAAGCCGGGCGTATACGGCTCACAACTGACAGCATAAGGTAACGATTGATACAACCGGCAAGGTGCCATGCCGACGACAATACACAATGCCGCCAGTACAAACATCGCGACACGCTGATTAAAGACAGCTTCTGCAATATCCTCTGCAGGCGGTTTCGCAGGTCCAAAAAATACCCGCCATGGATAGTAGAAACCGGCATGCACAACTGCTGTGACAACTGCCAGCAAGAATACAATTCCAGGCCAGACACTGCCGGGTTCAAATGCTGCTTCTATAATTAACAGCTGGCTGATGTAACCCGCAGTTAATGGCATTGCCAGCAAGCTCAGTGCCGCAATCAATGTATATGCTGTCGTCAGCGGCATACGCTGAAACAATCCACCAAGACTGGACAATTGACTGCTGCGGCCACGCTCGATGACAACGCCGGCGCTCATGAACAGCAGCGCAAAAATCAGACCATGGACAAAAGCAAACCCGGCCGCACCACTCAGGCCGGTATCATTGCCCAATCCCACAGCCATCACAATTATTCCGGTAGAACTGATAAATCCGTAACCAAGTAACCGGGTGATGTTACGGCTCAATAATGCAAACACTGCACCATAGATCAACATCAACAAGCCAACTGCAAGTAACCATTCAAAACCGGGAAACAAACGCAACAACAAATACACGCCGGCCTTGCCGGTAAATGCGCTGAACCAGACCAGGCTTAATGCTGACAGTTCCTGACAACAATCCGCAAACCAGGCCGATAACGGCGGCGCTGCTATCGCGGTCAGAACAGCGAGTAGTATTAAAAATGCGGGCCAGGCCTCGATATCACCGTCACTGACCAGAATGGCCAAATCAACACTGCCGCTTGTATAAACTTGCCCGACCACACCAATCAATAAAAAGACACTGGCCATGCCATGCAAAAACAGCAGGCGGCGTGCAGCGGCATAGGCATGCCGGCCCGGCTGCACACTTACCAGCAGGCTCGCCGTCAGTATTAACATTAGCCAGGCAAATATCAGCGTTAGCCAGTCACCTGCCAGAACAACGGCAACTGCAGCGGCAGCATGCGTCAGACCATAACCCGTTTCGGCATATGTACTCCGGCCGCCGCCATACAGTACAGTTAACACTGCCAGCAAGGTAAACAGTATCGCAAACAACCGTGCCAGATAATCCAGAGCCAATAACGCCAGCCTGCTTTCACCCAGCACAAACTCAAAACTGCGGCCACCGGGCATTTGCCAGACCAGTATCAGCGCACAGGTGGCCAGCAACAGGGTGACGGCAGTTCGACTCCAGCCACGCAACCATACTGTGCTGGCGGCTGCCAGCAGCAACAGCAAAACCGGATGCAGACTTTCAATCATGATCATGTAGTTAAGGGATCAGTCGGCTATACAACAGCTTGGCAATAAGTATTATTAACATCGGTGCCAACAGTCCCAATAGCAAATAAATACCGGCAGACTCCAACTCACCGAGGCGGTGTGGCATGGTGATAAACAATGGTGACAACAGCAGGCCGAGCAATATCAAGCCGGCCAGTCGGAACAGATAACGACGTGTGCGTGCCTGATATAACCAGTGTCGGGGTTCCATGATTATACTTTCAACTGATTCGATGTGATCTTGAAAAAATTCATTCCTGATTGGCCGGGGCAGGAAAATACTCGCGCACCGTTTCAGGCAACCATTCCCTGCCGGCCAGTATTTGCAATGCCGGCACAGACATATCTTTATCCGCTGCTTCAATCTTGCCGTCGAGGTATTGTGCCAGAAAAATCTCGGCTATCGCACAAAACGCCAGCCGGTTATCAGGCTGCATCAGACCATGACCTTCGTTAGTAAATAACAGGTAAATCACCGGAATATTACGCGCCTGCAATGCTGCGACCATGCGATCCGATTCCGCCCGTGGTACGCGCGGATCGTGCGCACCCTGCACCATCAGCAACGGTTTTGTTATTGCAGCAACATGGTCCAGTGGCGACACATCTGCCAGTGCTGCACGGCCCGCTGCGCTTTCATGATCACCGACACGATAACGGAACATTTCCCGTTCAGATTGCCATTGCGGCGGAATTGCAGCCAGCAACGAGTTCAATTGTGACGGCCCCATCAAGTCGATACCACAGGCAAATGTCTGTGGACTGAATGCCAGGCCGGCAAGCGTTGCATAGCCACCGTAACTGCTGCCCATGATTGCCAGCCGGTCCGGATCGGCGATGCCCTGGGCTACCGCCCAGTCAACAGCATCCAGCAAATCGGTTTGCATGGCCCGGCCCCACTGGCGGTTACCGGCATTCAAAAATGCCTTGCCGAAACCGGCCGAACCACGGTAATTGACACTCAACACGGCATAGCCACGGTTTGCCAGCCATTGATGCCACGGCTGATAACCCCATTCATCACGCGCCCACGGACCACCATGCACAAGCAAAATCATTGGCCCTGGCCCGGCAGACTCGGGCCGGGTCAGATACGCCGTCAACTCCAGACCATCGCGTGCACGTATAGACTGCGGTTGCAGCGGCTCTAGCTGCAGGGCTTCCAGCACACGGCTGTTGCTGAACAAATAGCGCGATTCCCGCTTGCGCCGATCATAGTGATAGAATCGCGTTGGCGCAGTATCAGCCTGATAGCCGACAATCCAGTGATGATCATCCGGTGTCCGGCTTGCCAGACTGATATCACCGTGACAACGACCCTGCAAATAATCAAACTCGGCGGCAATACCGGCATCCAGCGCCTGCCATTGCTTGCGCCCGGTATTAATGGCCAGCGCCAGCGGCATCCGGCTACGCTGGTCAATAATCACATCACAGACATCGGCCTCGTCATGACGAAACAATACTGCCGGTGTTGTCTGGCCCGCCCTGAGCTGCGCCAGTACAGCCGTATCGGCCAGACGGCTGTCAACCAGATACAGACTGTTGCCGGCGCCGATATCCACGGGCCAGGTCGTCATGCTGTCTTCGGCCGGAATCGCGAGTGCATGCTCAGGTGTATCCGTATGCAACCAGTACCAGTCACTGCCACCATCGGCGCGGGGCCGCACACCGATACGCGGCTGAAAATCGCGATACAGCAACCGCGCAAAACCGGCCGGTACGGCTACCGCGTCACGCTCACCGGTATCCAGGCGTATGCGAAAACAACCACTGGCAGCGGCATCGGCAGACTGGATCTCCACCAGCACCTGATTCGGATAACGCGGACTGACATCGAGTATGCTGGCGCGCAATTGTTCGCCCGGAGTCAGATCGGCAACCTCACCATCGACGCAGGAGACCCGATAGATATGCCAGTTCTCATCGCCATTGCGATCTGCACGATACAACAGCGAGACGCCATCAAACGCCCAGACACAATGGCTGATACCACGGCCGGTCTCATGTGTAACCGGGGTGACAGCGTCCGCTGCTGCGATCGGCGCCACGACAATATTCATGACACCTGCAACCGGCGCCAGCCCCGCAATCTGGCGGCCATCGGGACTCACCAGGGCGAACGCACGCTCCGGGTTGCCAAACAGCTTGCGGCGGGAAATCAGGGTCATGGCAAAAACCTGTGAAATTGAAATCTGACCAGCATGCGACAATTTGCCTCAAAATTCAGGCCTGACTATACCAGTGTACGTCGCCTATCTCCGGTATAATCCCCGCCCATGATTGATAACAAACGTATGCTTTATGTCGTCATCGTGCTGATTGGCCTGGCGGCACTCGGTGCCGGGGTCGGCAGCTATCTGGCAAATCAGGCCAACCAGACCGCCAGGCTCGAAGCGCAGCGTCCAAACGGACTGCTCTGGCCGCAAGTGCGCGATCTGCCCGCGGTCGAATTAATTGACCAGGAAGGCGAGCGCTTTGGCGTCGAAGACTTCCGCGGCCACTGGTCGCTGGTTTTCTTCGGCTTCACTTTCTGTCCGGATATTTGCCCGATGACACTCGCCAGCCTGAATGAAATGCAACAACAGCTGGCGGCGCAGGGCGCTGATATCGACAACCTGCAAACGATCCTGGTCAGTGTCGATCCGGCGCGTGACACACCGGCACGGCTGAATGAATATGTCAGCTATTTCAATGAAGACTTTATTGGCGTTACCGGTACCCAAGCCGAATTGCAGACTCTGACACGCAGTCTCGGCGCTGTCTATGTCATTGAGGAACCGGATGCGGCCGGTGACTATCTGATTGGCCATTCCGCCTCAATTTTCCTGATCAATCCGCAGGGCCAGTTGACCGGCATTTTCACAACACCGCACGAACCCGCCAGTCTGGCCGAGCGCCTGCGCGGAATGCTCGACTATATAGAGACCAACAGCTAATGAAGCCGCAGCTTAAAAACATACTGGCCGGGTTAATTCTGATAGTCAGCTTTGGCAACGACGCTGTCCAGGCGGAAGTCGTCCTGCTGGAAGGCTGGATCCAGGAGGCTCCGCCCGGCTCAAGGGTGCTGGCCGGTTATCTGGTTCTGGAGAATACCGGACCTGCTGATCGGCAGCTGGTAAAAGCCACAAGCCCCTTGTTTGAGCGTGTGGAAATGCATCGCAGTGTAATTGTTGATGATGTTGCGCGGATGGAAGCACAGTCCGAATTAACCATTCCTGCCGGCGGCATGCTGGAAATGCGACCGGGCGATTATCATCTGATGCTGTTTGATCCGGACACCCGCCTGCAGGCAGGCATGGAAGTCGAGCTGTTACTGGTTATGGATGATGATTCACAGCAGCGATACTCCATTGAAGTAAAACGGGCCGGGCGCAAGCATGAGGAACATGATCACCATGGACATGATCATCATTAATGCAAGCGACCGGCACAACTCCTGAAATTTCGCGCTGGCAGAAAGTCTGGCAGTACCTGATACCACAACACACCCTGTCCGCCCTGCTGCTTTACAGCACCCGCTGGCAACTGCCGATCTGGAAAAACTGGCAAATACGCACTTTTTGCAGGTTCTTCCAGGTTGACCTGCGTGAAGCCATTGATACTGATATCGATAACTATGATTGCTTTAATGATTTTTTTACCCGCCGCCTAAAGGCCGATGCCCGGCCGCTGGATCCGGATCCGGCGCATATTGTCTCGCCGGTCGATGGCAGTATCAGTGCCTGCAGTCAGTTGCAGGACATGACGCTGATTCAGGCCAAGGGCTGTGACTATAGCCTGCCCCGACTGCTGGGTGGCGATGAGGAACTGGCGCGGCAATTTCGTAATGGCCATTACGCGACATTGTATTTATCGCCGCGTGATTATCATCGTATCCATATCCCGCTTGACGGCAAACTGCAACGCAGCCTGCATATACCCGGCCGCCGGTTTGCGGTAAACCCCGTCAGTGTGCAAACCATCCCGCGACTGTTTGCGCGAAACGAACGACTGGTGAATATTTTTACAACAGCCATCGGGCCGATGGCCGTAATCATGGTCGGCGCATTGTGCGTCGGCAGTATGGCGACTATCTGGGATCAGGACATCAAGCCCGCCGGTCGTGGCAACATTGCCGATCACAATTACAGCCATCTCGATGTCAAATTGAAACGAGGCGCGGAACTCGGTCATTTTAATATCGGGTCGACCGTCATTTTGCTGTTTCCGGAGCACACCATGCAATGGTTGATGCATCTGCGTCCCAGCCAGCAGGTCAGGATGGGAGAAGCTATCGGCAGGATAATCAAACGTTAAAGCGGAAGCTTCACAGGAATAACAGGGAAGCTCTGGGCAGTGGCGCATGGATGCGCCGGTTACGAAACCAAAGGACGTAATAATTCAGCAATGAATTACCAGGGGTTCCTTAACGTGAAGTGCGTGGCCGGCGGCGTTTGGCAAATGGCAGCCACAACTGTCGCCAGATAAAACCCGGTACAGCAAGCACCATGAACAGAAACAGGCCTATCGCGTAGAATTCCCATCCCTGTGCATGATTACCACCACTGGCATAACGCTCCAGGCCCAGTGCCAGCAAGCCCACCAGAAAATAAAGTAACAGCCATTCCAGTAAACACCAGCTGACCGGCTTGCCCTGCTGGCGGGGCGGCAAAACAAACAGGATGCGATCGCTTAACCATGGCAGGTTGGCCGCGACAACGGCGAGCAGCAGCATCAACCAGACGGCCAGCTCAATCGACACGCCGTTAACTGCCCAGCGCGTACAGACAAACCGACATCAACAGCCCCGGACTCAACCCCAGTAAAAGCAAGGCCAGACCATTGCTGCTGATCGTCACGCGCATGGTCAGACTACTGTCCAGTTGCGCATCACTTTCGGCGGCATCGAAATACATGAGCTTGATCACGCGCAGATAGTAAAACGCACCGACGATTGCAAAGGCCACGGCCACCAGCGCCAGCCAGACATGACCGGCGGCGATCACTTCCTGCAATACAAACCATTTGGCCCAGAAGCCGAGGAAAGGCGGCACTCCGGCCATTGAGAACATCAGAATCAGCATCATCAGTGCGAGCCACGGGCTGCGATCCGACAGACCACGAAAATCGTCAAGCTGGTCGGCCTCCCTGCCATCTGAACCCAGCAGAATAATCATGGCAAAACCACCCATGCTCATCAGCGCATAGGTCATCACATAAAACATCGAACCAGCGTAGCCGCCGGCAGTGCCGGCTGCCAAACCCAGCAACAGGAAACCGACATGGGCTATAGTTGAATACGCCAGCATGCGCTTGATGTTGGTCTGCGCTATTGCCACCAGATTACCCACCGCCATCGACAATACCGCCAGGATCATCAACATCGTTTGCCAGTCTGATACCAGCGGCGCCATTCCATCAACAAACAGGCGCATTGCCATTGCAAATGCAGCCAGTTTCGGTGCGCTGCCAATGAACAGTGTCACCGATGTCGGCGCGCCCTGATAAACATCCGGCACCCACATATGAAATGGCACTGCACCGAGTTTGAAAGCCACGCCGATCAGTATGAATACCAGTGCAAATGACTGTAATACGCGGCCGCCGTCATCTGCCTGCAAGTGCGCAGCGATAACGGCAAGATCCAGACTGCCACTGAGCCCGTAGAGCATGGACATCCCGTATAGCAGCATGCCCGAGGCGAGCGCACCCAGAATAAAGTATTTCATTGCCGCTTCGGCAGCAGCGGATGAGTCACGATGCATCGCAACCATTGCGTACAATGACAACGACAACAACTCCAGACCCAGATATATCGTCAACAGGTTATGTGCTGATGTCATGACCAGCATGCCAAGCACGGCGGTCAATGCCAGAACAAAGTATTCGCCTTTCAGCAAACCGTGCTTGCCCAGATATTCGCGCGAATAAATCAATGCCATGATGGCAAACAGACAAATGGTAAATTTGAGCACAACAGACATCGCATCACTGACGAACAGGCCGTCGAATGCAAATGTTTTTGCCAGCGGCGTCATAAATATAATCAGTAACGCGGTGGCGGCCAGCCCCAGTTGCGCCAGCCAGTACGCTGACCGGTGCTGCGGATCATGCCAGATTGTATCGACCAGCAATGCAATACAGGCCAGCGTCAGTAACACAATCTCCGGCAGCAATAATATTAAATCAGCGCTCATGTCCATAGTCGTCAGTTCAATTTACCCGGCATAATCTGTTCGATGAGCTGCTCCAGCGTCGGATTCATGATTTCGAATAAGGGTTGTGGCCAGAGACCGAACAACAGTACCGGGACGGCCAGCGAAACCAGAATCAGCTTTTCACGGCCATTGATATCGGTCAGTTTTGCTACCTGTTCGTTGGCAATATCACCAAACATGACACGCTTGTACATCCACAACGTATAGGCAGCACCGAGTATCAAGGTGGTGGCAGCAATAAAGGCGATCCAGAAATTTGCCTGGAAGCTCGCCAGAATAACCAGGAATTCACCGACAAAACCGGATGTTCCCGGCAAACCGGCATTAGCCATCGCAAATAACATCATTAAAGCGGCAAACTGCGGCATCGTATTGGCGACACCACCATAGGCGCTGATTTCGCGACTGTGGACCCGGTCATAAAGTACCCCGACGCACAGGAACATGGCGGCGGATATGAATCCATGCGAGATCATCTGAATCATGCCACCACTCATGGCCAGCAACGCACCATCAGCGTCAGTCTGGGTAGCCACCCGGAAAACAACAAAGAAACCAAGCGTAACAAAACCCATATGCGCAATCGACGAGTAAGCAATGAGCTTTTTCATATCCTGCTGCACCAGCGCCACAAAACCGATATACACCACGGCGATCAATGACAACACAATCATCAGGCCATCAAGCGCCTGACTCGCATCAGGCGTAATGGGCAGACTGAAACGCAGGAAACCATAGCCACCCATTTTCAACATGATGGCTGCCAGAATGACCGAGCCACCGGTTGGTGCTTCAACGTGCGCATCCGGCAACCAGGTATGCACCGGCCACATCGGAATCTTGACAGCAAATGCGAGCAGGAATGCGACAAAAATCAGTTTTTGTGCAAACAGGGACAATGGCAAGTCATGAAATGCCGCTATTGCGAAACTGCCGGTCTCGCTATAAAGATATAAAAATGCGACCAGCATGAATACGGAACCAAGAAACGTATACAGGAAAAACTTGATGGTTGCATAAACACGACGTGGTCCACCCCAGATACCGATAATCAGAAACATCGGGATCAACATGGCTTCCCAGAATACATAGAACAATACCGCATCCAGCGCCGCAAATACTCCGATCATTACGCCTTCGAGGATCAGAAATGCCGCCATGTATTGCGCCGGGCGCCGGTCGATAACCTCCCAGCCGGACACAATGACAAGGATCGTTGAAAATGTGGTCAATAGAATCAGCGGTAATGCAATACCATCAATGCCGAGGTGATAGTTGATATTGAAGGCAGGTATCCAGTGTGCAAATTCGACAAACTGCATGCCGGGGCTGACTGTATCAAAACCCAGATACAGCAATACCGACAGTAGTGCAGTAATAATGCTGACTGCCAGAGCCAGGTATTTTGCTGTCAGCCGCTGACGGTCACCGGCGATCAGGACCCAGACGCCACCCAGTATTGGCGCCCAGATCAACAGGCTCAGCAATGGCAGGTTAGTTGGCACTTGTCAGGATTCCTTGCTTCTCATTATTCAAAGTTATACTCACCAGCCCGGCCAGTCGTGAACAAATACCGCCAGTAACACCAGCAGACCAATGATCATTGCAAATGCATAGTGGTACAGATAACCGGACTGGATGTGCCGCAGGCAACCTGAAAACCAGCGCACGCTGCTGGCGGTGCCATTTACCAGCGTGCCGTCAATGATGCGCATATCCGCAATTTGCCAGCAGAACTGGCCCAGACGCCGGGCACCCTGGGCAAAAACCTTTTGATTGAAATCATCAAATCCGTATTTATTCAACAACAGGCGATACAAGCCACCACTGCGGCGCGCAATCACTGCCGGCCAATCCGGTTTGCAACTGTAGAGATACCAGGCGATAACGAAACCGGCAGCCGCCAGCCAGACCGGTACAGCAACAAAACCATGGGCGATGAAGCCAAGTACACCATGGTAACTTTCACCCAGTTGTGCCAGAACATCGCGTTCCGGTGCAACGTAAATCGCATCACCAAAATAATTACCGAATAACATCGGTCCGACCAGGAACAGTCCCAGGAACAGCGATGGCACGGCAAGCACCATCAACGGAATCAGAACGACAGGCGGTGATTCAAACAAATGCTCTTTTGCGTGCTGGTCAACATTGTCACGGCCATGGAACACCAGGAACAAAAGACGGAAGCTGTATAATGATGTAAACAATACTCCGATCAGTACCGCGAAGTAGGCAAAGCCGGCGCCCGGGATAGTCGACAAATGTACGGCTTCAATGATCGCATCCTTGGAAAAGAAGCCCGAGGTGCCCGGCAAGCCAACCAGAGCCAGCGTACCCGCCAGCATCGTCAACCAGGTGATCGGCAAAAACCTGCTCAGACGGCCCATCCTGCGCATGTCCTGCTCGTGATGCATCGCAATGATGACCGAACCCGCGGCCAGAAACAGCAGCGCCTTGAAAAAGGCATGGGTAACCAGATGAAAAATCGCAGCACTATAGGCCGACGCGCCAAGCGCAACGGTCATGTAACCGAGCTGCGACAATGTCGAATAGGCAATCACCCGCTTGATGTCATGTTGAACCAGGCCGAGGAAACCCATGAATAAAGCAGTGATCGCGCCGACTATCAGAATAAAACTCAGTGCTGTTACTGATAATTCAAATAGCGGCGACATGCGTGCAACCATGAAAATACCGGCTGTCACCATCGTCGCGGCATGAATCAGGGCCGAGATCGGTGTCGGGCCCTCCATCGAATCCGGCAACCAGACATGCAACGGTACCTGTGCCGACTTGCCCATCGCGCCGATAAACAGTCCAATGCAGATCAGCGTCATGACAGACCATTCAGCCGAGCCAATGACATTAATAGTCTGGCCGACCAGCGCCGGTGCAGCAGCAAAAACTTCTGCATAATCCAGACTCTGGCAATAAAGCAGCACGGCAGCGATACCGATCAGGAAGCCGAAATCACCGACACGGTTCACCAGAAAAGCCTTGAGATTGGCAAATATGGCTGATTCTTTCCGGAACCAGAAGCCAATCAGCAGATACGACACCAGACCGACGGCTTCCCAGCCGAAAAACAATTGCAGAAAATTGTTTGCCATCACCAGCATCAGCATCGCAAATGTAAACAGCGAGATATAACTGAAGAATCGCTGGTAGCCGGGATCATCATGCATATAGCCGATGGTATAGATATGAATCATCAGCGACACAAATGTCACTACAACCATCATGGTGACGGTCAGCGCATCAATCAGGAAACCTATTTCGAGTGACAAGCCACCAATGGTAGCCCATTGGTAGACGGTTTCATTTAATACAGCACCCTGATCAAAAATAATGTGCTTGAAGATCAGCAATGAAACCAGCGCAGAAATAGCAACACCAATAATCGTGATCCAGTGTGCACCAGCACGGCCGATGCTCTGCCCGAACAGGCCGGCGATGACTGCGCCTGTGAGCGGCGCCAGTACAGCAATCAATGCCAGTGTCATGATGGAATCGGTCATGGCCTAGCCCTTCATTGTGTCCAGATCTTCGACATTAATGGTGTCGCGGTTACGGAACAACACCACCAGAATGGCCAGACCAATAGCAGATTCTGCAGCCGCCACTGTCAGGATGAAAAATACAAACACCTGGCCATGGATATCACCAAGGAAATGTGAGAATGCGATAAAGTTGATATTGACTGCGAGCAGCATCAATTCAATACACATCAGTAGCAAAATCACATTCTTGCGATTAATAAAAATTCCGGCGATGCTGATACAAAACAGTATCGCTGCCAGGATCAGGAAATGAGATAACGTCAGCATGGTCAGCCCTGATCCTTGCCATCGGCTGCATCCTGCCGGCCGGCCTGATGGTCATCCGATTGATAGTCTGTTTCTTTTTCCGTAGCCATCCTGATCAGCCGCACTCGATCCTTGCTGCGGACAGCTACCTGTTGCTCAGGTTTTTGTGCCTTGCTCGATCGCGGTGGCCGCATCGTCAGTGTGATTGCGGCAATCATGGCGACCAGCAACAGCACACCGGCAATTTCGAATGGGTAGAGATAACGCGTAAACAGCATTTCACCAAGTTCACGTGTATTGCTGTAGTCAGCACCCGTATCTGTCAGACCGCTGGTGTAACGGCTGGCCGCTTCATCGGGGACAAGATTCTCCGGTCCCAGCACCAGCGCCATGCTGGTCACCAGCACCAGTGCGACAAGCGCCGCTACCGGCAAATAGCGGGCAAATCCGGCGCGCAGTCTGGCGATATTGATATCCAGCATCATGACAACAAACAGGAACAGCACCATCACAGCACCGACATATACCAGCACCAGAACAATCGCGAGAAATTCGGCACGCAAAAGCAGCCAGATTACCGCGCTGGAGAAAAATGCCAGTACCAGAAACAACGCGGCATAAACCGGATTGCGTACGGTAATGACCAGCAATGCCGACATTATCAGCATTGCGCCAAAGGCATAAAATATGATTTGTTCAAACACGATGAATGCAGTTAAAAGTACAAAGCAAAAAGCGTAAAGACAAACACTGCGCGCAATCGACAACATACAGTCCAGTCTATTAATTTAGTTTCTCTATCCATTCCCATAACCTTTTTCATTTTTTTAAGTTATATAAAGCGATTTTTCTGTTTCTTTTTTCGACTACCTGAATGGAGCATCCGCCGCCCGATCCCTGGCTATTTGTTCCTCTGCCATGTCGCCGATCTTCAGCAGCTTTTCCTTGGTCATGTATAAATCGCCGCGCTGTTCGCCATGGTATTCAAAAATACGGGTTTCCACGATTGCATCCACCGGACAGGACTCTTCACAAAAGCCGCAGAAGATACACTTGGTCAGATCAATATCATAACGGGTAGTACGCCGCGTACCATCTTCACGCTGTTCGGATTCAATCGTGATTGCGACCGCCGGACACACTGCCTCACACAGCTTGCAGGCAATACAGCGTTCCTCGCCATTCGGATAACGCCGAAGCGCATGCAGGCCACGAAACCGTGCTGACTGCGGCGTCTTCTCTTCAGGGTACTGCACCGTCACCTTGCGCTTGAACAGGTTACGACCGGTCAGCCGCAATCCCTTCAACAGCTCGACCAGAAACAGGCTTTTGCCAATTTGACTGAATGATCCGCTCATCTTGTAAATCCACCTGAAATCAATTGAACCACCATGGCATCTGCAGCTTGACCATAAATGCGACGATGATCAGCCATGCCAGCGTAATCGGGATAAACACTTTCCAGCCCAGCCGCATAATCTGGTCATATCGATAACGCGGGAATGTCGCACGCAACCACAGAAACATGAACAGAAAAATAGAAGTCTTCATTAGCAGCCAGACCAGCCCCGGTACCCAGGCAAACAGTTCCTGCAACACCGGAATACCCTGGAATGGCGACAACCAGCCACCCATGAAGAAGATCACGGTGAGTACCGAAATCAGAATAATGTTGGCATATTCCGCCAGAAAGAACAGCGAGAATGCCATGCCGGAATATTCGACATGGAAACCGGCAACGATTTCGGACTCGCCTTCCGCAACATCAAATGGTGCGCGGTTGGTTTCAGCCACACCTGAAATAAAATAAACAATAAAAAACGGCAACAACGGCCACATATACCAATGCAGAACACTGCCTGACTGCGCCGAAATAATACTGCCAAGATTAAGGCTGCCGGCCGCAACAACAACACCAACCAGGGCAAAACCCATCGCTATTTCATACGCCACAATCTGAGCAGCCGAACGCATGGCACCCAGAAAGGCATATTTTGAATTCGAGGCCCAACCGGCAATGATCACGCCGTATACGGCCAGTGATGTCAGCGCGAGAATATACAGCAGGCCGGCATTGATATCAGCCAGAACCATATCATCATCAAATGGTAAAACGGCCCACGCCGCAACAGCAGGTGCCATTGACA
The DNA here is from genome assembly GCA_040905025.1 of Gammaproteobacteria bacterium. Taxonomy (GTDB): domain Bacteria; phylum Pseudomonadota; class Gammaproteobacteria; order Methylohalomonadales; family Methylohalomonadaceae; genus JBBDSJ01. Next base: position 20,767 of record JBBDSJ010000030.1, read on the forward strand.
ATATTGGCGCAATAATGAACAGGGCCTTGTTGGATCCACTTGGAACAATGATCTCTTTCAGGATCAGTTTCAGTGCATCAGCAATTGGCTGGCCCAGACCAACCAGACTGTAGCCAAACAATCCCACACGGTTTGGCCCGATACGGCCCTGGATAAAACCGATAATCTTGCGTTCGGCGTATACCATATACGCGACACAAATCATCAACGGCGTCAGAATGACCGATATCTTCAGGACAATAAGCATGACTTCGACCAGCTGCGCATGATACGTGGCAGGCACTGCCCAGGCAGTGGATTCGGTCAGGAAATGGCGCAGCCATTCGATCATGATGCCTGGCTGACCTCCGCCGGACTGGCAACCGCAAGCACAATAGCGCCAGCGGCATGTGCGAATGTCATGGCATCCGGATGACCTGCCTGAATGGCAAAACATCCGGCGGCAAGCTGCGTATCAATCAGTACCGGCAACGTCTGCTTGCGATTACCCTGCGTCATTGTCACGCGTGCGCCATTGTGGACTTTTAAATCGCTGGCAACATCCGCTGCAAGATGCAGATAACCATCCGCAGCATCCGGTGTTTGTTGCAAGGCATTGGCATGACGCACCAGCGGGTCGACGCTGTTCATCGGCAGCTGGATAACCATTTCATAACCGGACGTTGTTGCCGGCAGTTGATCCGGCAATGAAACTGACGCTGACTCACCACTGTTATGGTTTACTTCCGCAGCCGCCGCCACCTCGGCAACGCTTTGGTAATCAAAACCCGGCAGATCAAACAGATTACCAAGCACGCGCAATATCTTCCAGGCCGGCCGTGACATGCCGGGTGGATTCACTGCCGCAGTAAAGGCCTGCGCTGCACCGGTGATGTTGACAAAACTGCCAGCGGTCTCGGCAAACTGTGCCATCGGCAAAATAACATCAGCACTCTGCAATAATGCAGTTGAACGGAAACTGCTGATCGCGATCACCGATTCCGCGGCTGTCAGTGCCGCCATTGCCTGCTCGCCATCGGCACAATCAATATCCGGCTCCAGCCCCATCAACACATAAGCCTGACGGGGAGTTGACAACATATTACAGGCAGACAGGCCGTCATTGTCGGGCAGGACATTGGTACGCACAGCACCGACGGCATTGGCGGCCAGTGGCAAACAGCCAGATGTTGCCCCGACAAGTTTTGCGATTGTCTGTGTCAATGCTGCAAGCAAACTGTAATCCGGATGCAGCGCTGCCTGCGCGCCTAACAACACATGAACCTGTTGATCCGTATACAATGCCGTGGCGATTTGCCGATGCTTGTCGTTAACGGTAACTTCACGCAACAATGCCGGCATGGACTGATCAACGGTCAGTTCCGTTAACGCACGCGCGACGGCAGCGAGCTCATAAATCATTTGACCGGGTTTAACGACGGACTCCACCGCCAGATCATAATTGAAATCGAATGCCGCGCTGTTAATGGCCATAATATTTGCGCCACGCAGGGCGGCTTTGCGCAGACGATGATTAATTAATGGCTGTTCCTTGCGCACATAACTGCCGATTAACAACACCGCATCCAGCCGCTCAAGTTCCGGCAGCGTGCACCCCAACAGTGGTGTATTAACCGGACCACGCATGTCCTGCTGGCGCAGACGATGGTCAATATTTTTTACGCCGATACCGCGTAACAACTTCTGGAACAAATACAGTTCTTCGGTTGTTGACCAGGGCGCGGCCAGACCACCGACAGCATCGGCGCCGTGGCCATCAATCACGGCCTGCAAACGATCATGCACCTGCGCGAGCGCAACTTCCCAATCGACTTCCTGCCATTCACCATTGCGCTTGAGTAATGGTGAATGCAGGCGTTCGCTGCTGTTCAGGCCTTCATAACTATAGCGATCACGATCCGACAGCCAGACTTCATTGATGTTCTCATTCTCGGCCGGCACCACACGCTTGACGGTGTCGCCCTTGATATGCAGGAATATGTTCGAGCCGACACTGTCATGCGGCGCAATACTGCGGCGCTGCTGCATTTCCCAGGTGCGTGCGGAGTAACGGAAGGGCTTGTTGGTTAACGCGCCCACTGGACACAGATCAATAACATTGCCGGACAATTCCGACGTCATTGCCTTCTCTACATAGGTGCCGATTTCCATATGTTCACCGCGGCCGGTTGCACCGAGTTCACGCAAGCCGGCAATTTCCTGGCCGAAGCGCACACACCGGGTACAGTGAATACAACGCGTCATATCGGTCTGCACCAGCGGGCCAATGTTCTTGTCTTTTACGACACGCTTGTTTTCAGTAAAACGCGACACGTCGCTGCCATAACCCATGGCCAGATCCTGCAATTCGCATTCACCACCCTGATCGCAGATGGGGCAATCCAGTGGATGGTTGATCAGCAGAAATTCCATCACTGCCTTTTGTGCATCAATGGCCGCCTTTGAACGGGTAAAGACTTTCATACCATCGTTTACCGGTGTTGCACAGGCCGGCAGGGTTTTCGGCGCTTTCTCGACTTCCACCAGACACATACGGCAATTCGCTGCCACCGTCAGTTTTTTGTGATAACAAAACCGGGGCACATAGATGTCATTGGCATCGGTGACTTCAATCAGCATTTGCCCCTTGCGTGCAGCAAGCGGCCGGCCGTTGACTTCAATAGTGATGGCGTCGTCAGTCATAGGAATGGATATATCAATTATCAGGCGGCTCTGGCACCGGCATCAGTATCCGGTCCAAATTGCGTGCGTTTATTCACAACGGCATATTCAAATTCATCCCGGAATTGCTTGAGAAAACTGCGTACCGGCATTGCGGCAGCGTCACCGAGCGCACAAATTGTGCGGCCTTCAATCTTGCCGGCAACGCTGTCGAGTTTTTCCAGATCCTCCATGCGTCCCTGACCTTTAACAATTCTGTCCAGCATGCGATACAGCCAGCCGGTACCTTCGCGGCAAGGTGTGCACTGGCCACAGGATTCGGAATAATAGAATTGCGAAATCCGGCGCAAGGTCCGCACCATGCAGGTTGTTTCGTCCATCATGATCACCGCACCGGAACCGAGCATTGAACCGGCTTCCTTGATCGAGTCATAGTCCATGGTGCATTCAAGCATTTGCTCGGCACGTAATACCGGCACCGAGGAACCACCCGGGATCACCGCCTTGAGTTTGCGGCCCTGCCAGACACCACCGGCCAGTTCGAGCAAATCCCTGAATGGTGTCCCCAGCGGAATTTCAAAATTGCCCGGCTTCTCGACATGGCCGCTGACGGAAAAACATTTACTGCCACCGTTGTTCGGTTTCCCCAGTTCCAGAAACCACTGGCCGCCATTGCGCATAATCGCCGGCACCGAGGCAAAGGATTCAGTATTGTTGATTGTGGTGGGCCGGCCGTACAAGCCAAAATTGGCAGGAAACGGCGGTTTGAAACGCGGCAGACCTTTCTTGCCTTCCAGTGATTCCAGCAAAGCCGTTTCTTCACCGCAGATATAGGCGCCGGCACCCAGCGATGAATGGATATCGATATCCACACCACTGCCGCGAATATTTTTGCCAAGATAGCCTTCTGAATAGGCTTCCTTTAATGCCTGTTCAAAGCGCTGATAGGGCTCATCCATAAATTCGCCCCGGATATAGTTGTAAGCCACCGCAGTACGCATCGCATAACAGGCAATAATCAGTCCTTCAACCAGCGCATGTGGATTAAACCGCAGAATATCGCGATCCTTGCAGGTGCCCGGTTCACTTTCATCGGAATTACAAACTACATACTTGGGACCATCACTTTGCTTTGGCATGAAACTCCATTTCATACCGGTCGGGAAACCGGCACCGCCACGGCCACGCAAACCGGAAACTTTCAATTCTTCAATAACAGCATCCGGCGTTGTGCCGTCACTCAGAATTTTCTGCCAGGCCTCATATCCACCGGTCTTGCGATAGCTTTCCAGTGACCAGGGCTGATCGTATTTGAGCGTGGCGTAACAAACTTCATTCAGCAACATGGCATTAATCCAGTTGGTCCAGAATCTGATCGATTTTTTCCGGTGTCAGATTCTCGTGATATCTATGGTCAACCATCATCATCGGCGCAGCACAACAGGCTGCCAGACACTCTTCTTCCTTTTTCAGATAAAAACGCTTGTCCGGGGTCGACTCACCAGTCTTGATTCCAAGTTTCTGTTCTATATAAGCAACAATATCGTCAGAACCGCGCAACATGCAGGAAATATTGGTGCATACCGAAATGCTGTGCCTGCCAACCGGCCGGGTTTCAAGCATTGAATAAAACGAAGCAACTTCATACACAGCAATCTTCGGCATATCCAGATAGTCTGCAACTGCATCCATCGACGGTACAGTGAGGTAACCATTATTCTCATGCTGCACTTCACGCAATGCCGCCAGCACCGCCGACCGTTTCTGCTCCGGCGGATACTTCGCCACCCATACGTCAATCACCTCACGCGCATGGGCAGATAATTCAATTTTATCGTCAGTTTCTGTCATTCTGAATTACAGCTTCAAATATAAAACAGTGTGTCGATGAGCGAGTATTTTGTGTCCAGGCAAGGCGCGCGGCACTGAGCAACCGCAGCGTACATATCAGTACGTGAGGATTGCGAAGTGCCAAGTAACACAGCATGGGTGCAAAAGACGACGCTCATCGATCTATTTCGCCGAACACAATGTCCTGCGTCCCTATCACCGCAACCACATCCGCCAACATATGACCACGTACCATTTCATCCATTGCGGCAAGATGAGCAAAACCTGCGGCACGGATTTTCACGCGATAGGGCTTGTTGGCGCCGTCAGAAATCATGTACACACCAAATTCACCTTTTGGATGTTCAACAGCGGCATAGACTTCCCCGGCCGGCACACAGTATCCCTCGGTAAATAATTTGAAGTGGTGAATCAATGACTCCATGTCATCTTTCATTTCTTCACGGCTTGGCGGCACCAGTTTGTGATCATCCAGAATCACCGGACCGGGATTGGCACGTAGCCAGTCCACACATTGTTTAATAATGCGATTGGACTGGCGCATTTCTTCAATCCGCACCAGATAACGATCATAGCAGTCACCATTGCTGCCAACCGGAATATCAAAATCCATCCGGTCATAAACTTCGTATGGTTGTTTCTTGCGCAGATCCCATTCAATGCCGGAACCACGCAACATCGGCCCGGAAAAACCGAGCTGCAATGCGCGTTCTGGTGATACGACGGCAATACCGACGGTACGTTGTTTCCAGATACGGTTGTCGGTCAGCAGGGTTTCATATTCATCGACGCAACCGGGGAAACGTTCAGTAAAATCTTCAATAAAATCAAGCATCGAACCCTGGCGATTGCGGTTACGTTGCTCGACTTCCTTTTCGTTATGCCATTTCGACGGTTGATACTGCGGCATAACCAGCGGCAAATCCCGATAGACCCCACCGGGACGGTAATAAGTTGCATGCATGCGTGTGCCGGACACCGCTTCATAACAATCCATCAGATCTTCACGATCGCGGAAGCAATACAGGAACATTGTCATCGCGCCGATATCCAGGCCATGCGCACCCAGCCACATCAAATGATTCAGTATGCGGGTGATCTCATCGAACATGACACGAATATATTGCGCACGGATCGGCGGCTTGATGCCGAGCAGCTTCTCAATCGCCAGCACGTAGGCATGTTCATTACACATCATCGACACATAATCGAGTCGATCCATATAACCGATACTCTGGTTATAGGGCTTGCTTTCTGCCAGCTTCTCGGTCGCCCGGTGCAACAGGCCTATATGTGGATCAGCACGTTCAATGACCTCACCATCCATTTCCAGCACCAGCCGCAATACACCATGCGCAGCCGGATGCTGCGGACCGAAGTTCATTGTCATGTTACGGATTTCAGGCATTGAGTTTCGGATCCTCTACCTGCGGCTCGCCAATGGCATACCGATTATCGTGGCGAATAACTTTTGGCACCAGCACGCGGTTTTCGATCGTTACCGGCTGATACACCACCCGGCCCTTGTCCGGGTCATAGCGCACTTCAACATTGCCATTGAGCGGGAAATCCTTGCGGAACGGGTGACCACTGAAACCATAGTCAGTCAGGATGCGGCGCAAATCCGGATGGCCTTCAAACAGGATACCGAACAAATCGAATGCTTCACGCTCGAACCAGTTTGCTGAATTCCAGATATCGTTGACTGAATCAATACGCGGTGGATTGCCATGCGTGTAACAACGCAAACGCAAGCGCCGGTTATGCCTGATAGACAATAATTGATATGCGACTGCAAAACGCTGCGGCTTGTCGCTGGATTCCTCATAAACACCAATACTGACACCACGGCTGAAACCGGTTGCGGTAGTCGACTGCGTTGCCCAGTCGGCTTTGCCGTAGTGCAGGTAATCCACACCACACACATCCATCAACTGCTCGAAAGCAAATTCCGGTTCATCACGCAACGCCTGGCAAACACCCAGCAATTCACTGGCAGGCAGTTCCGCGGTGATCTGGTTTGTTGCCACCGTCACACTCGTCAGCTGCGAACCAAATCGCGCTTGCAAAGTAGCAACAAAATTGTCGGGGACTGTTGACATGGATCAGTTATCAGCGGGCGATGGTATTGGTGCGGCGTATTTTGTTTTGTAATTGTATGATGCCAAACAACAGGGCTTCAGCTGTTGGTGGGCATCCCGGCACATAAATATCTACTGGCACGATGCGATCGCAGCCACGTGTGACCGAGTAGGAATAATGGTAATAGCCACCACCGTTCGCACAGGAGCCCATTGAGATCACCCAGCGCGGCTCGGCCATCTGGTCGTAGACCTTGCGTAATGCCGGTGCCATTTTATTGACCAGTGTACCGGCCACGATCATGACATCTGACTGGCGTGGACTTGGCCGAAAAATCACACCGAAACGATCCAGATCATACCGGGCCGCACCGGCGTGCATCATTTCCACTGCACAGCAGGCCAGTCCGAATGTCATTGGCCAGAGCGAACCCGTACGCGCCCAGTTAAACAGCCGGTCAACCGACGTGGTGACAATACCGTGCTCATGAATTTTTTCGATAACCTGATCTGCCTGCTGGCTGAACTGGCCTGGAAGCGCGGCTTTCTGGTCGAGGTTCTGATCTACTCCCATTCAAGCGCTCCTTTTTTCCATTCGTATATGAAACCGATGGTTAGTAGGCCAAGAAACACCATCATGGCCCAGAAACCGGCCCAGCCGATTGTGTCGAGGGCAACACCCCAGGGAAACAGGAAGGCAATTTCCAGATCAAAAATGATGAACAAAATGGCGACGAGGTAATAACGGACGTCAAATTTCATGCGTGCGTCTTCAAATGCTTCGAAACCACATTCGTAGGGAGACTGTTTTTCCGGATCCGGCCGCTGCGGGCCAAGGATAAAACCCAGCACCAGCATGGCAACACCCATGATGAGTCCGATCACCAGAAATATCAGAATGGGTAAATATTCTGTCAGCATCAGCAGATCAGCGCGTCCGGTTAGTTTTGGCCTTTGCCGTTGAGCAGTCGGCACCCGGTTAATAGAAGCGGTCTCAAAATTACTGCATTTGCCGATACGGTGTTGAAAGTGGACTCAAAATGCTCATGTAGTGTTTATACACTCCGCTTTTTCGTCCACTTTCGCCTAGTCTCGGCTGCATTCGTGACATTTTGTGACCACTTCTAGTAATAATTTAGTTGTAAAATCAAATGCCTGGCGGGACTTTAGAGCAGTGCTATTTCCCCCTACCTTGCACTGCGTCATTATACAGACTAGAGCCAGACCGGCATACCTTTGCCACCAAATTCATTAAACATATTGATCTGTACAGCAGAGGTTCAAGACACTGGAAACATAGCGGAACACTGCGGGATATTTTCGATACAAGTCAGTTGCCACGGGGAAGTGGGAGTTCGTGCTGGATTGATTCCAAACTGAAACCTGCCCGGACAGGCAGGAGAACAACTGGTGCCGATGGGGAGATTCGACACTTTGTCAGGACTGACAAAGTAGACGCACGCAGTGCGCCCGCAGGGCGAGGCACAGGGATGGGCCGAGTCAGCTCCCACGGGGAAGTGGGAGTTCGTCTGTATACTACCTTTCGATCTATGGCTGTCTGTTGAACCAAAAATAATCTGGTGCCGATGGGGAGATTCGAACTCCCACGGGTTACCCCACTACCCCCTCAAGATAGCGTGTCTACCAATTCCACCACATCGGCATAAACCGGAAAATTATGGAAGCTCTGAATAATTCATCCATGAATTATGCGTCCTTAGCTTCGTAAGCAGCACATCCATGTGCTACTTCTCAGAGCACGAAAATCAAAAATTGTGATTTTCGATTTTCCATCATTAGGTTCGTAACCGCTACATCCATGTAGCACTTCTCTTCATTTTTCAATCGCTTATATGATTGAAAAATAGCAGTACGTCCATGTACTGCAGGAACCTCTAATTAATTAGAGGTTCCTTATTATTGCGGAATCAGCGGCAGTTCCTGCTCGTCCCTGCCGGATTCGCTGGCTGGCGCAGCGGCTTCTTCAGCTTCCAGCGTGGTCTGTTCCATCAGGCTGGTAAATTCTACGGTACGCGTCGCAATGTACCCAAGCGCCAGACTGTTGGCCAGGAACATCACGGCCAGTGCCGTGGTGGTTTTGGTCAAAAAATTACCTGAACCCTGGCTGCCGAAGACCGTTCCGGACGAGCCACCGCCAAACGCCGCGCCGGCATCCGCACCCTTGCCATGCTGAATTAGAATAATCACGATTAGTGCCAATGCGACCAGTACCTGAAACACCAGTAAGCCTGTATGTAATCCATCCATTAAATCAATCCTCTCAATCTCGGAATTCTCATGTTTTTACACTCTGGCAAATAGCCAGAAAATCATTTGCATTCAGCGATGCCCCGCCGATCAGACCACCATCGATATCAGGCATAGCGAACAATTCAGCGGCGTTACCGGGTTTGACGCTGCCACCATACAAAATCCGGGTTTGCGCACCCAGGTCGGCATGCCGGGTGTCCAGCCGGGCGCGAATAAAAGCATGTACTTCCTGCGCCTGCTCCGGCGTCGCCGCGCGGCCGGTGCCAATCGCCCAGACCGGTTCATACGCAATCACAGCGGGCGCAAAAGCATCATGTCTGAGTAACGGCGCCAATTGACGTTCGATCACAGCTTCGGTCGCGCCCGATTCACGTTCACCCAGCAGCTCACCCACACACACTATCGGCACCAGTCCGGCCACCAGCGCAGTCGTCATTTTGTGCGCCACATGCACATCGGATTCAGCAAACAGATGGCGGCGCTCGGAATGGCCGACAATCACAAACCGGCAATTATAATCTTTCAGCATGGTCGCCGACACCTCACCGGTGTAAGCACCATCATCATGCTCAGACAGCGTCTGCGCGCCCAGCATCACCTTGCTGCCCTGCAATCGGCTACTGATTTCTGCCAGATACACGGCCGGCGGACAAATCACTACTTCGATATCGGCGGTATTAGCCAAACCCGCGACCACGGCATCCACCAGCGGCCCGGCACTGGCGCGCGTGCCATTCATTTTCCAGTTTGCTGCGACCAGCGGGGTACGATCAGCCATTATTGCGTTCTCCCGGAAATGGCCGCATAGCCTACAGCCTGGCGCGAAAAACGCCAACTGCTGATTGCAGTCTGACCCGGGCTGAATCCTGGCACAGGCGGCTTTATTCCGGTGCTGCTACTGCCGCGGGGCTGACGGCGGCCTGCAATGCGGCGATTTCCGCCGCTGACAATGACCAGACATCACCGATACGCTTTTGCCTAGGCAAATTGATTGGCCCGAAGCGCACCCGCGTCAGGCGGGCAATCGGCAGGCCCTGCGATTCGAACAGCCGCCGTACTTCACGCTGTCGGCCCTCGGTAATAACCACGTGATACCAGTGATTGCTACCCTGGCCACCGGCATCCTGAATCGATTTGAACCGGGCCGGACCGTCGTCAAGCTGCACCCCGCGCAGCAATTGCTTGTGCTGCTCGGAAGTTAACTCGCCGCGCACACGCGCCGCGTATTCGCGTTCGATTTCCGCCGATGGGTGCAGCAGTTTGTTGGCCAGTTCACCATCGGTCGTGAAAATCATCAGGCCACTGCTGTTGATATCGAGCCGCCCCAGTGCCACCCAGCGACCCTGCTTGAGGTGTGGCAAGGCCTTGAAGACACTCTTCCGGCCTTCCGGATCGCGGCGACTGCAGATCTCGCCGTCGGGCTTGTAATAGGCAATCACCTGTAAATCCGGTGTACTGCGCCAGTCCAGCGTCACTGGCCGGCCATCGACCAGCAACCGATCCTTTGGCCCGACCCGGTCGCCCAGACCCGCAACCTTGCCGTTGACCTGAATCCGGCCGGCTTCAATCCACTGCTCCAGCGTGCGGCGCGAACCAAGGCCGGCGCGGGCGAGAACTTTTTGAATACGTTCCTGCATGATGCTGGCTAGAGAATGCCCTGGTTGCGTAGATACTCATCATAAGTACCAACGAAATTGGTCACACCATCACGGCTGAGTTCGATGATCCGCGTTGCCAGTGATGATACAAATTCGCGGTCATGGCTGACGAAAATCAGGGTGCCGGGATAATTTTCCAGTGCCAGATTCAATGATTCGATTGATTCCATATCCAGGTGATTGGTCGGCTCATCCAGCAACAATACATTCGGTTTCAACAAGGTCAGCTTGCCGAACAGCATACGCCCCTGCTCGCCACCGGAGATCACCTTGACCGACTTTTTCACTTCGTCGCCGGAAAAAAGCATGCGCCCGAGCGCGCCACGGATCATCTGTTCGCCATCTTTGGTCCATTGCGCCATCCACTCATACAGCGTCATGTCAGTGGCAAAATCGGTGGCGTGATCCTGGGCAAAATAACCGATGTCGGCAGCTTCGGCCCATTTGACGCTACCGCTGTCCGGAGCCAGATCACCGGCCAGACACCGCAACAACGTGGTTTTACCGATTCCGTTCGGGCCGATAATCGCAACCCGTTCACCGGCCTCGATCTGCATGCTCAGGTTCTCAAACAGAACTTCATCGTCAAACTGTTTGCCGAGTTTCTCAACTGTCACCGCCTGGCGATAAAGCTTCTTGTTCTGTTCAAAGCGAATAAACGGATTTACGCGGCTGGAAGGCTTGACCTCGGCCAGTTCGATTTTGTCGATCTGGCGCGCGCGCGAGGTGGCCTGCTTGGCTTTCGAGGCGTTCGCTGAAAAGCGGCTGACAAATGTCTGCAACTCGGCGATCTGTGCTTTCTTCTTGGCATTGTCCGACAGCAGTCGTTCCCGCGCCTGCGTCGCGGCTGTCATGTATTCATCGTAATTGCCGTGATAGACACGCAGTTCACCATAATCCATATCGGCCATATGCGTGCAAACGCTGTTCAGAAAGTGCCGGTCATGCGAAATGATGATCATGGTGCTGTTACGGTTGACGAGGATATCTTCCAGCCAGCGAATGGTATTGATATCGAGGTGGTTGGTCGGTTCGTCCAGTAACAGCACGTCGGGATCGGCAAACAATGCCTGTGCCAGCAACACCCGCAATTTCCAGCCCGGCGCAATCGCACTCATCGGGCCTTCATGCTGCTCCAGCGGAAATCCCAGTCCCAGCAACAATTCACCGGCGCGGGCCTCGGCCGTATAGCCATCGAATTCGGCGAATTGCATTTCCAGTTCGGCAACCTGATTACCATCTTCCTCGGTCATTTCATCCAGTCCATAGATACGATCGCGTTCCTGTTTGATACGCCAAAGCTCGCTGTGGCCCATGATGACTGTATCGATCACGCTGCAATCTTCATAGGCAAACTGATCCTGACGCAATTTACCCAGCCGTACATCCGGTTCCAGCGCGACATTGCCGGCGGACGGCTCCTGCTCGCCGCCAAGTATGCGCATAAACGTCGATTTACCGCAGCCATTCGCGCCGATCAGGCCATAGCGGTTACCCTCGGCAAATTTGACCGAGACATTTTCAAACAGCGGCTTGGCGCCAAACTGCATGGTGACATTATTGGTGGAAATCAATCAGACAATCCTCAAACAACACTGACAGGTAAACAGGCGCACGGCCCGCAGCAGGGGCGCGATTCTACCGGGATAGACGCGGAAATGCAGCAGTGTGGCAGCGAAAAGCGGGAAAAACTGCTAGAAACGGTCTCAAAATTACTGCACTTGCCGCCCTAAAATATACGAATGGATGTTGAAAGTGGACTCAAAATGCGGGGCCGTGAAACGGCAGATTATCTATACACTCCGCTTTCTCGTCCCCGTTGGTTAATAATCAAGGGCGCCTGGTCTCGGCTGCATTTTATTACACCCCTGGGTGCGTGACATTTTGAGACCGCTTCTAGTGCGGAAAACCGGCTCAGCCCTGGCGGCTGAACTGCACGACATTATCTTCATCATCACTGTTTTCAGCGTCAGCTTCAGCCTCCGCACCTGACGTTGGGGTTGCCGTGTCGGTGTTACTGTTATCGGCGTCCGCGGTTTCGGCTTCGGCAGAATCTTCAGCGGCTGTGCTCGTGTCTGTGGTAACCGCAGACTGACTTAAAAGATCCTCTTCCGCTGCCTCAGCGGCAATGCTGGCGGTGTTCTCCAACTGTGAAAAAAGATCCGGATTAATGTCGTCGAGATCGCGGATTTCGGCAAGTGTTGGCAGATCGGCGAGTTTTTTCAGATTGAAGTAATCCAGAAACTGCTTGGTGGTAGCCAGCAGTTCGGGCTTGCCGGGCACATCACGATGGCCAACGGACTTGATCCATTCGCGTTCCTGCAGGGTACGAATAATATTGGCACTGACCGCGACACCGCGAATGTCCTCGATTTCACCACGCGTGATCGGCTGCCGGTAGGCAATAATCGCGAGCGTCTCCAGCATTGCACGCGAATAACGGGGTGGCTTTTCTTCCCACAAGCGATTGACCCAATCGGCGTAATCTACCCGCACCTGATAGCGCCAGCCGCTGGCGACTTCCTTGAGTTCAACCCCGCGGCCTTCGGAATCGGCAGCAAGTTCATCCAGAGCGGCACGAATTGCATCGCGTTCCGGTGGTTCAAGTTCACGCACAAACAGGCCGAGCAATTTGTCCAGACTCAATGGCTCGTTCGAGACCAGTAATGCAGCTTCGAGAATATTTTTCAGATCAGCAGGATTCATTTATCAGTACTTCAGATTATTCCGCACGACTTTTAATATAGATGGGGCCATTGATTTCATTTTGCATCAGTTCGACGAGGGATTCCTTGATCAATTCCAGAATCGCGAGCAAGGTCACAACAACGCCGGCACGGCCTTCCTCGACGGTAAACAGACTGCTGAAATCCACATAATTATCCGGGTTCAAGCATCCCATGACCATACTCATACGCTCACGTACCGACAACGGCTCACGACTGATGTGATGATGCGTAAACATGTCGGCACGCTTGAGTACATCAGCAAAAGCCAGTAACAAATCATTCAGTTGTACTGTGGGTTGCGGCTGATTCACATGCCGGTACGGAAACTCGGCAATTACGCCGAAAATATCACGCTCGAATCGTGGCAGTTGATCCAGATCTTCGGCGGCCTGTTTGTAACGCTCATATTCCTGCAAGCGCCGCACCAGTTCAGCGCGCGGATCTTCTTCATCATCCGACTCGACCGGTCGTGGCAACAGCATGCGCGATTTGATCTCGGCCAGCATCGCCGCCATTAACAGGTATTCGCCTACCAGTTCCAGCTGCATGTCCTGCATGAGTTCAATGTACTGCATGTATTGCTCGGTGATCCGGGCAATCGGAATATCAAGAATATTTAGGTTCTGGCGTTTGATCAGATATAACAGCAGATCCAGCGGGCCTTCGAACGCTTCCAGAAATACCTGCAGCGCCTCGGGCGGGATATACAAATCCTTCGGCAGTTCCGTGATCGGCGCACCCTGCACAATCGCAAACGGCATTTCGCCCTGCGTGGCAGCCGTGGCGGGTGTGGATTCGGAAACGGGATCGTGCATGGACTGGCAGTATACCCTGCCGCTAGCGGTACACCAGTCCCATTGACTGGCGCACTTCTTCCATGGTCTCGCGGGCCACTTCACGTGCGGCCTCACAGCCTTCGGCGACAATACCGCGCACGGCTTCGGTATCCTGCTCATATTCGCGGGCACGTTCCTGAATCGGCTTCAGTTCCGTCAGCACGGCGTCAACCAGCGGCTTTTTGCAATCGAGGCAGCCAATCCCGGCGGAGCGGCAGCCGGATTGCACCCAGTCCTGCGTATCGTGATCCGAATATACCTGATGCAGACTCCAGACCGGGCATTTTTCCGGCTCGCCCGGATCCGAGCGGCGCACGCGCGCCGGATCGGTGGGCATGGTGCGCAGCTTCTGCTCCACCGTGGCCGGATTTTCCCGCAATGCGATCGTGTTGCCGTAGGATTTTGACATTTTCTGGCCATCCAGCCCGGGCATTTTCGCGGCCGGCGTCAGTAATGGCTGTGGTTCCGGGAAAATTATCTTGCTGACGCCATCGAGATAACCAAACAGGCGTTCGCGGTCACCGATACTGATATTCTGCTGCGATTCAATCAACGCCCGCGCCCGCGCCAGGGCTTCATCATCGCCCTGCTCCTGGTAGCGCTTGCGCAAGTCCTGATACAACTTGTTATTTTTCTTGCCCATTTTTTTCGCCGCCAGTTCGGCCTTTGCTTCAAAGCCGGGCTCGCGGCCATACAGGTAATTAAACCGGCGCACGATTTCGCGCGACAACTCGACATGCGAGACCTGATCTTCACCGACCGGAACGAAACCGGCTTTATATATGATGATGTCAGCGGTCTGTAAAAGTGGGTAACCGAGGAAACCGTAGGTGGAGAGATCCTTGTTTTTCAGCTTTTCCTGCTGATCCTTGTAGCTCGGTACACGCTCCAGCCAGCCCAGCGGCGTCATCATCGACAACAGCAGATGCAGTTCGGCGTGTTCCGGCACCCGCGACTGAATAAACAGCGTGGCCGAACCCGGATTGATACCGACCGCCAGCCAGTCGACCACCATATCCCAGACACTCTGCGCGATGATCTGGGTATTGTCATACTCGGTCGTCAGCGCGTGCAGATCCGCGACAAAGAAGAAACACTCGTATTCATGCTGGAGTTCAATCCAGTTCTTCAATACGCCGTGATAGTGGCCAAGATGCAGTTGCCCGGTCGGGCGCATGCCCGACAGCACCCGCTGGTTGGTCGCGTTAGCCAAAAATCCTCCTGACTCGGTTTATTTCGAAGTCGCGATTATACAGACTGCGGCAGGCAAATGATGCCCGATTCAATCCAGGCCCAGACCACTGATATCACCCAGGCCCTGGCGTACCAGCACCGGTGCATGACCGTCCAGATCCAGCACCGTCGTTTCCTCCAGGCTGCGCGCGCCGGCGGCCAGAATAAAATCCAGCGCATGATCCAGTTCAGTGCGAATGTCATCAGGATCCGACAGTGGTACCCCGGCCTCCGGCAGGATCAAACTGGTGCTCATCAGCGGCTCACCGAGCGCACTGACCAGTTCGCGGGCAATATTATCCGCCGGGATACGGATACCAATAGTGTGCCGGCTCGGGTGACGCAAGCGCCGCGGTAGTTCCCGTGTTGCCGGCAGCAGGAAAGTATAAGGCCCGGGCGTCAGCGACTTGATCAGGCGAAAAGCAATATTGTCGACTTTGGCCCAGGTGCTGATATCAGATAAATCCGCACAAATCAGCGTGAGATGGTGCTTTTCATCCAGTCGCCGCAATGCACGGATCCGGTCCAGCGCCTGCTTCTCACCGATACAACAACCCAGCGCATAACAGGAATCGGTCGGGTAGGCACCGACACCACCACCACGCAACAGCGCCACGGCCCGGTCGATCGCGCGTTTTTGCGGATTATCCGCATTGACTTCAAAATATTCACTCATAATGATTTCGGGTCGATTCTGCCATTAATACTGCGTTTTTGCGGTTCTGCGGAGATCACTGTGACAGACATTCATGGACTGTGTTCAACACTGATTATGACTGCAAATTCTGCTACTGTAGCGCGGCTGTGGCCATGCCTGAATTTCCGGCGCCATTCCCCTGACCTGATACATTCTTGACTAAATGAAACTTTTACTCGATTTTTTCCCGATAGCTGCCTTTTTTCTCGGTTTTTATCTTGCCGAAGACCGCAGCCAGGGTATCTATGTCGGCACCATGGCCGCCATTATTGCAGGTTTTATCCAGGTTGCGGCGTCTTGGCTGCTGACCCGCAAGGTCGAGAAAATGCATGTGATTACACTGCTGGCATTAGTCCTGTTTGGCAGCCTGACCCTGTTGCTGCAAGACGAACGTTTTATCAAATGGAAACCGACTGTAGTCAACTGGCTGTTCAGTCTGATCCTGTTAAGCAGTCACGTTATCCTGCGCAAGAATCTTATCCAGAAAATGCTTGCCCATGCTATCGCACTGCCACAGCATGTCTGGAACAACCTGAATCTTGCCTGGGCGGGATTCTTTTTTATACTGGGCGCGTTAAATCTGTATATTGCCTTTTCATTCAGCAATGAAATCTGGGTCAATTTCAGAATGTTCGGTTCTCTCAGTCTGACCTTGTTATTTGTCATTGCACAGGGGTTCTATATCAGCCGCCACATGATCGAATCAAAAGAAGAAAACTAAACGGGGGAGCACAGCCATGTTCTACGTCATCATCGGGGAAGATGTCGCCGACAGTCTGGAAAAACGCAAAAGCGTGCGCGAACAGCACATTGCCCGCTTGCAGGACTTGCAGGATGAAGGTCGCATGATCGTCGCCGGGCCGAATCCGAATATTGACAGCGATGATCCGGGCCCGGCCGGTTTCAGTGGCAGCATCATTATTGCCGAATTCGACAGTCTCGACGAGGCCCGGACCTGGGCTGATGCCGATCCGTATCTGGCAGCCGGCGTATATGCAAAGGTAACGGTGAAACCGTTTAAACTGATATTTCCAAACTAAGGGATTTGATTTCATGACTGACGTGATTGATCGCGTCGCGGCGATTCGCGAACGTCTGCAACAACAGTTGCAGGCAACAGATATTGTCATTATTGATGAGTCGCACAAGCATGCCGGGCATGCCGGTGCGCGGGAAAGCGGCGGCGGTCATTTTCGGGTGAAAGTCGTTTCGGCAAAGTTTCGTAACGAGTTACCGGTCACGCGGCATCGTATGGTTTATGCCGCTGTTGCCGATTTAATACCGCATCATATTCATGCGCTCAGCATTAATGCGCTGGATCCGGACGAGCAGGAATAATCACACTGTCGACACGCCCGTTTCTGAAGTGGCCCGGCGGCAAATACCGGTTGATTGACAACATCACCCGCGCGCTGGGCGCGCCCGTCAACGCCACCGGCAGCAACCGATTGATTGAGCCGTTTGTCGGCTCCGGTGCTGTTTTTCTGAACACCCGCTATGAACGTTATCTGCTGGGCGACAGTAATCCCGACCTGATCAATCTGTTCAACGCACTGCGTACCGAACGCGAACTTTTTATTGAACAATGCGCCAGCCTGTTTATCGCCGGGAACAACAATGCAATTCGCTATTATGCATTGCGGCGCGAATTCAATATGCAACCATCACCATCACGCAAAGCCGCGTTGTTCCTGTATTTAAATCGACACGGCTATAACGGACTATGCCGTTACAACAGCCGCGGTGAATTCAATACCCCGTTCGGCCAGATCAGCAAACCGTATTTTCCGCGCACGGAAATGCTGCATTTTATCGAACATGGCAACAAGGTTACATTCAAACAACAGGATTTTCGTCGTACGATGTTACAGGCCCGGCGTGGCGACAGCGTCTATTGCGATCCGCCCTATGTGCCATTGAGCCGTACTGCATCGTTTACTGACTACTACACCGACGGCTTTGACTGGTCACAGCAGATACGGCTTGCCGAGACGGCAGCACATCTGGCCCGGCGTGGTGTCCATGTGGTGATCTCGAACCATGAAACCGCAGCGATTTGTGACCTCTACCACCAGCATGGTGCCAGACTGCGTAAATTATCTGTGCGCCGTTCCATCAGCTGCAATGGTGCCAACCGCAGTCCGGTCAGTGAAGTGATTGCGGTATTTAAACCTGTAACAATAGCCAGCACAGATTCTGTCAGGAAAAAGCTACAATAGCCGGCATGCAAATAACTTCTTCACCGACACTCGATTTCGCCTGTGAATTAATCCGTCGCCGTTCTGTCACGCCGGATGATGCCGGCTGCCATGCACTCATCAGTGAGCGGCTGGCGGCGCGGGGTTGCAAGATCACGTCACTGCGCTACAACGATGTCGACAATATGTGGCTGACACATGGCAGCGGCGCGCCATTGACGGTCTTTCTCGGCCACACTGACGTTGTGCCCAGCGGCCCGGAAGATCGCTGGCATACACCACCGTTTGAACCCACGATCAAGGCCGGAGTGTTATACGGCCGTGGCGCAGCCGACATGAAAGGCAGTGTCGCGGCAATGATTATTGCGCTGGAGAATTTCATTGCTGCGCAACCGGATCATCCCGGCACAATTGCCCTGCTGTTGACAAGTGACGAGGAAGGTGTGGCGAGAGACGGTGTGCGCCGGGTCGTCACGGATTTCCTGCAGCCGAACAATATCCGGATTGATTATTGCCTGGTAGGCGAGCCATCCAGTAACGAACAACTCGGCGACATCATCAAAAACGGCCGCCGTGGCTCACTCGGCGCGCGTCTCATTGTGAACGGGATTCAGGGTCACGTCGCCTATCCGCATCTGGCTGACAATCCGGTTCATGATGCCGCTGCGGCACTGGCTGAACTGTGCGCCAGCCAATGGGATCAGGGCAATGCCGATTTCCCGCCGACATCCTTTCAGATATCGAATATCCATGCCGGTACCGGTGCCGACAATGTCATCCCCGGCACGCTTGACGTCATGTTCAATTTCCGTTTCTCAACCGGGATCACGTCGCAGCAACTGCAGCAACGCGTGCTTGAACTGCTGGATGAGCACAAGCTTGATTACAGTATTGACTGGCGGCTGTCGGGTGAGCCGTTCCTCACCCGTGAGGGCAGACTGATTGATGCTACCCAATCAGCATTACAGGATATTCTCGGCCGGGCAGCAACATTATCCACCGCGGGCGGCACATCAGACGGCCGCTTTATTGCGCCGCTCGGTGCCGAAGTTATCGAACTTGGGCCACTCAACAAAACAATACATAAAATTGATGAATGTATTGCTGTAGCCGATCTGGATACGCTGACAACAATCTATACACGGGTTTTAGCAAATCTGCTCAGCCAGACGACCCCTGATTAAATCAGGCATTCCCGAATCTCCGCCGCCTGACAGCCATAAAAAAACCCCGCCGGAGCGGGGTTTCTTCTAATACCGTGAAAAGCTTTAAAGCGGGCGTCCCTTACAAAGGACGGATTTGGGTCGCCTGCATGCCTTTCTGACCACGGGTCGGAACAAACTCGACCTGCTGACCTTCTTTCAGGGTCTTGAAACCAGAGCCCTGAATTTCCTTGAAGTGAGCGAAGAGATCTTCGCCGCCATCAGCGGGAGAGATAAAGCCAAAACCCTTGGCTTCATTAAACCATTTTACGGTACCGGTAGCTGTTGTGCTCATTGTAGATACATTCCTATTGAAAATTAAATTGTAACGGGACATCCCGCCCGCAGGGTGCAAACGATCAAGGGAAGGTAGCCGAGTGACATACAACATTCCGCCGGGGGGCGGACAAAACTACACGGTAACACGCTAACCTGAAACGACTGCGGAATGCAGCTTACCCCTTAATTTGCTGTCTGTCTATTATGGAAGCTATGATTAATTCATCCATGCATTATCAGAGCACGAAAATCGAAAATTGTGATTTTCGATTTTCTTCATTTTTCAACCACTTAAGTGGTTGAAAAATGGCAGTACATCCATGTACTGCAGGAACCACTGGACAGTGGCGCATGGATGCGCCGATTACGAAACTAAAGGACGTAATAAATCAGAGGTTCCTTATATTCGGGCACAGTCACAAGCGTATTTAACCCTGCCCGGACGACAACCCCGACAGCCCCGGACACAGATTTGGCACTGACCCGTTCCGGTCAGTCATCATGTCATAATCACAGCGGCCAGCTAAAAATTGCCTCGAATTATTACGCTCAGCCGTTAGTTAATGAGCTGGCCAAGCCGTCTAAAATTAGACAGCCCCAGCCTCAAAGTTGTCTAAAAATGAATAATATTCATCTTTATCAATTTTATATGAAAATTATCATAGGAAAGATAATAAATTTAATCCGGAATATTCAGCCAAGCCTGATCTTCCGGAGAATCAGTAAATACGGGCATTATGAAGATTTCAGAGCCATTTTTGGCTAATTTTTAGACGCATTATCCGGCGGAAAAGCTCGGGAAAACGAGCATAAAACTTGATTCTTATGCTCCAAGTCCGTATTTTTAAGTAAAGCAATTTCACATCCTGACCGATAATTTGCAGCAAGTGGGGCTGCAAATTGCAGTAAAAGCAATCAACAATTTCCAGATTTTTTATTGGATAAGTTGATAGTGCCATTGCCTCAGACAACGAGCAGTATTGATCCTCAGGTCAATACCCTGACGCACTGAAGCAAGCGCCGCTGAAGTAATCTCGCGGTTTTTAAGCCAGGCCGGATGCATCGCATTTTCAGGCTTGCTGCATGACGCCCTCTTGAATTTTACATATACAGATACAGATTCATTCTGCATCAGGCGCGCGGACGTCGATTCAGACCAGCCTATGGAGAAGACTATTGAACAAGACAACCAACAACGCAGAAAAAATTGATATGGATGACCCTTCGCAAACCCGTGATTCCGAGTTTTATCAGGAACAGTACCAGAAGTCTTTTGTGGAAAAGTGGGATGAACTTATCGACTGGGACAGCCGCGCCGAAAGTGAAGGCCGCTTTTTCATTGATATCCTCAAACAGCGTGGCAAGGAAAAGATCCTGGATGTCGCCACCGGCACCGGATTTCACTCCATCCGCTTGCAGAAAGAAGGCTTCAACGTTACCAGTGCTGACGGTAACCCGGAAATGCTGGCCATGGCGTTTCGTAATGGCCGCAAGCACAACCTAATCCTGAGCACCGTACAGGCCGACTGGCGCTGGCTGAACAAGGACATTGATGGCAAGTTTGATGCCGTAATCTGTCTGGGTAACTCATTCACGCATTTATTTTCCGAACGTGATCGCCGCAAAACGCTGGCCGAGTTCTACGCCGCCCTGCGTCATGACGGCATCCTGATTCTGGATCAGCGCAACTACGACCGTATCCTCGACAAGGGCTTTTCGACGAAACATAAGTACTATTATTGTGGTGACAACGTCAGCGCCGAACCGGAACATGTTGATGAAGGGTTGGCGCGTTTCAAATATTCCTTCCCGGACGGTTCCGAGTATCATCTGAACATGTTCCCGTTGCGCAAGGATTACACCCGCAAGCTGATGAGCGATGTCGGTTTCCAGCATATCGAGACGTATGGTGATTTCAAGGAAACTCATCACGACGATGAGCCTGACTTTTTTATTCATGTCGCTGAAAAAAACTATCAGCCGGATGAAGACTAGAATCAGGCTTGCAGTTGCTGCGCTCAAATCATTTTGAGCGCGCTAATTTTAAGTACCAAATAATTTATATACAGGAGTTTGTACAATGGCAGCGAATGCCAACGATGCGGTGGATATTGCCCGCGACTATTACAACAGCGATGACGCTGACAATTTCTACTTCCATGTCTGGGGTGGCGAAGATATCCACGTCGGCCTGTATCAGTCCGAACACGAACCGATCCGTGATGCCAGCCGCCGTACCGTCGCGCATATGGTGAATAAACTCTCGGCGCTGGACAAAAATGCGAAAGTTCTGGATGTCGGTGCCGGTTATGGCGGCTCAATGCGCTATCTGGCCAAAACTGTCGGTTGCCATTGCGTCGCACTGAATCTCAGTGAAGTCGAGAATGAGCGCAATCGCGAAATGAATCGTGAACAGGGACTCGATAAACTCATCGATGTCGTTGACGCCAGTTTTGAAAAACTCGACTACCCCGACAACAGCTTTGATGTGGTCTGGTCACAGGATGCAATTTTGCACAGTGACCATCGTGAAAAAGTTATTGCCGAAGTTGCACGGGTATTAAAACCCGGTGGTGAATTCATCATGACCGATCCGATGCAGGCAGACGATTGCCCGGCAGGCGTATTACAGCCAATTCTGGATCGCATTCATTTAAGCAGTCTCGGCTCACCGGGGTTTTATATCGAAACTGCCAAAAAAAACGGCCTCGAAGACCTTGGCTATGAAGACCATGCCCACCAGTTGCCGCGCCATTACGGCCGCGTGTTGCAAACGCTGAATGAACTGCAGGGTGAGCTCAAGGGCAAGGTCAGCGACGATTACATTGAGCGTATGAAAAAAGGCCTGCAGCACTGGATCGATGGCGGCAACAGTGGTCACCTGGCCTGGGGCATTTTCCACTTCCGCAAGGCTTGATAGCTGATTGCTACGTCGCGGAGCCTGCCCTGAGCGAAGTCGAGGGGCTCCTCGCCATGGCCTGATATTCAGCCTTATTGCGGTCTGATATATTTATCGTGGCAGAAAGCAATCCTGTTTTTACCAAGCCCGCCAGGTGCGGGCTTTTTTTATTAACCCGGAAACAGCTGGATTGACCTGGAATTCTCTTCTCCCGGGAAGCGCCAGGGTAAAGGCTGAATTGACCAGTCTCGGTGCTGTTGCTAGCATCAGCAGCCTCCGTCTCATCCGACTCACCTGAACCTGAAAGCCATGGCCAAATCACGCCGCAAACCACACACCAAACCCGCCGGTAAATCCGGGCGCACACCAACACCGGCACCAACAAACAAACAGCCACTGGACTGGCTCATCGTCTGCCTGGCCAGCCTCGGCATGCTCATTACTGCCTACCTGGGCTATATCGGCCTGTTTGGCAGTACTGTCGCTTTCTGTGCTGAAGGCTCGGGCTGCGACATCGTCCAGCAAAGCCGCTGGTCAACGGTACTGGGTTTGCCGGTCGCGCTCTGGGGCTTGCTTGTCTATACCGCCATACTGCTGTTTGCAGTCCGTGCACCACTGCGGCTGAAATACTGGAAACGCTTATGGCGCGTAACGCTGATCGGCCTGGCCATCAGTTTGTACCTGACTGTTGCAGGTATTGTGGCGCTGGATGCAGTGTGTCTCTGGTGCCTGGCTTCACTGGCAACGATAACCGCAATTTTTGTCAGCGTTACAATCCAGCGACCGGAATCGGCACCGGGAATGCCCTGGCAAAAATGGGCACTTAACAACAGCGTAATACTGGTGGTGATACTCGCCTTGCTGCATGTTTATTACAGCGGCCTGCTGTCACCACGTGCTGATCCACGCCTGACCGCATTGGCAGAACATCTCGATAACCGCGGTGTGAAATACTACGGTGCCTACTGGTGTCCCAGCTGTCAGGAACAATCCGATTTATTCGGTGCAGCTGCCGAAAAACTGCCCTACGTTGAATGCAACCCGAATGGCCGCCAGAGCGGTCTGGCTATCGCCTGTCGCGATAATGAAATTGAAGGTTTTCCGACCTGGATTATTAACAAACGCAAGATACAGGGCATACTGAAACCGCAAGAACTCGCGGATTACACCGGGTTTGATTGGGAGGGGTTTGAGCGATAGCAACCATCAAGCCTGGCAATTTTAAATCCAGGAACACTATCTGACACAGTCACAAAAATACTTCTGTCAAGGTTCGCAATGACATGGTTTTTGTCGGTACCCCGGATGTTCTGACAGGCCCGGCGTGTAAATATAACCCGGACACAAAAAACCCGATGGCCTTGCGGCCACCGGGTTTTGAATTACAACTTTTAACTGCCTGGTTATTTCGCTTTGGCGAACTGCGCTTCTTCGGTAGAACCCTTCAGTGCGGTGACAGAAGAATTCTCGCCGGAGATGGTCTGGGTCACGGCATCGAAATAGCCGGTACCGACTTCACGCTGATGCTTGGTGCCGGTATAACCGTCTTTCTCGGCAGCAAACTCGGCTTCCTGCAGTTCAACATAGGCTGACATCTGCCGTTCAGCATAACCTTTCGCCAGCGTAAACATGCCGTAGTTCAGCGCATGGAAGCCGGCCAGGGTAATGAACTGGAACTTGTAGCCCATGGCACCGAGTTCACGCTGGAACTTGGCGATGGTGGCATCGTCCAGATTCTTACGCCAGTTGAACGACGGTGAACAGTTATAGGCAAACAGCTGATCCGGATGTTCCTTGCGTACGGCTTCAGCAAATTGCTTCGCGTACTCCAGATCCGGCGTTGCAGTTTCACACCAGATCAGATCGGCGTATGCCGCATAGGCCTTGCCGCGGGCGATGGCCTGTTCAACACCCGGCTTGGTGCGATAGAAACCTTCGACAGTACGTTCACCGGTCAGGAACTCATGATCACGTTCATCAACATCGGAGGTGATCAGGTTGGCTGCTTCCGCGTCGGTACGTGCCAGCACCAGTGTCGGAGTACCGCTGATATCAGCCGCCAGACGCGCAGCCGTCAGTTTTTGCAGGGCTTCCTGCGTCGGAACCAGCACCTTGCCGCCCATATGACCGCACTTCTTCGCGGAGGCAAGTTGATCTTCAAAGTGAACGCCGGCGGCACCGGCTTCAATCATGTGCTTCATCAGTTCGAAGGCATTCAGCACGCCACCAAAACCGGCTTCAGCATCAGCGACAATCGGCGCGAACCAGTCAATGCTGTCGTTGCCTTCAGCGTGATGGATCTGGTCGGCACGCGCCAGCGAGTTGTTGATGCGCTTGACCACGGTCGGCACGGAGTCCACTGGATACAGGGACTGGTCCGGGTACATGTCGAATGCACTGTTGGCGTCGCCGGCAACCTGCCAGCCTGACAGATAAATGGCTTTCAAACCGGCCTTGACCTGCTGCATGGCCATGTTACCGGTCAGTGCGCCGAGTGAATTGACGAATGGCTCTTCGTTGACCAGTTTCCACAGCTTTTCGGCACCACGCTTGGCCAGCGTGTGTTCAATCTGCACACTGCCGCGCAAACGCACGACATCGGCGGCAGTATAATCGCGCTTTACACCCTTCCAGCGCGGATTTTCCGCCCAATCTTTTTCCAACTGCTTGATAGCATCTGCACTCATCTTAAATATCCTCCAGCAATCGCGCTGCCGTTAAGCCAGGCACGCAGGTAAGTTTTCATGTCAAAAGTTTTGTTATTGATTCCAGGCTTGCAGGATTGCTGCAATCAAGATGACCGCCTGTGCCCGCCAAGGGTTAATGGCTGACAAGTATTGTTTGCGGCCAGCTCCCCGAACTGCCATTTCCGCACTGAAAATGGTGGTTTCAGAATTTATGTAAGACACTCGTGATGCCTTAATTTGACAGAAAGGTTAAGCCACGGAGGCAAGGTAAGTTGCAACGCAGCATTTGACAAGCTTATTTTGTTAACGTCATATATCAATAAATTTAATATATAGGCTTTCCAAATGCAGCGCGCGTACTACAAGCAAAACAGAATCAAGCAGTTACGTGCATTTTGCTATACTGCGCAAACCGGCAACATGTCACGCGCCGCCGAATTCATGAAATTGAGCCAGCCGACGGTATCCTTGTTAATACAGGCGCTCGAGCAGGATATTGGCCACAAGTTGTTCCGCCGGCGCGGCCCGCGCACCGACATCACGCATGAAGGCCACAATTTGCTGGAACTGGCGCTGCCGCTGGTCGAAGGTCTGGAAGCGCTGCCAGCGGCGCTGGATGAACGGCTGAATCAACGCATCAGCGGCCAACTGCGAATCGCGGCGAGTGAATCTGCCCTGCTCTACCTGCTGCCGGAAACATTGGCTGCATTTAATGGACTGTATCCGCACGTTGCGCTGCGGCTGAGTAATGTCGCGGCGCCTGGCGGCCTGGCACGGCTGCTGGCTGGCGAAGTCGACTTTATGGTTGGCTCAATGGTCAAAATCCCGGATGAAATCATTTACACGCCGCTGAATATTTACGACCCGGTGCTGATCATGCCGCCGGATCACGTTCTGGCCGGCCGCAAAAGCATCAATCTTGCAGAAATCAGCCACTACCCGCTGGTGCTGCCACCACCGCATCTGCCCAGCCGGCAGATTATTGATCTGGCGTTCAGTCAACAAAATCTGGAATATGAAGTCGTACTCGAAGTCGGCGGCTGGGAAGTTATCAAGCACTATGTCCGCGCCAACCTGGGCATTGCGATTGTCACCAGTATTTGTCTGCAGGATGGCGACCACCTTGCCAGTCAGTCACTCGGACATTTATTGCCGCAACGCAGCTACGGGCTGGTACAGCGGCGCGGTAAAACGCCGGCACCGGCCGCGCGCCGGTTTATTGAGTTGCTGACGGCTAATGTCCAGTACGTTTCCGGACAATTATCGACCGGAACGCGCCCACTGCGCGCCAGTCAAAATAAATGAAGATTAACAAGGCACGGCTTGTGCATATATTTTTAAACCGAACCAGCATTGCTGATATGTGGAAACCGCGTTCATGCGGCGTATAATGAAATACATACATTCAAATTACCCGGAGCGGTCAGCGCCGTATGCCTGACAAAACTGACCACCATAATGAAGACGGTCTGGCTCTGCAGGAAGCCAAACCGAGACTGCGACGACCACCCTTGTACAAGGTTGTGCTCGTTAATGACGACTTCACGCCAATGGATTTTGTGGTACATATACTGGAACAGTTTTTTAATCTTGACCGGGAGAGTGCGACCCGTGTCATGCTGGAAGTGCACACCCGTGGCAAGGGTGTCTGCGGCATCTTTACCCACGAGATTGCGGAAACCAAGGTCTCGCAAGTCAACAGCTATTCACGCGAGCACCAGCATCCGCTGTTATGTACGATGGAAAAAGCGTGAGGAGTTATCACCATGCTCGATAAAGATCTGGAACTGACACTCAACAACGCCTTTCGCGAGGCACGTGAGCGCCGGCATGAATTCATGACCGTCGAGCATCTGCTGCTGGCATTGCTGGAAAATCCATCTGCCGCACGCGTGCTGCGGGCCTGCGGCGCGAATCTGAATGGCCTGCATAATGACCTGAAAAATTTCATTCAGGAAAACGCGCTGATCCTGCCGGATGGCGATGAACGCGACACCCAACCGACACTCGGCTTTCAGCGCGTGCTGCAGCGGGCCGTATTTCATGTCCAGTCATCCGGCAAGAAGGAAGTCACAGGTGCCAATGTGCTGGTTGCCATTTTTGGTGAACGCGAATCGCATGCCGTATTTTTTCTGTCACAACAGGAAGTCAAGCGGCTGGACGTTGTCAATTATATTTCCCACGGTATTTCCAAGGTGCCGCAGGAAGAAGCCGGTGAGGACATCGAAGGCACAACTGACGAAGACGGCAAAAGCGAAGACGCCAGCAATAATCCGCTGGATGCCTATACCGTCAATCTGAATGAACAGGCCAAACGCGGCAAGATTGATCCGCTGATTGGGCGGCAAATTGAAGTTCAGCGCACCATCCAGATCCTGTGCCGGCGGCGCAAGAATAATCCGCTTTATGTTGGTGAAGCCGGTGTCGGCAAAACCGCTATTGCCGAAGGCTTGGCCAAGCTGATTGTTGATGGTGATGTACCGAAAGTATTGGCTGAAAGCACCATCTATGCGCTTGATCTTGGTGCATTGCTGGCCGGCACCAAGTATCGCGGTGATTTCGAAAAACGTTTGAAAAGCGTAATGGGTGCATTGAAAAAACGCGACGGTTCAGTGCTGTTTATTGATGAAATTCATACCATCATTGGTGCCGGCGCAGCCTCCGGCGGTGTCATGGATGCTTCCAATATTATCAAGCCGGCACTCGCTTCCGGCGATCTGAAATGCATCGGTTCAACCACTTATCAGGAATACCGCAGTATTTTCGAAAAGGATCGCGCACTCGCAAGACGCTTCCAGAAAATTGATGTCGCCGAGCCTTCGGTAGATGAAACCATCAAGATACTG
This sequence comes from Gammaproteobacteria bacterium, assembly GCA_040905025.1. Taxonomy (GTDB): domain Bacteria; phylum Pseudomonadota; class Gammaproteobacteria; order Methylohalomonadales; family Methylohalomonadaceae; genus JBBDSJ01. The sequence continues at coordinate 48,895 of JBBDSJ010000030.1, forward strand.
GAAGGCCTGAAATCACGGTTCGAATCACATCACAACATTCGTTACACGCATCAGGCACTGCGTGCCGCTGCCGAATTGACCGATCGTTACATTACTGACAGACATCTGCCGGACAAGGCTATCGATATCATTGACGAAGCCGGTGCTTCGCAACAGTTACTGGCACCCTCGCGGCGCAAGAAAACAGTCAGCATTACCGATATCGAAAACATTGTTGCGAAGATCGCACGGATTCCGCCGAAGACGGTAAGCAGTTCGGATAAAGACGTGCTGCGTAACCTGGATCGCGATCTCAAGATGGTGGTGTTCGGGCAGGACTCGGCTATCGATACCCTTGCTACGGCAATCAAGATGTCACGGTCAGGCCTCGGTAATCCACAGAAGCCGATTGGCAGCTTCTTATTCGCCGGCCCGACCGGTGTGGGCAAAACTGAAGTCACACGTCAGCTCGCCCGTATCATGGGCATCGAGTTGATCCGCTTTGATATGTCTGAATACATGGAACGGCACACAGTGTCGAGATTGATTGGTGCGCCGCCGGGCTATGTCGGTTTTGATCAGGGCGGTCTGTTAACGGATGCGGTGAACAAACAGCCGCATGCCGTCCTTCTGCTTGATGAAATGGAAAAGGCGCACCCGGATGTTTTCAATCTGTTATTGCAGGTCATGGATCATGGCACGTTGACTGATACCAATGGCCGCAAAATCGATTTCCGTAATGTGATTATTGTGATGACAACTAATGCCGGCGCTGAAATGATGAGCCGTGCTTCAATCGGCTTTGCCCGGCAGGATCACAGCACCGATTCAGGTGAAGCGATCACCAGAACATTCAGCCCGGAATTCCGTAACCGGCTCGATGGCATCATCCAGTTTGCACCGCTGTCTGTGGAAACCATCAGTCACGTCGTCGACAAGTTCCTGGTCGAACTGGAAAGCCAGCTTGACGGCCGCAAGGTCATGATCGAGGTAGATGAAAGTGCACGTGAATGGCTGGCAACCCACGGTTATGACAAGATCATGGGCGCACGGCCAATGGCCCGCCTGATTCAGGAAAAGGTCAAGAAACCGCTGGCCGAAGAATTGCTCTTCGGCAAACTCGAAGGTGGTGGTCATGTCCACATCACCGTGGAAGCCGACGACATCAAGATCGAGATTCTTGAAGAAGAAACCGAAGGCGCTGTCTAGCCAATGGTGACTGGAATCAGAGGGTGATAATAATCACCCTCTAACGGCATAGACCGGTATCACTCCGGGTATCAATTGCATCTATCCTCCACATTCATTCCGGCCACCTCCAACACCTGCAAACTCTCGCACTGTCATCGTTTGGTGCACCGCAATAAATAGATTATGATGCTGATCGGGATCTGGGCAGCCTGGTGATTGGCTTGGCAAGTCCATAATTCCTCAACTGTTTTTCGAGTCCGCCACTTGAGGTGACACAGATGCGTGCAAACAAGCAGGACTATATTTCAGCCGGTTATGTTGCCGTGGGCGAGCTGGCGATTGCCAGGCCGCTGCATGATCTGGTGCGGGATGACATTATCCCCGGCA
>JBBDSJ010000031.1:0-9537 GCA_040905025.1 Gammaproteobacteria bacterium
CCAAGTGAAATCAGAAATGCCAGCGGCAACAGAATGCCGGCAAGAATAAAGCCTTGCCGATCACCGAGCAGTGGTTTGAGATGGATCTCGCCCCAGCAGACGAGTCCGTACCAGACACGCACCATGCCAATCAGCATCGGGATTCCGAGTATAAGTCCAATTATGATGTACATCAGTCACCTGAGTTTATTCGGCTTGTGCTGTTCACTATACGGAATATTGATTGCCAGAATGCAAGAAAGACTCCTCCACTGCGCGCCTGCGGTGCTGCGGTATCAAATTCATTCCCCCTCCCCGCGCGGGAGGGGGGTTAGGGGGAGGGGGCGGAAAGTTCTAATACAATCGACTTTTTAAAATAATACACCCCCACCCTGGCCCTCCCCCTGAAGGGGGAGGGTAAGTATTTTGAGGCCACCCCTACTCGGCAAATGTCCTTTATTTCGGCTAACGAATTCCATTCGGTTAATGTGCTCTATTCGGCTAGCATTACATTCAACTGATGTGCTTTATTCAGCTTGTGACGATCACTACACGGTATTGATTGCCAAAACGCGAGAAAGATTCCTCCACTGCGCGCCTGCGGCGTTAGCAGAAAATTGTTCCTGACATTTTCTGCACTTCCTCCTTCCTTGGCGGTCGCGCATCGGAATGACACCATTTTCCTGTCATTGCGAACGCAGTGAAGCAATCTCAGTCCAGATTGCCGCAGTCGGCCTGCGGCTCCTTCGCAATGACGCTTTTGCCAACGTGAATGGCAAACCGCTATTCGGTTAATGCAATATCCGGCAGGCGCATGGAACGGGTGCCGGGCAAAGGCTGGTTGTCTGCCGCGCGATAGGTAAAGACCAGTGAATGCTTGATTTGATCGGTGCGGTTGGCGCCGGCGGCGTGCAACAGGTGACTGTGAAACAGCAGCAGATCACCGGGTTGCAGGGTTAATGGCAGCGCTTTGGCAATCAGTTCCTGATTGCGTTCGTCGTCGCGCAGGAACAACGCATCATCCAGACGATCCGGTTCGAACTCAATCACATGACTGCCGGGAATAATACGCAGGCCGCCGTTATCGGGTGATTCTGCATCCAGTGCCAGCCAGGCATTGACGAGTTCGGGCCGGGTGTAATGCCAGTAACGCGTATCACGGTGCCAGCCGGTGCGGGTACCGCCGTGCGGATGTTTGGTCATGATGCAGTTGTGATGATTCTGCACCAGCAATAATTGTTCACCGAGCAGTGTTTGCATGATCGCCAGTAATGCCGGCGACTTTGCCCACTCGGCAAAAATATCATCACGGCCAAAGGCTTCAAGCAAACGCCGGACGGTTGTACCGGTCGGCTGGATGGATTGTGAATCGCTGAATTCATCGGCCTGCACTTTACGGCCGGCATAGTCAGTCGCGGATTCATATTCCAGCGGTGGCCGTTTTGCTGCCAGCTCTGCCTGCGTGGCTGTCTGCAAACGCGCAAGCATGTCACTGTCAGCGAAACCGGGCAGGATCAGATAACCATCGTGCGCAAAGGTAGCGCGCAAATCGAGTCCTGCAGCCGTTGTAATAGGAGCTAAAGCGTTCATATAAATTTGTGTTTAATCAATATCTGCCAACAACCACTGATAACTTGTTGTTTGTGATCGCAATGATTTTGACTGTAGCGTCATTTTATAATTCAGCGTTGCTGTTTATGCCTGATGTGCAGCTATCGGGCTGCGCAAAGTATGATCGGCAGGCCGCAAACAGACAAGCAGTTTCCTGAACTGCCGCCGGACAAGGCCGGGCAACAGGCAAAAAAAGACCCGGCGCGAAGCCGGGTCAATAGTCTCTTTGAGGAGACGGTGAGGGTGGCGCGGAGTTCGCCGCCCTCACCCATGCGTAAACTTATTAATTCCAGCGCTGGAAAGTGGTTTTCCAGACACCATTGGCCTGACGTTCGAGCACGCTGACCAGCTTGCCTTCAAACAGCATGTCGTTTTCCGGCGCCCGCAGGGCAGACCAGTCACCGGCAATGATGACGGTGTCACCGCTGCCTTCAACGCTGACGACTTCAATGCCGTGGGCGTTGAAACCGATACCGTAGAGCGTATTCCAGAATTCACGAATGCCTTCGGCAGTGGTCGCGGATTCGCCATTCGGCATCAGCAGGACTGCATCGCTGGTGTAGAGGTCATTGACCTCGTCCAGGTTGCCGTTATTAAAGGCTTCATTCCAGGTCTGCAGGCTGTTGATGGCGGCGGTACGGATATTGGCTTCAGAAGATTCTTCAGCCCGGGCACCGATGCCGGTCAAGCCCAGCGACAGGCTGGTCAGTAAAGCCACAACCAGTGTTAAATTTTTCATGTTCAAACTCCTTATGTGGATGGATGTAATCATCCAGCCCGGTGCGCTCCTGCTTTCAGCGGCTAGCGTCGTTTGCTGCGATGCACAAATAGTAGTAGTTACTCTAAGCGAACGCAACCTAGTATTAATACATAGACTATTTCTTATTAAGAAACAATAAAGGCGAACCATTAAGAAGCGCTGAACAGAAATAAAAAAACCCGGCAGGGGTGTGCCGGGTTTAAAGTCTCAGGGGAGATGAGACAACAGGAGATTCGCTGGGGAACGAAACCCTGTCTGAGGAGGTAAAACACTAAAACACTCAAGTCAGGCTGGCTGCACTGACAATAAGTTACTCTGCCCTATGTTGCATTGCGGCAAAATATAATGGCTGGGACGCGCAAATTCAACAACTCGTTCATTGACTTACTGTTTCCTTTCTGGAAACAATGCCGCATGGACAAGCTTACGAGCCTGCAAGTCTTCAGCCATGTCGCCCGCGGTGGCAGTTTTGCCGCTGCCGCCCGTGATATGAATATGTCCCGGGCAATGGTCAGCAAGCACGTAATGCAGTTAGAGAGTGATCTGGGGGTAAGGTTGCTTAATCGCAATACCCGCCAGGTGAGTTTGACCGAGGCCGGCGCCGAATACCTGGAACGGCTCGGGCATATTCTGGCCGAACTCGATGACGCCGAACTGGCCCTGACGACGCTGAATACCGAGCCGCGCGGGCTGTTACGGCTGAATGCCCCGCCCTCGTTTGGCGCGTTTCATCTGGTGCCGCTGCTGGCGGAATTCATGCAAGCCTATCCGAATGTCCACGTAGAAATGAAACTGACGGATCGCGCCGCCGATGTGGTTGAGGAAGGTTTTGATCTGGCCATCGAAGTCGGCCGGCTGGCCGATTCAAGCCTGGTTGCACGGGTGCTGGCACATTCGCGCCTGGTGATTTGCGGCTCCCCGGATTACCTGCGCAAGCACGGCACGCCGCAAACGCCCGAAGATCTCGCCAATCACAATTGCCTGACCAGTTCACGGTTTCCGCCTCGCGACGAGTGGCCATTACGCAGCCCAGACGGCGATCGCCTGCACAAGGTCAGCGGAACATTTCGTTCGAATATCGGTGACGCCGTGCATCGCATGGCCGTACAGGGACTTGGGCTGACCATGCTGCCAACGTATATGGTCGGCCAGGATCTGAAAAAGGGCCGGATGCAAGCGGTACTGACCGAATACGAACCGACACCGTATATGATCGCTGCCCTGTATCCGGATCGCCGTTACTTACCGGCCAAGGTCCGCAGCCTGATGGATTTTCTGGTGGAGAAGATCGGGCCGGAACCCTACTGGGAAGCATGGGACAACAAGAAATAACTTTCGACTTATTCAATGTTTGCCCGAATTCATATCGCGATACAGGCGCACGGCCATCCAGCCAAGCTTTAATGCCGACAGCCGATCGGGATCGCGACTCATGACGCCGGCGTCATTGAACTGTACGCGTCAGTAACGATCCGTGACCGGGTGAATGGCATGGTCTTCATTAAACAACTCCTTAGTTTACTGCAACGCAACCTGACCGGGTTTACTGCAACGCAACCTGACCGGGTTTACTGCAACGCAACCGACCGGCCGGTCAAATCCTGAACAATGCGCGCAATCATAGCCGCAAGTTCGGCTGTCGGCCAGCCCTGCCAGCGCAGCGGATTTAATGCCGGGCCGGTATTCCGGTGACGGCCAGCAACAGTTTCTCCCGGCCACATGAACCATCTTTGTGACGCTCTTCTGCTTTTCGAATAACAGTCTTCATTTCCGCAGATTTTTTTCTGCCGGAGTGCTAAAAAATCCCAAAGCTCAGCTATACTAGCCAGTAATGCCGGTTATAAATTAGAGACTTGTTCGACAAAGCTAAAAAAGTCCAGAGGCAGAGAGTCAGCGCTATTTCGGGAGAGTACATCATGTTGTCACGTGGCTTGTTGGGAACCGTTTTACTGGCAACAACCTTGCCGGCATCTGCCGAGCAATTACGCTCGGGTTACCTGTTTGACCTGCTCGACTATGAACGGCAAATGGCTGTTTCACAGCCGTTGGGCCATTCACTTCAGCAGCATTTTGGCCAGATGGGTGAACTGCAATGGGGTGAAGCCCACTACAGCGATGGTGGCGGCTTGCTCTGGCGAAATCCGGAACGCGGACTGCTCAGTACGCGCAGTTCCTACCTGAGTTACGATACCGAACAACTGTACCGCTTTGGTGCCGAAGGTGAATGGTACAAGGGTTCATTGACGGCGCTCGGCCGCGCCGGCTACATCGACAGCACGCTTGAGTCGCAACCGTTTGCCGGTGTTGATCTGCGCTGGTATGCAACCGACAACTTTTCGGTACAAATTGGTGGTGAACAGATTGATGACATCTCGCTTGGCAGCCTGCGGATGGAATACCAGCCACGCCTGGAAAGCGTTAACGGCCTGAGCTTTTTTGCCCGCGCAGCCGGCGGACATCATGATTCGCAATATGTGCTCGGTGGACTGCGTTACAGCTTCGGCGATACACCGTCACTGATTCAGCGTGACCGCAGCAATCCGAATGCGGCCGAAGTGGATCGACTGTCACCGCATTTCCGTTCTATCTATTTGCGCCGCGGCCTGGATTGATAGCTTCTGGTTTCTGATTTAGTCAGCGGTGCCTTAAACGGATACTTCTGACGTGGCGTCTTCAGCCTCGGGTTCGTAACAGAACTGCAAACTCGCCAGCCGCGCGTACAATCCATCTTCGCGCATCAGTTCTTCGTGCTTGCCTATGGCAACAATCCGGCCATGATCCAGCACAACAATACGATCGGCTTTCAGCACTGTAGCAAAGCGATGCGCAATTACCAGCGTCGTCCGATCCTTTTGCAATACTGACAATGCCGACTGGATCAGTTGTTCACTTTCAGCATCCAGCGCACTTGTCGCTTCATCCAGTAACAGGATGGCCGGGTTTTTCAGAATGGCCCGGGCAATGGCTATACGTTGTTGCTGGCCCCCGGACAAACGCAGACCGCGTTCACCCAGAAAGGTGTACCAGCCTTCCGGCTGCGATTCGATGAATTCATCGGCCTGGGCAGCGTGCGCCGCCGCCTTGACTTCATCATCGCTGGCGTCCGGCCGGCCGATGCGAATGTTCTCGAGTGCGTTGTCGGCAAAAATCACGGTTTCCTGCGGCACAATACCCACTCGCGCACGCACGGCGGCCGGATCGGCCATGGCGATATCGATACCATCAACAAGAATTTTGCCCCGGGTCGGATCATAAAATCGCAATAACAACTGGAACAATGTGCTCTTGCCGGCACCGGACGGTCCGACCAGTGCGATGCTCTCGCCCGGCGCAATCGTCAAATCCAGATCCTGCAAGGCCTGTTGCTGCGGCCGCGACGGGTAATAAAATCCGACCTGCTCCAAAACAACCGCGCCGCGAGCAGGTTCAGGTAATGCCTGTGGCGACAGCGGCACGACAATATCCGGCTGCGTCTGGAGTAACTCCATCAGCCGTTCCGTCGCCCCGGCCGCGCGTTGCATCTCGCCCCAGATTTCCGACAACGCCGCCGTACTGCCGGCAACCAGAATCGCATATAATAGAAACTGGCCGAGTTCGCCCCCGCTCATGCGTCCGGCGATGACATCATGCGCACCGACCCAGAGCACACAGACAATCGCACCAAACACAATCGTGATCGATACCAGTGTCAGCCAGGCTCGCGTGAAAATACGTTTTCTCGCCGTAACAAACGAAGACTCCACTGCCGTACCAAAACGCTGATCCTGCAGGCGCTCAAGTGCAAAGGCCTGGACAATCCGGATTGCATTCAGCGTTTCGCCGGCGATACCACTTGAAGCGGCAATCTGATCCTGATTCGTACGCGAAAGTTTGCGCAGCTTACGGCCATAATAAAGTATCGGTCCGACTACCAGCGGCACCAGAATGAGTATCATGCCGGTCAGACGTGGACTGGTGATCACCAGTAACACCAGACCACCACATAATGTGACCATACTGCGCATCGCAATTGACAGGCTGCTGCCGACGACTGACTGGATAAGCGTGGTATCGGTTGTCAGCCGTGACAACACTTCCCCGGTACGGGTCACCTCAAAAAAGGCCGGACTGAGTTTCAGCACATGCGCATAGACCGCGCGGCGGATGTCCGCAACAACCCGTTCGCCGATCCAGGACACCAGGTAAAACCGGGTCGACGAAAACATGGCCAGTAAGACGGCGAGCATGAATAACGCAAGGAAATACTGATTAATCGAATCGACCTGCTCACTCGACAGGCCCAGATCAATCACATGTCGCACTGCCACCGGCATTGCCAGCGTGGCACTGGCCGCCGCCAGCAGGGCCAGCAGGGCCAGGCCGATCCGTAGCCGGTAAGGTGATAAAAATGGCAATAAACCGCGCAATGGCCGTAAATCACGGCTGCGCGCACGGCTCAGGGCAAGCGTATCGTTCGATGGCATCAGAATTAAAAAGGTCTCTGGAGGCGGGCATGCCGGGGCATGCTGCAGCAAAGGGCGACAGTCTACCCTGCCGGGCGGCTTTCGTTAAGGTCTGTCCGCAGTACAGCCGCTATTGTACATAACAGGTATACTACCGGGTTTGGCGCGCATGCTGCGTGGCCGGGCAATATTCAACTTTTGTACGGGAATAAATTATGGAATTTTTAACTGAAATCGGCCTGCTGATGGCGCAAATGCTTGCTGTACTTATCACCGTTGGCATTCTGGTCGCCGGTTTTCTGATAATTCGGGCGCGGTCAACGCAGGAAGACCATTTACAGATCAAGGATCTGAACCAGAAATTCCAGCACATGGGACTGGTATTGAAGTCAGCCATCATGCCCGGCAAAAAATTCAAGCAGGAACTCAAACGCTACAAGGAAACGGAAAAATCCCGTGCCAAATCCGGCGGTGACAAGCCGCGCGTATTTGTCCTGCAGTTTGATGGTGATATACGCGCAACTGCAGTTGCCTCGCTGCGCGAGGAAATCAGCGCCATTTTGCAAGTGGCCAATGACCAGGATGAAGTTGTCGTTGTGCTGGAAAGTGGCGGCGGCATAGTCCATGGCTACGGCCTTGCCGCATCACAATTGCAGCGTGTACGCGATCATGGCATCAAGCTGACAGTGATTGTTGACAAGGTGGCTGCCAGCGGTGGCTATATGATGGCCTGCGTCGCCGACAATATCCTCGCCGCACCGTTTGCCATCATTGGTTCAATCGGCGTCATTGGCCAGTTACCGAATTTCCATCGTTTTCTGAAAAATCGCGACATTGATTTTGAGCAGATTACAGCGGGCGAATACAAACGTTCATTAACCATATTTGGTGAAAACACCGACAAGGATCGTGAACGCTTCCGTGAAGAGCTGGAGGAAACCCACCAGTTGTTCAAGACATTTGTCCGGGAACACCGTCCGCAGGTGGATATTGACAAGATCGCGACCGGCGAACACTGGTATGCCAGTCAGGCGCTGGAACTCAAACTGGTGGATGTGATCAAAACCAGTGATGACTATCTGGCCGAGGCCACGGCACAGGCCGATGTTTATCAGGTTACCTACCAGCGTAAAAAGCCTGTCCTGGAAAAACTTTTTGGCTCAACGGTCAGCCGTTTGACGACCTGGTATTCTTCACTTCGCGATTATTGATGACAAATCATGCGCAGTATGTTCAATAAATCAAAAGCCTGCCGCGAGAGTTATGCTGATGAGCGCAATCAGGAGCGTGACAGACGTGCCGGTGAGTATGTGCAGGAACTCAAGCGGCACTGCAGCGGCAGCCGCTGGAATCTGGTGGAGATCGAGCCACATCGTCTCGAACAAATCAAAAACAGTAAAGCCGGTAGAAGTAACTGACCGGCTATTCAGCAAAAGCGCGCTTGACTTCTTCGGCAATAATACCGACACCACGTTCGACCACCTCCGGTGACTGCGCATAAGTCACCCGGATGCATTCATACTTGTGTTGCCAGTTGTCTTCAAGCCCCGGAAAGAAGTGTTGCCCGGCAATTACCAGGACACCGCGTGCTTTCAGGCGCTGGTAAAGTTCATCACTGCTGATCGGCAGATTCGGGAACCATAACCACAGAAATATCGCACCTTCGGCAGCGTGAATATAATAATCGACGCCTGCCAGTTCACGATCAAACCACGCCTGCGCCTGCTCGGCACGTTTACGATAATAGGGATTTATAACGTTACGGCCGAGTTTGATAATCTCGCCGCTTTCCACCATTTCTTCAGTCAACGCCGGACCGATACTGCCAACCGCCAGTTGCAAGATTGCATTCATGCCGGTGATGGCCTTGATGACTTCCTCACTGGCAACAATGATCCCGGTGCGTACACCGGGCAATCCCATTTTTGACAGGCTCAGACAGAGGATGATCTGCTCATCCCAAATCAGGCGGGCATTGGTAAAAATAATATCCGGGAATGGCTGGCCATAAGCGTTATCAATAATCAACGGGATATCATGCTGTTTTGCCAACTGGTGCAGGCGTGCAATCTCGTCATCTGTCAATACATTGCCGGTCGGATTGGTCGGCCTTGATACACAGATAGCACCGACATCAGCATCAATACGCAACTGATTAAAATCGACATGGTATTTGAAGCGATGCTCGGCCGGATACTCGATTGTCGGTTGAAACGAGCGGAACAGATCGCCCTTGATGCCGACATCGCTGTAACCGATATACTCCGGCGTCATCGGCAGCAGAATGCGCCGGCGTGTGCCATCTTCACATTCACCGCCAAACAGATTGAACAGCATAAAGAACGCGGCCTGACTGCCGGCCGTCAGGGCAATATTCTGTGGCCCGACATTCCAGCCATATTCATCCTGAAACAGTTTTGCCAACGCTGCAATAAAGCGCGGCTCACCCTGCGGTGAATCATAATTGCCGATGACCTGACTGAAACGATCCGGTGTATCCAGCACTTTTTGCATGGCTGCATGCAGGCGTTGCTGGACTTCGGGAATGTACGCAGGATTACCGCCACCGAGCATCATTACATCGTCACCGGCACCCGCCATCGCTTCACCAAGATCGCGCATCAGCTGCAGGATCCCGGCGTCACCACTAAAGCGTTGGGCGTATGAAGAAAATTTCATAATAAACAGTAAAAAGTTGCAGATGAAAAGGCACAAGCGAAACAAACACCAGCCAGGGACTTCTAT
>JBBDSJ010000032.1:0-1565 GCA_040905025.1 Gammaproteobacteria bacterium
GCATGATCCCGAGCCCCGCGACAATCATGTGACCCAGCGCAAACAATCCCATCACGCCGTCGCGAATATCATTACCCAGGCCATTCAGAAAATTCCATTTATGCAGATAGGCGAAAGCCCAGCCTTCGAGTTGATCACTGTCATTAATTTCGGCAGCGAGTTTGCCACTGGCAGGTTCCACATAAAAACGCTTCTGCCCGGGTGTATCAAACTCGACACGAATCACCGGCAGAAATTTGTTAACAAAACCATACTCACCACCGAAGCGGGTAATTGCTGTAACTGATGAGACTTGCTGCGCCGGTAAGCCACTGAATTTGGTTGCCAGTTCAATCGCATGCAATTCATCTATACCGGCGATGACGTCACCGGTGTCTGCTGCATGGTAGCTTGCCGGAATCAAACTGCCTCCATGTTGTCCGGAATGATCATGTTGCATGCCATGACTGTTGCCACCACGCTGGCTTGCTGTGGCCCGATAGTACGGCTTGTCAGCAACAGCGACCAGCGTGAAATCCTGCCATGTTCCGGTACTGGCTATTTCCGCAGGCGTGGCAGTTAATGTGGCAGCTGCGAACTGGAATGTTGTTTGCGCAGGGATAGCAAAAAAATCACGCTGCCACATTTTCAGCAAATGATAACCACCGCTGAAACTGAAGCTTAAAATGGCCAGCGCCACGACCAGACTCAGACGCCGGTGCCAGACAGGCAGGGATTTTTCACTGTGACTGCGTGAGCGCCAGCCGAGCAGATAAACATACAAGCCACTTGCTGCAGTGACAAACGCAGCCGTTACAAACAAAAGCGCTATCGCAATACGCACCGGCTCAACCGGTTTTAGCCAGTCCCACTTGTGCAAGTGCCGGAATAACCAGTCGAATGCAGCCTTGTTGTTGTCTACCAATGTCCCCGGTCGCGAGGTACGGGTGCTGACGTATACGCGCAAGTCGTCCGAACGATCGAACGTTACCCGGTACGCCGGTAGTAGCCTGTTTACCGGACCATACTCACCGGCAAACCGCGTTACCGGACTGATGCTGGTAACGGCTGCGTTGTGTTCACCGGCGTAATAGCGCGCAAGCCAGACGGCATAATCTGCATCATTACCACTATGCCGGGTGCCATCGAAGGCATCAATGTAGATAACCTGATCAGAATCCGTAGCGATGGCCTGATAAACAGCATCACCATCCCAGTTCAGCAAACGCAGATGCTTTACGGCATTGATATTCCGTTGTTGCAGTACATCAGCCGGTGCTGCCAACTTTGCTGCCTGCTCGCCGAGTGTCAAAGTCGGTGGCATAAAATTGGCCGCCTGCGGTTGCAGCCGAACCATGATTGGATGGCCGAGGCCGCTGAAGCTCCACAGCAGCAGACCTGTGCAGGCGATGATACCCAGCCAGCGATGCCAGTGCCGCCATGCGGTTGCGCGCCGGATTAATGCCGCCATTCAAAGCCTGCAAACACAGAAGCGCCATCGCCGGGTAAAAATTGTGCCGAGTCGAGTCCATTGGCATTGGTAATGACGCCCGTGGTGGCCGCGTATTTTTTATCAGCCAGATTCC
>JBBDSJ010000033.1:0-9270 GCA_040905025.1 Gammaproteobacteria bacterium
TCGTCTTTGCAGTGATTATTGCCATGGTCGGGGTAACCAATGGCTTTCAGGTCAGCGGTGGTGCCGAAGGTGTCGGTCATGCGACAACACGTGCAGTAGTGTTGTCGATTTCCTACATTGTAATCGCCGATATGATTTTTACCTATTTCCTGAACCGTTGAGGAAGCCCTGACCTGGTCAGCGCTCCATAAAAGTAACTACAGGCCATGCAGGGCCGTTAAAGTCGCAGCGGCGACGACATTCATATCAGGGGAGACTATGTCGAATACTGATGACAATCAGCCGGCAATTGAAGTCGAAAATCTGGTAACCCATTACGGGAGTACCGAGATCCTGCACGGTGTCAGTTTGACGGTGCGGGAACGCGAGATCATGATCATCATGGGTGGCAGCGGTTCCGGCAAGAGTACCCTGTTATGTTACTTGCTGGGACTGGGGATCCCGACTTCCGGTTGTATCAAACTGCTGGGTAACGATATTACCCGTACCCGCAGTGCCGAGATGCACGCGTTACGAAAAAGCATGGGGGTTGCGTTTCAGGGCGGTGCATTATTGTCATCGCTGACGGTGGGCGAGAATGTCATGCTGCCGTTGCGCGAGCACACCGATCTGGATGAGAAAACCATGCGTATCATGGCGCGCATGAAGCTTGAAGTCGTCAATCTGGGTGGCTATGAGGATCTGATGCCGGCAGAGCTCTCCGGCGGCATGATTAAGCGCGCAGCGGTAGCGCGGGCGATTGTGATGGATCCCAAACTGCTGTTTTTTGATGAGCCGTCAGCAGGTCTGGATCCGGTCGTGGCGGCCGAGCTTGACGAGTTGATTCTGCGGCTGCGTGATGCAATGCGGGTAACCATTGTAGTGGTAACGCATGAGCTTGAAAGTGCATTCAAGATTGCTGACCGTATTACCGTACTGGACAAGGGACATATTCTCATTTCCGATAGCGTGGAAGCGGTACGAAATTCACCCAATGAACGTGTGCAATCATTGCTTAACCGTCGCCCCAGCCATGAAATGCTGGAAGCCGATGCCTATCTCGAACGCTTGACTGCGGGTTAATAATCTATGAAACGTGACAATATCAATTATCTTGTCGTCGGCTGTTTTGTGTTGCTGCTGGCAATGCTGTTTTTTTATATGTTGTTACAGCTGACCGGCCGCACTGGCGCAGCGGACAATTATACTGTGACTTATGAGAACGTGACCGGTCTGAAGTTTGGCACGCCGGTTTTTTACGAGGGTTATCAGGTCGGTCAAGTGGAAACGATTGAACCGCAGCGTACAGACGCAGGCATGCGTTACTTACTGGAGTTGAGTATACGCAGTGGCTGGGCGATTCCGGATGACAGTATTGCCCAGATTACCGCCTCGGGATTACTTGCGGCCATGTCGATTGAAATTCGTGAAGGCAGCAGCCGTACCATGCTGGAACCCGGCGCCGAGTTGACCGGGCGTGAGGCGGTAGACATGTTTGCTGCCGTAAATGATGTCGCCGCGGATTTTCAGTCATTGTCACGTGACAGCATCCGGCCGTTGCTGGATACCCTGAACAGGAATGTCGAGCAGTTAACACAGGAATGGATAAATCTGACCAATGAAGATATACGGCCGCTGGTCCGTAATTTTAGCGAGGCATTTGGTGACGGCAAGTTCGCCAGTGATATTAATCAGTTGCTCGCCAGCCTGAATACCAGCGCCAGTAATCTGGAACAGGTATTGAGCAGTGATAATGTTGATCAGACAAGTGTCATGTTGAGTAATTTGCAGGAATCGAGCGCTTACCTTAATGGCTTGTTAATTCGTATTGATGAGACCCGCACGCGTATGGACAGTGTTCTTGTTGGTGTTGATAATCTGGTCGAGGATAGTTCGATCGATGCCCGTGCCGTAATGCAGGAGTTGCGTTCATCGCTGCAGCAGGTTGCCGGCAGTATTGACAGTATTACCTATCATCTGGAAAGCAGCAGCCGGAATCTGAATGCATTTACACGTCAGGTACGTAGTAATCCGGCGGTGTTGTTGCGCAGCCAGCCGAGTGAAGATGATTTCAGTAGTGAGGGGTCGGTCGAGTGAAAATATCAAGCAATCTCCAGCACAGGAATTCTGCCATGGGGAAGATTTTTTTAATCGGCGGTTGTCTGTTGCTGATATCGGCTTGTGCCACGGTACCGGCACCACCAGCTGATCATTTTTACCGGTTGCCACCAGTCAATGCAGAACCGGTAACAAAATTAACTGACGCGACGTTGCTGGTCGCGACATTGCGCGCAGAAGGTATTCAGCGTGAACCGGCGATTCTTTATAGCAAGAGCAAGGATGCTGTTGAACTGGCGCCTTACAACTATCATTTCTGGTATACCGGACCAGCGCAATTATTGCGTGATCAACTGACCAATTATCTGCGTGCCAGTGCAGCAGCTGCCCGGGTAACAACGGATCGGCAGATAAAGAGTGATTTGCGTATTGATGGCAACATCCATGAACTGGTGCATATGCGTGGTGCTGGCGCAGATGCGGGCTATGTGCGTGTTGTACTGGAGCTGAAATTGTCCAGATCAGTGGGGCGTGAGACGTTATTGCTGGAAACGTTCAAAAGTAAAAAAGCAGTTGCCGCCGATGGCATGCCGGCAGTGATCAATGCGTTTGGTCAGGCAATTGATGAAAACTTTGCTGCATTCCTGCAGGCTGCGGCAGCGGCGATGAATCCTTGAAACTTTTTTATGATCAACTGGCGCTGATTTAACCATGCCTCTGCGCTTGCGCCGTGTACTTCCGGTATTAATAATCAATGCAGTGATTTTGCTCGTTTTCCTGCTGCATGTAACGGCCGGTTCGCAGTCCAGCCTGCGGCTTGATTTTATTGATCGTATGGAAAACCTGACTTACGACATGCGGGTCATGTTGTCGACCACGGATACGGTTGATGATCAGATCGTAATTGTTGATATCGATGAACGCAGTCTGGCCGAACTCGGGCGTTGGCCATGGAGCCGCGACAAGCTTGCGCTCATGGTCGATCGGCTGTTTGCTGAATACGATATCAGCCTGCTCGGATTTGACGTCGTGTTTGCCGAACCGGACGAGAGCTCCGGGTACAAAATCATGCAACAGCTGGCGGAAGATGCCTTTGCTGATGTGCCGGCATTCGGTGAACGGCTGCTGGTGCTGCGCGACGAACTTGATTACGATCAGCGTTTCGCTGACAGTCTTGCCAATCGTGACATTGTGTTGGGTTATTACTTCCGGCTCACCGAGTCGGAAGAACCCAGTACAGGCCAGTTACCGGCGCCCGTTTTAACGGCCAGGGATTTTCGGCCGGGCAGCGAGCCAACAGTAAGAGCAAATGGTTACGGTGCCAATCTGGCGATATTCCAGAATCAGGTCGGGCAAGGCGGGCACTTTAATCCGGAAGTTGATGACGACGGCGTGGTGCGCCGGGTACCGATGCTGTATCGCTATCAGGATGAGTATTACGAAGCGTTATCACTGGCAATGGCACGTCAGTATCTGGGCATTACCGAACTGGAGCCGGTTTATGCCGAGCCCGGCCTGTTTGGCTATCGGGGTTACAGTGGTCTGGAATGGCTGCGTATGGGCCCGGTCCGATTACCCGTCGACGCGCAAATGCGGGCATTGGTGCCGTACCGTGGCCGCCAGAACAGCTTCCCGTATATTTCTGCGACTGATGTGATTCATGGCCGGGTACCGGTAGAACAACTCCAGGGCCGGATTATTCTGGTAGGCACATCGGCCCCTGGCCTGTTTGATTTGCGCACGACGCCGGTCGAGAGCAAGTTTCCCGGGGTTGAAATCCATGCCAATCTGGTTGCCGGCATTCTTGATCGCAATATCCGGGCACGGCCAGCCTATACCCTCGGTGCCGAGTTTATTCATGTATTACTGGCCGGTTTGATCATGCTCGGTTTGCCATTGCTGTCACCGATAATTGGCAGTGTCATTGTTATCGGACTGGTCAGTGCTTCCATTGCCATCAATTTGCTCGCCTGGTTTTCAGCCAATCTGGTCTTGCCGTTAGCTTCGGTGTTATTGCTGATTCTGGCGATCTTTCTGGTCAACATGACCTATGGATTTTTTGTCGAACAGCGTGGCAAGCGTCAACTTGGCAGTCTGTTCGGTCAATATGTGCCGCCGGAACTGGTCGACGAAATGAGTGAGAATCCGCAGGCCTACTCACTGGCAGCGGAAAATCGTGAAATGTCCGTATTGTTCTCGGATGTGCGTGGCTTCACCAGCATTTCCGAATCCATGCAGCCGCAGGAATTGTCGGATTTGATGAACGAACTGCTGACGCCAATGACGCGTATTATTCATACGCACCGTGGCACTATCGATAAATACATGGGCGACGCCATCATGGCGTTCTGGGGCGCACCGTTACGGGATACTGACCATGCCCGCCATGCTGTGGTAACCGGTCTGGAAATGATCCGGCGGCTGAATGAATTGCAACCCGGATTTCAGCAACGTGGCTGGCCGGAAATCCGCATTGGCGTCGGCATTAATACTGGCGACATGAGTGTCGGCAACATGGGCTCGGAGTTTCGCCGTGCCTATACAGTGCTGGGCGATGCGGTCAATCTCGGTGCCCGGCTTGAAGGTCTGACCAAGACGTATGGTGTCTCAATACTGGTTAGTGAATTCAGCCGTGCAGCCATGCCTGATTTCACTTTTCGCGAGATTGATCGTGTCCGCGTTAAAGGCCGTGATGAACCGGTAGTGATATACGAACCGCTGGGGCCGACCGCAGAACTCGATAGCAGCGTTAAGAGCGATCTGAAACTGTATGCGGAGGCGTTGCGCCAGTACCGGGCGCAGGAATGGGATTTGGCCGAACTGCAGTTTTTGAATCTGCTGAAAGCGACGAATCTGCAGATTTATGCGATCTACGTCAAACGTATCCAGCATTTTCGCGAGGAACCACCCGGCGCTGACTGGGACGGCGTGTTTACACACACAACGAAATAATGTGAAACGGCAGCTGTAATTCCCAGCAGCTGCCGGGGATTACATGTTGTTGAATTCCATCTTGATGCCGGCCAGCTCAATCATGTCACTGTCCTTGAGCGGATAGGCTTTCGGCCCGATGGGCTCGCCATTGACCAGTGGATAGCGTTTGCCATCGCCATCACTTTCAATATGTGTCAGGAAATAGCCCTGAGGACGGCGTGAGATAACAGCCACCTGGGTTCCGGGTTTGCCAAGAGTGACCAGTGCCTTGGTCAGTTCGAGCTCCTTGCCGGCGATGGGTCCGTTGAGCACAGTAAGGCGGCCCTGTGGCATACCACCACCGGCCTTGGCTGCGCCCGCCGCAGCTGCATTAGCCGTGTCAACGGCACCGGCCTTTTCCGCTGCCTGTGCCGCCGCGACAGCCGCACTCGCGGAGCCGGGCTTGATGATCATGGTTTTTTCGAATTCGTCGTCGTCCTCGGTAGCATGCTCGTTCACATACTTCAGTTCATGCTTGCCGATGGCGATTACATCGCCGTTCTTCAGCGCATGTTTCTTGATGAGCTTGCCGTTGACATAAGTGCCGTTGGTACTGCCCAAATCTTCCAGGAACGAGTCGTCGAGAACTGTGATAATCAGCGAGTGTTTGCCGCTGACTGCCAGATTGTCGATTTGAATGTCATTGTCCGGTTTACGTCCAATGGTGACGCGCTCTTTATCGAGTTCGTATTCACCCTGAACGACACCGTTCATGCTTAAGACCAGCTTGCCCATAGCACTATCCTATTAATTCCCCAATCTCAACTGAAACGATCCCGGGATTCTCTGTTTGCCGATACGTCCCTGATTGTGTAAATGGCCAATTCATCCGGCCTGTGCAGAGATACCTGTCAATATTCAGCCCCGGCGGAACCCTGTGTTTAGCTTCTTTTGAACAGGTTTTTCAGGAAACCGCCGGTTTGCGGACTGCTGCCAGATTTGCGTACCAGAACAACCGACACGTTGTCCTTACCCCCATTCTGGTTTGCCAGCCGCACCAACTCCTGAGCTGCCTGTACAAGATTAGCACTATATTTTCTTAGGGTTAAGCGAATTTCTTCATCATTTACCATATCATTGAGGCCATCCGAGCAGAGCAGGTAAATATCGTCCGCCTGAACCTCCTCCTCGGCAACATCAACTTCGACGCTGGACTCGATACCGAGTGCCCGCGTGACCAGATTTTTCGGTGTGTTGGCCATCGCCTCCTCCAGCGTATAGAGACCGCGCGCAACCAGTTCCTGAATCAGCGAATGGTCGGTCGTGACCTGTTCAAGCTGGTCATTACGCAGCCGGTACAGGCGCGAGTCGCCGACGTGGGCGACTGCCAGGCGGTTGCCATAAAACAGCACGGCCACAATCGTCGTGCCCATGCCCCGGCATAACGGTTCATTGTTAGCCGTGCTGAAAATATCATTATTCGCCTCAATTACGGCCTGTTTGACCAGGAACGATTCGCCGCTGAGTCCGGTTTTGGCATCCATCTGGCCCGACTTGACCCCGCGCAGACCCTGGCCGATATTATGCATTACCGTCGTGATGGCAATGGCGCTGGCGACCTCGCCGGCCTTGTAGCCGCCCATTCCGTCGGCCAGAACCACCAGTCCATTACCGGCATCGGTACCGGTGCTGTCTTCGTTGTGTGGCCGTTTTTTGCCAACATCAGACAGATTGGCGATTTCCAGTTGGCCTTGCATCTTCATGGCTGTACCCCCAGGGTTTGCAGACAGCTGCGCAGATCGGCCGCCATTTCGCTGCCGCGCTGATAGCGCTGATCCGGATCCTTGACCAGAGCCTTGTCAATAATAGCCATCACACACGGAGCCTCGCCAGCAATATCAGGCCTGACTTCTGACAATATCGGGTGTGGATCATTGGCAATCTTGAACATCAGCGTGGCCATCGATTCACCACGGAACGGCAGTTTGCCCGTCAGCAGCTGATAAAACATTACACCCAGCGAGAAGATATCGGAACGGCCATCGACTTTCTTGCCGGACAGCTGTTCTGGCGACATATAGGAAGGTGTACCCAGTACCATGCCGGTTTTGGTTTTGCTTGAATCAGTAATCCGGGCGATACCGAAGTCCGTCAGTTTGATGGCACCGGTGTCCGGTTCAAACATGATATTGGCCGGTTTGATATCGCGGTGCACAACGTTTTTGCCATGGGCATAATCCAGCGCATCAGCAGCCATTGCTGTGACTTCGAGGACTTTGCGTATGGGCAGCAGGCTTTCCAGCTGGGTGTAAACGGTCATGTCATGACCACTGAGGAATTCCATCGCGATATACGCCAGATCATGTTCTTCACCGGCATCATAGATGGTAACGATATTCGGATGCGTCAGCCGCCCGGCCGTTTCCGCTTCACGGAAGAAGCGGCTTTTGACCTGTTCCAGTTCATCACCTTCAAATTCTTCCGACAGCGCCAGTGTCTTGACTGCCACGACGCGGTTAATCTTCGGATCCCGGCCCAGGTAAACAACGCCCATCGCGCCCTTACCCAGTTCTTTCTCGACTTCATAGCGGCCGAGCATGGGTTTTGATACCCCGTCGCCTGCAAGCATCAACGTGGCGTTTGCCTTGCCACCGCTGCCGCCGATGATCAGGGTGTCCTGCATATTCCGGCTGCGTTTCAGCCGATCCTGCAAATCCTTGAATTTTGGACTAAATTTATTGATGTATTCATATACTGACACGGCCTTGTTGAACTGGCGTTTGCGTTCATAATCGAGTGCCAGGTTATACAGCGGCTCGGCGATATTTTCGTCTTGCGGGCACTTGCGGAATTTTTCAAATGCCATGTCGAGCTGGCCTTGTTGCTGGAACGCCAGGCCGAGCATGCGGTTGCTTTCAGCCGATGCCTCATCTGATTTCAGCTTGCCGATTTCAGTGGCGAGGAAACGTTTGCTGATCAAGAGCAGATAGCCACCCACCAGCAGTGCTGCCGGCCACATCAACTGTACCCACATGGATTGCTGAATCAGCAAGTACTGGCTGCTGCCGAACAGCCCCAACAGTAAAATCAGGCTGCCGAGTGCGGCCCAGCCTGCCGATAAACGCGGTACTAGCAGGATCAGAAACAGCGCGATCAAGGCAAATGCGCCCAGCCGGCCATACTCGCCCCAGACTGGTTCGACGAAGAAATCCTGGTTGAGAATGCTGGATACGACATTGGCGAGTACCAGTACGGGCGGCATGCCTTCTGCCACAGGTGTCGGGAATGGTGTGCCGACACCAAACGCTGTGGCGCCGAGCAGTACGATTTTGTCTTGATACTTCCCGGTAGTAATCTTGCCTTCGACGACATCATAAAATGAGTCGACACTGAACGCGCTACGATTGTCGTCACCCTGGTAAAAATATGGATACATGCGGCTGATGGAGTCGGTCAGTATGCGCAGACGGCCGAGTGTGACGGCTTCACCGAGCTGGACCTGGATATCCTCGGATGTGAGATTCAGGTTGCGCGCAGCGATTTGCAGCGCCAGGGAGGGGTAGTAGCTGCCGTCATAATCAATCAGCAGTAATTCCGAGCGTACGGTGCCGTCAGCATCCCACCAGGTGTTCATGTGACCGATAGCAGCGGCGGCCTCGGCCAATGCCGGAATGGGCGGTGTTGCTGATTCCGCCGGCCACGGTGCGCCATCTGCCGGATTACCGGACTTGTTATCGACCTGATTACGACTGATGCTGGCGGGTAATGTCGAGTCCGGTCGACTCAGGACAACACCGCTGCGCGACAGGTTGAATTGCATGCCCATGACAACATTGCCGGCGCTCGTCATGCTGGCAGCAAGTTTGGCGTCGGTATCCAGATCGGCGCGGGAATCGCGCAGTTGCTGGCCGAAGGCAGCGGCATCCGGATCGCCGGAATAAGCCAGCGCGGAGCTGTCATAAAATTCAATCAGCTGGTTAATATGCACCAGCCCGGGGTCGATTTGTGGCTCCGACAGCAAGATGGTATTGCCAATCACACGGGCGCCGCTGTCGGCCAGTTGTTCGATCATGCGGCCCAGCCGATCACGTGGCCAGGGCCAGCGGCCGAGGTTGGCTATACTTTCATCATCGATGGCAATCACAGCTATACGATCACTGGCGGCACGATCAGACAAGCGCAGGCCCAAATCATAGGCGCTGCGTTCGAGCCCCGTGATCACTCCCGAGTTGGCGATTGCCAGAAAAAACGCGACGATAAGCAGACCGGTAAACCAGTCACGTCGCCAGAACCCCTTTTTCATTCAGGCTGTTGGCCCTT
>JBBDSJ010000034.1:0-9218 GCA_040905025.1 Gammaproteobacteria bacterium
TGGAGCAATCATTTGCTACTGAAGCGAAATGGAAAGAAGCGCGCAGTGATAATACTTTTGAGAACGCAGTTTGCAGTGAATTCATTCTCGGCGGTCAACAAATTCGCAATGTGTTTCTCGTGACCCACGCCAGCCACATGCCGCGTGCCGTGTTCGCTTTTGATTTGACCAAATTACAAGTGACACCGGCCCCGACCGGATTTCAGCGCGACAGTTTCAAATCCACAACCGGCCTGGAACGCTGGCTGCCGAGTGCCGGCGCACTTGCCGTCAGCCGCACTGCGTTGCATGAGTGGCTTGGCAAACTCTATTACCGCTTCAACTATGGTAGCGATGACCTGGTCAGAACGGCAGCGGTAAGTTGCTAGGGGTTGTTATAATTTATTGATATTAAATAGTTATTTATTATTATATGTATAAATAGCCATATTTATACTACAATGGTACTCAAGACATGGACAGTTTCGAGTGGGATCCAGAGAAGGATTTAATCAATCAGTATAAACATGGCGTTTCCTTCACCGAGGCGCAATATGCGTTCGCTGATGCGATGCGCGTTATTGCAGCCGATATTTCACACAGTGACAAAGAACAGCGCTGGTACTGTTTCGGAAAAACCGGTGGTGGTGTTCTGACCGTCAGATTCACATATCGCAACGGGATAATACGAATTATCGGTGCAGGTTATTGGCGCAAGGGTAAACAGATATATGACCGGCAAAATAAAATACACTGATGAGCCATTAGGCGAGGTAAAGGTGGTACAGGATTTTCTGCCGCCTCCGGAAGCACTGGCCTATCGCGATGACACCGTTAAAGTAACTATCACATTGAGTAAATCCAGTGTTGAGTTTTTCAAGCGCGAAGCCAGAAAACACAACACCCAGTATCAAAAAATGATTCGACGGTTACTTGATGCCTATACACAGGCACAAGATCAAAACCCAGGCTAGATTATGGCTATTCCGGATTATCAATCGATAATGTTGCCGATGTTGAAATTGGCTGCTGATGGTGAAATTCATCAATTCAGACAGTCTGTCGATATTTTAGCAAATGAGTTTGGGTTATCAGAAGACGAAAGAAGAGAGTTGTTGCCTAGTGGTAAACAGCCAACATTTGACAATCGTGTTGGCTGGGCACGGACTTATATGACAAAGGCGGGGTTATTGGAATCTCCCAAGCGCGGCCAATTCAGGATTACTGATCGTGGATTAGAAGTACTTAAAGAGAAACCGGATGCTTTGAACGTAGCTTATCTTGAAAAATTTGAGGATTTTATTAAATTCAAGTATCAGCGAAATGATAAAACAGAAACTACGTCTCAAACAACGCAAAACGAAGCATTGTCAGATCAAACGCCGGAAGAAAATCTTGAATCATCTTATCAATCTCTTCGAAACGACCTGGTTTCTGAGTTATTGGAATCAATTCACAACTGTTCGCCAGCATTCTTTGAAAAACTTGTGATAGATATGCTGGTTCGGATGGGCTATGGAGGTTCCAGAAAGGAAGCGGGTCAGGCAATCGGTCGATCCGGCGATGAAGGTATTGACGGAATTATTAATGAGGATCGCTTGGGCCTGGATACGATTTATATTCAGGCAAAGCGTTGGCAGAACGTGATTGGCCGGCCAGAAATACAGAAGTTTGCAGGTGCGCTACAAGGACAAAGAGCTCGTAAAGGTATATTTATTACCACGTCTGATTATACTCGGGAAGCTGTCGATTATGTCAGAAACATAGATAACAGAATTATTCTTATTAATGGCCAGCGCCTTGCAGAATATATGATTGATAATGGTGTTGGAGTCTCAACAGAAGCAGTATATGAGCTGAAGAGGATTGATTCAGATTATTTTTCAGAAGATTAATACACAATGCCTGTAAAAGCCCTTTTATAATATTATTTGCCAACATGCCGCATAATACTTAGTAGGGCAGAAGGGGGCTCCGTGTGAGCAAATGGGAAACTCCGTTGACCCGGAGGTACTGGCAAGAGATCGGCGGGACATTGATCGAGGAATTTCCCGCCGTGCGACATGGTGATGGTAATGCGCAGCGCCTATTGGATGGTGTCATCATCATGGGCGGTCCGTTTGAACGTAGAAATGCTGGTTCGGTAGATATTGAGGGTAAGGATATTGTCGTTGTACAAACGAAGGCCAAACGCCTCGGAATGTATTTGATAGGGCAAGCAGTGTTTTCAGCACTCCTCATGGAGCGATTACGTCCGAGAAGTATTCACTCCGTAGCCATTTGTACAAAGGGTGATTCGGTTCTCGAACCTTTGGCTGAGGAGCACGGTATCGAGGTCGTCGTGTACGAGAATAACCTGGGTCAGGTTTAAATCTATATGGTTTTTTATGGGATATGCCATATCAATAAGCAATGGAATCAGGATGCACATAGACATCAAATGTCACTCTGGCCGCGGTTTTACTGTTAACGAGTTCTTCTGCCTTGATGTGAACCTGAATACCGGCGTTAGAGTTCAAAGGGAAAGAAATGAGAAAACTCCATATTGCAATCTCAACTGACAAAATCGACGAAACCGTTGAGGACTATTCCAGGCGTTTGGGTGCGCAGCCGTGTTCATCGATTCCAAGTGAATATGCGCTTTGGAGAACAGAGTCACTGAATGTTTCTGTGCGCCAAGACCCGGCCTGTGCTCCGGGTACCCTAAGGCATTTGGGCTGGGAAGATTCTACGGCCACCGAATTCTCACAGGATACAGACGTGAACGGTATTGTTTGGGAGCGATTCGCAGCACAACACCAAGCTGATGAGATAAACGGGATATGGCCGGAAGCCAAGTATCAGCCATGAACCCTGACAGAATAACCGGGGCCAGGGCGCAGTCTGAACTTGCCACTTGCGTGCTATTCTAACTACCTGCTAATAATACCGGACACAGCGACAACTTTTCTGCTACGGCACTCGCCGCCGCGAATCTTTAAAATTCATTATCAAAAAGCGAGATTGAATGATGGGTGCAAGTACAGCTTTCATTGTGCTGGCGGCTCTTTTCTGGGGTTTATCCGGTGGGATCGGCGGTATTCTTATGGCCGATGGCTGGGATGCATTCGTTGTTTCATTCTACCGCGGTGCGATTGGGCTGCTGTGTGTCCTCGTCTGGCTGGCGCTGCGCCCGCATGGCAGTGGACTGGCAAACCGCCGGTTATGGTTCTGGTCAGCGATTGCCGGTATCGGTGTAGCCGGTAACTTTGCATTCTATTTCGTGAGTATCGCGCATGGCAGCGTCGCGGTTGCGGCGACGTTGATGTATTGCGCCCCCGTGTTCGTGTATCTCGTGTCATTCGCACTCAAGCTAGAAAGTCCCACGGCATTGAAGTGGGCTGCGATCGCGGTGGTGATGGTGGGTATTGTGTTGCTTACTCAAATTTACGATATCGGTGCGGGCAGCGTCACGGCGATTGGAGTAGGAGCCGGACTGCTTGCCGGTCTGTCCTACGCGATATTCATTTTCGGCTTCAAATATGCGGCGCCGCACGGCAGTCCACAGGCGATTCTCTCAATCGCGTTTGCGGTACTTGCCGTCGTCCTTATTCTGCCAGCCGATGTCGACCAGACTGTTGCCGCCCTGAGCACGCCGGATTGGCCGTTATTCGCCGCACTGGGTGTGTTCGGTGCGGGATTGTCGTTTGTGTTTTATATCATCGGCCTGAAGCATACGGCGCCGGCCGTGGCCTCAATTGTGGCAATGGTCGAACCGGTCACCGCATCGCTGTTCGGCGTCGTTGTTTTGAATGAAAGCTTGGTGGCTGTGCAAATTCTGGGCATGGGGCTGATATTAATCACAGTGACAGCATTGAGTGTCTATTCGAGATCCGCGCGGCCACCTTCCTATTTATCTACGAACTGATTAACGTGCAGAGCTGAAGGAAAAAGGTGACAGATTTATTTCCTGGCTTATTTTGATAGTTGCATACAGACAGCCTACGCTCAATCATCGCCTTCTATGCTGGACACTTTCAGTTTGGCATTGCCTGTGCCGAATCTTCCATATAACAATTCATCCTTAACCAGTTGTTCGGTGCTTCGCACTATTTCGCCGTTATCTTTCTGCACAATCGCATAACCGCGGCCCAGCGTCGCCAGCGGGCTGACGGTATCAAGGTTGTGGCCGAGTTGTTGCAGCTTTTCGGTTTTGCGTTGCAGTTGCAGTTTGATCAAGCGTTGCAGGCTGGTATTGATTCTGACCGCGCGTTCGCGTTGTTGCTGTAGCAATCGTTTCGGATTCTGGCCGCTGAGCAAGGCCTGCAGGCGTGCCAGTTTGCTGTTGCGTTGATTCAGATCAGTCTTGATCGCCCGCTGGCTGCGCAGTGTTAAATCGTCCAGCCGCTGGCTGATTTGTTGCAATGTGCGCTGTGGATGCGGCAGCCGTTTTTGCAAACTGTTGATGCGGTCTTTACGGCTGCGCAGTTGCTGCTGCATCTGCCGGTCAAGCAGGCTTTCATAACGTGCCAGTTGCCGCAGTAACTGCGTTTGATCCGGGCTTAACAGCTCTGCCGCCGCCGATGGCGTGGCGGCGCGCTGGTCGGCAACAAAATCGGCAATTGTGAAATCGATTTCATGGCCGACGGCACTGACAATCGGCAACGGGCAGGCATGAATCGCGCGCGCGAGTGGTTCATCATTAAACGCCCACAAGTCTTCCAGCGAACCACCGCCGCGCGTCAGTAACAGCACATCGACTTCATTGCGGGCAATGGCAACGTCCAGCATGCGTTTGAGTTTTGCCGGCGCGTCGGCACCCTGTACCGGCGCCGGGTAAATGATGACTTCGACACCGGGATAGCGTCGCTTGAGTACATTCAACACGTCACGGATGGCCGCGCCACTGGGCGACGTGATCACGCCGATGCGTTTGGGAAAAGCCGGCAAGGTTTGCTTGTGCGCCGGGTCGAACAGCCCCTCGGCCTCGAGTTTGCGTTTCAGTTCTTCAAACGCACGTTGCAGCGCACCGGCGCCGGCCGGTTCCAGGTATTCAACAATCAACTGAAATTCACCGCGGCCTTCATACAGACTGACACCGGCGCGCAGCAGTACCTGCATGCCGTTTTCCGGCCGGGTTTTCAGGCCCAGCGCGCGGTTTTTGAACAACGCGCAGCGAACCTGGGCCTTACTGTCCTTGAGCGAGAAGTACAAATGGCCGGATGCCGGCCGGGCCAGGTTCGAGATCTCGCCCTCGACCCAGATGCTCGGGAATTCGCCCTCGAGCAGGGCGCGGGCGGTGCGGTTGAGTTCGGCGACGCTGAAGATGCGGCGCTGGCCTGGATCAGGCGGACTGAAATCGTTCATGCGGCTATTTTACGCAGGTTTGGAAAATTCGTAATTTGTTATCGCCATTAAAAATTTATGCCATTGCGCAAGTATATGAAAAATATCATTAATATTCCCTTATCCTGCGGCTGGCACGGCTGAATGCCGGCGCCGGAGCTATTCAAGCGTGCAGTTTCATTTACCGGCTGCCGGGCATTCCCTTATAATGGGCGGCTTTACACCTTCCAGCAAAGCAGATTGTTTATGCGTACGCCAGTCGAAGCACTGACATTTGACGATGTTCTTCTCAAACCCGCTTATTCGGACGTGCTTCCCCGCGACGTCAGTCTGGAAACGCAATTCACCCGCGGTATTCACCTGAATATTCCACTGGTCTCGGCGGCCATGGACACCGTCACCGAAGGCCGCCTGGCGATCACGCTGGCGCAGGCCGGCGGCATGGGCATTATCCACAAGAACATGAGCCCGGCCGAGCAGGCATTGCAGGTGCGTACGGTGAAGAAATTCGAGAGCGGTGTGATCCGCGATCCGATCACCGTCAACCCGAACATGAGCATTCGTGAAGTGCTGGCGATCACGCGCAAGCACGACATTTCCGGCGTACCTGTGGTCGATGGCCAGGAACTGGTCGGCATTGTCACCAGCCGCGATCTGCGTTTCGAGCGTAACTACGATGCGCCGGTGTCCAGCATCATGACGGGTAAACAAAAGCTGGTTACAGTCGGCGAGAACGCCGAGAACGAGGAAGTCGTCGCGCTGCTGCACAAGTACCGGATTGAGAAAGTGCTGGTCGTGAACGACAAGTTTGAATTGCGCGGTCTGATCACCGTCAAGGACATCCAGAAGTCGGAAGAATTTCCGAATGCCTGCAAGGATGAACATGAACGCTTGCGTGTTGGTGCGGCCGTCGGCGTCGGTGAAGGCACGCATGAACGTGTGGTGGCACTGGTTGAAGCCGGCGTTGATGTCGTTGTGGTCGATACCGCGCATGGTCACTCGCGTGGCGTGATTGATATGGTGCGCTGGATCAAGCAGCAATACCCGGATTGCCAGGTTGTTGGCGGCAATGTCGCAACGGCCGATGGTGGCCTGGCGCTGGTCGATGCCGGCGTCGATGCCGTCAAGGTTGGCATTGGTCCCGGTTCGATTTGCACAACGCGGATTGTGACCGGTATTGGCGTGCCACAGGTGACGGCAGTTTCCACCGTTGCCGAAGCGATCAAGAAGACCGGTGTGCCGGTGATTTCCGATGGCGGCATTCGTTATTCCGGTGACGTGGCCAAGGCGATTGTCTCCGGTGCGCACAGCGTCATGATCGGCGGTTTGTTTGCCGGTACCGAAGAAGCGCCGGGTGAAGTCGAGTTGTACCAGGGCCGTTCGTACAAATCCTATCGCGGCATGGGCTCGCTCGGCGCGATGTCGCAGAAGGAAGGCTCCTCGGATCGCTATTTCCAGGAAGGTAGCGAAATTGAAAAACTGGTGCCGGAAGGTATCGAGGGCCGCGTACCTTATAAAGGCGCATTGTCCGCGATCGTGCATCAATTGATGGGGGGCCTGCGTGCCGCGATGGGTTATACCGGCAGCAACAATCTCGAAGCCATGCGCAGCAACGCTGAATTCGTGCGCCTGACCGGTGCCGGTGTCCGCGAAAGCCATGTGCACGACGTAACGATCACCAAGGAAGCACCGAATTACCGCATGGACTGATTTGGCAAATGATAGCGTTTAGATAATAGTTGATAGAAACGGGTAGCTATATCCAGAACCGGCCGAGAAAAAATAGTTGATAGAAACTGGTAACTATATCCAGAAGTGGCTGAGAAAAAACAGTTGATAGAAACTGATAGATATACCCAGAAGCAGTCGTAAAAATAATAGTTGGTAGATACTGGTAGATATACCCAGAAGCAGTCGTAAAAATAATAGTTGGTAGATACTGGTAGATATACCCGGAAGCGGTCGAAAAAAATAGATATCCTCCCGCCGGAAGGGGAGGGCTAAAAATAGATATCCTCCCGCTGGAAGGGGAGGGCTAAAAATAGATACCCTCCCGCTGGAAGGGGAGGGCTAAAAATAGATACCCTCCCCCTTCCAGGGGGAGGGCTGGGGTGGGGGTTTCTTGTTAAATCTTTTTGCCCCCTCCCCCTAACCCCCTCCCACGTGGGGAGGGGGAATAAATTTTGAGACCGCTTCGGGCAAAAGCGTGTTAACGCAGAAGGAACCTCTGAATTAATCAGAGCTTCCAGAATAATTTACACGGTCACCAGCACAGGCAATACCAACAACTGTGGGCAACCAATAGCCTTGCCGGGTTTATCTATAATCCATTATCGACACTCTATTATCTTCCCGAATAATGACCGACATACACGCCGAAAAAATTCTCATCCTCGACTTCGGTTCCCAGTACACGCAACTCATCGCCCGGCGTGTGCGCGAAGCGCAGGTCTATTCCGAGATCCATGCCTGGGACATGCCGGAAGCCGACATCCGCGCCTTCAATCCCATTGCCATTATTCTTTCCGGCGGGCCGGAATCCGTTACCGCCAATCAGGACATCCGCGCACCGCAGGCAGTGTTTGATCTCGGCATCCCGGTATTGGGGATCTGCTACGGCATGCAAACCATGGCCGTGCAGCTCGGTGGTGAAGTTGCGCCGTCAAGCAAACGTGAATTCGGTTTTGCCCGGGTGCGCGCCCGCGGCCATTCCAATCTGCTGCGCGATCTTCAGGATCACGTCAACGATCAAGGCCATGGCCTGCTCGATGTCTGGATGAGCCACGGCGATCATGTCACGCAACTGCCGGACGGCTTCAAGGTCATTGCCAGCACGGACAACGCGCCGATCGCCGGTATCGCTGATGAAGACCGGCTATTTTATGCGTTGCAGTTTCATCCGGAAGTCACGCATACGAAACAGGGCCAGGCCATCTTGCACCGGTTTTTGTATGACATCGCCGGTTGTCGCGGTCTATGGACCATGGAAAACATTGCCGGCAATTTGATTGGCAGCATACGCGCGCAGGTCGGCAATGATCATGTGCTGCTGGGCCTGTCCGGTGGTGTCGATTCCAGCGTGGTCGCGGCGCTGTTGCATGAAGCGATTGGCGAGCAACTGACCTGCGTGTTTGTCGACAACGGTCTGCTGCGTTTGCATGAAGGCGATCAGGTTATGGCCACGTTTGCCGAGAACATGGGCATTCGGGTGATTCGCGTCGATGCCGAGGATCGCTTCCTGGCCGCGCTCGCCGGTACCGACGATCCGGAAGCCAAACGCAAGATTATTGGTGGTACGTTCATTGATGTCTTCGATGACGAATCAGACAAGATTGAAAATGTGCAATGGCTCGCGCAGGGCACGATCTACCCGGACGTGATCGAATCGGCCGGCGCCAAAACCGGCAAG
Source organism: Gammaproteobacteria bacterium (assembly GCA_040905025.1). Classification (GTDB taxonomy): domain Bacteria; phylum Pseudomonadota; class Gammaproteobacteria; order Methylohalomonadales; family Methylohalomonadaceae; genus JBBDSJ01. Next base: position 8,714 of record JBBDSJ010000034.1, read on the forward strand.
GCGCATGTCATCAAATCCCATCACAACGTCGGCGGTTTGCCCGAACACATGAAGCTCAAGCTGCTCGAACCGCTGCGTGAATTATTCAAGGACGAAGTGCGCAAGCTCGGAGTCAGTCTCGGCCTGCCCGCCGACATGGTTTACCGGCATCCGTTCCCGGGCCCAGGTCTCGGTGTGCGCATTCTTGGTGAAGTGAAAAAGGAATACGCCGATCTGCTGCGGCTCGCCGACGCCATCTATATTGAAGAACTGCGCAAACATGATCTGTACGACAAGACCAGCCAGGCATTTGCCGTCTTCCTGCCGGTACGCTCCGTCGGCGTGAAAGGTGACAGCCGCGGTTATGATTACGTGATTGCATTACGCGCCGTCGAAACCGTCGACTTCATGACCGCACACTGGGCGCGCCTGCCGGCCGAATTCCTCGACCATGTCGCCCGCCGCATCATCAACGAAATCGACGGCATCTCCCGCGTCGTTTACGACATCTCCAGCAAGCCCCCCG
>JBBDSJ010000035.1:0-48415 GCA_040905025.1 Gammaproteobacteria bacterium
CTGCAAGCCGATTGATTATGCAGCGTATACTGATTTTGCTATTCTCGAAACCAGTCAAGGAAGCTCTGATTAATTCATCCATGAATTATCAGAGCACGAAAATCGAAAATTGTGATTTTCGATTTTCTTCATTTTTCAATCAGATATTTTTGCAGTAAGGAGTTTTTTATGAGCGATACCACAACACCAATCAGCGATTATACCGCTATCCAGGCATGCATTCAGCACTACATTGACGGTGCCAAATCTGCCAGGGGCGACGACATGAAACCGGCCTTTCACAAGGACGCCACGATTTTCGGTTATGTTGGCGCAGATTTATTTGCCGGCCCGATCCAGAACCTGTTTGACTGGAATGACAACAATGAACCGTCACCGGATCTGGAAGCCAGAATCGTCAAGATTGAAGTCGTCGGTACGATTGCCACGTTGCGACTGGAACTGGATAACTGGCTTAGCTATCGTTTTACCGACATGTTTACATTACTGAAAACAGATGGCCGCTGGCAGGTAATGAACAAGGTGTTTCATTTGCACGGCTAATGCCGACGCATAAGGTTATTCGTTATTGCTGTGGCGGGTTTAATTTATTCTTTAAAAACGTCACAATTTCCGCCAGCGGAATTTCCTGTTTTTCGCTATCGGTACGGCCCTGATATTCAAGTAAACCGGCATCCAGCCCGCGTTCACTGAACACAACCCGGTGTGGGATACCGATCAGTTCCATGTCGGCAAAGATCACGCCGGGGCGTTCACGCCGATCGTCCAGCAACACATCAATGCCTGCTTGTTGCAGTGATTTATAGAGTGATTCAATCGCCGTACGCAGGCGTTCGGATTTGTGCAGGTTGATCGGTATCAATACCACTTCAAACGGGGCGATCGCTGCCGGCCAGATAATGCCGCGATCGTCGTAGTTCTGTTCAATCGCAGCGGCGACTACGCGCGAGACGCCGATACCATAACAGCCCATGGTCAGTGTTTTTGCAGTGCCGGTTTCATCAATACAGGTGGCTTTCATTGCAGCACTGTATTTTTCACCAAGCTGGAAGATATGTCCGACTTCGATGCCGCGGCGAATGACCAGTTGACCCTGGCCGTCGGGGCTCGGATCACCGTCGCGAACATTGTGCAGATCGGCGACCTGGGGCAATGCAACATCACGTTCCCAGTTAATACCGAAATAATGCTTGTGGTCGATATTCGCACCGGCACCAAAGTCACTCATCTGTGCAACGCTGCGATCAACAATGTACGGGATGGGCAGATTCACCGGGCCGATTGAACCGGGGTCGGCACCGATGGCCTTGCGAATCGCGGCCGCGTCGGCCATTTGCAGTGGCTCGGCGACTTGTGGCAGTTTTGCCGCTTTAACGGCGTTCAGTTCATGGTCGCCGCGTACCAGCAGCGCGACCAGACTGCCGTCATCAGTACCGTTGACGATGAGTGTCTTCACTGTTTTTTCAATCGGCAGGCCATGCTGCTTGACCAGATCAGCAATGGTTTTGGCATCCGGTGTATCCACCAGCCGCATGGTTTCCGTTGCAGCGGCACGTTCGCCAGCGGGAGCCAGCGCTTCGGCAAGTTCGACATTGGCGGCATAGTCACTGCTGTCGCTGAAGGCGATGGCGTCTTCACCGGAGGCGGCCAGCACATGAAATTCATGTGAGCCGCTGCCGCCAATGGCGCCGGTATCGGCGGCAACGGCGCGGAAATCAAGACCCAGTCGGGTAAAAATCCGCGTATAGGTGCTGTACATCTGTTCATAGGTTTGCTGCAAACACGCCTGACTCAGATGAAACGAATAGGCATCCTTCATCAGGAATTCACGCGCCCGCATGATGCCGAAGCGCGGCCGGATCTCGTCACGGAACTTGGTCTGTATCTGGTAGAAGTTCGCCGGCAGCTGCTTGTAACTGCGAACCTCGCGCCGGATCAGATCGGTAATGATTTCTTCATGGGTCGGACCGAGACAGAATTCGCGTTCATGCCGATCCTGAAGGCGCAGCAGCTCCGGGCCATACTGCTCCCAGCGACCGGATTCCTGCCAGAGTTCGGCCGGCTGTACGCCTGGCAGCAAGAGTTCCTGCGCGCCGCTGGCATCCATTTCCTCGCGCACGATACGTTCAACCTTGCGTAATACCCGCAAGCCGAGTGGCAGCCAGCTGTAAATGCCAGCCGCCAGTTTGCGCACCATGCCGGCACGCAGCATCAGTTGGTGGGATATGATTTCAGCGTCGGCGGGAGCTTCACGCAGGGTGCTGAGCAGGTATTTCGATGTACGCATTTTATTTTGTTATTAGCAGGTTAAACAGGCAGTTTAATGTAATCCGGCAAACTGTGAGCCGACGCCACCGGCCATAGGTGCAATCCCGGCGCAAGCAGCCGCCACTATAAACGCTCGCTGGCTGCCGCTCTAGCGATTGCATGAAAATCGAATAATTCTGCCGGTATCTTGACCAACCCGGGCTTTGCCAGTACTGTTGCCGGTTTTCCCCCAGCGCCTGACCACGGCGGGGCGGGGACTGACTACAACTATAACCAAACATGTTTTAGCTTGAGGCAGAAAGTGACTACGACTAATCAAAAAGAGCAACTGCGTGGCGCAGAGATTTTCGTGCGTGCGCTCAAAGACGAAGGCGTCAAACACATCTTCGGGTATCCCGGCGGTGCCGTTCTCCACATTTACGACGAATTGTACAAGCAGGACGCCGTCGAACATATCCTCGTGCGCCATGAGCAGGGTGCTACCCATGCGGCGGACGGTTATGCGCGTGCGACCGGTTTGCCCGGCGTGGTGCTGGTGACCTCCGGTCCCGGTGTGACCAATACCATTACCGGTATTGCCACCGCCTATATGGATTCCATTCCGCTGGTTATCTTCTCCGGTCAGGTGCCTACGCATCTGATTGGTAATGATGCGTTCCAGGAAGTTGATGCCATTGGTATCAGTCGGCCGTGCGTGAAACATAATTTCCTCGTCAAGGACGTGCGCGATCTCGCAGCGACCATCAAGAAAGCGTTTCATGTCGCGATGAGCGGCCGGCCCGGCCCGGTGCTGGTTGATATTCCAAAAGATATCACCGCCGATGTGTGTGAATACGAATATCCGGCCTCGGTCGACATGCGCTCCTACAAACCGGTGACGCGTGGCCATCCCGGCCAGATCCGCAAGGCCGTGGATTTAATCCTCGATGCAAGGCAACCGATGATCTACAGCGGTGGCGGTGTGATTCTGTCGAATGCCGACAAGGAATTGACTGAATTCACCCGGTTGCTCGGCTATCCAATCACCAATACGTTGATGGGCCTGGGTGCCTATCCAGCGACGGACAAGCAGTTCGTTGGCATGCTGGGCATGCATGGTACTTATGAAGCCAACATGGCCATGCATCACTGTGATGTGCTGATTGCCATTGGTGCGCGCTTTGATGATCGGGTCACCGGTGATCTGGAGAAATTCTGTCCCGATGCGAAGATTGTGCATATTGATATCGACCCGGCGTCGATCTCGAAAAACGTGCCGGTGGATGTGCCGATCGTCGGTGATGTAAAAAGCGTGTTGAATGATTTGATTGCGCAGATCAGCGAAGACAAGCGCCAGCCGGATGCCGGTGCGCTGAAAAACTGGTGGCAGCAGATTGCCGACTGGCAGAAACTTGATTGCCTACGCTACAACCGCAAGAGCGAAATCATCAAACCGCAACATGTGGTGGAGAAACTCTGGGAGATCACCCAGGGTGATGCCTATGTGACTTCGGACGTGGGTCAGCATCAGATGTGGGCGGCGCAGTACTACAAGTTTGACAAGCCGCGGCGCTGGATCAATTCCGGTGGTCTCGGCACGATGGGCTTTGGTGTACCGGCGGCAATGGGTGTGAAGCTGGCGTTCCCGGACAGTGAAGTGGTTTGCATCAGTGGTGAGGCAAGTCTGGTGATGTGCCTGCAGGAATTGTCTACCTGCCTGCAATACGATTTGCCGATCAAGATCGTCAGTTTGAATAACCGCTATATGGGTATGGTGCGGCAGTGGCAGGAATTCTTTTATGCCGGCCGCTATTCGCATTCCTATATGGATGCGATCCCGGATTTCGTCAAACTGGCCGAAGCCTATGGTCATGTGGGCATGCGCATTGATAAAAGTGCTGATGTCGAATCAGCACTGAAAGAAGCGTTCGCCATGAAAGACCGGCTGGTGTTGATGGACTTTATTACCGATCAGACTGAAAACGTGTATCCGATGATTGCGTCCGGCAAGGGCCAGCATGAAATGCATTTGTCGCCTGAGCAGAGCTCTACCGATCGGGAGCTTGCCTGATGCGCCATATACTTTCTTTATTGCTGGAAAATGAAGCCGGTGCATTGTCACGTGTGGCTGGGCTGTTTTCCGCGCGTGCCTTTAATATCGAATCACTGACGGTCGCGCCAACTGAAGACAGCGACATATCACGCATGACACTGGTCACCAGCGGCTCGGATGAAGTTGTCGAGCAGATCATCAAGCAAATTAACAAACTGGTCGATGTGATCAAGGTCGTCGATCTCAGTGAGACGCGGCATATTGAGCGTGAATTGATGTTGATCAAGACCCAGGCCAAGGGATCAGCGCGAGACGAAGTTAAACGGCTGGTTGACATATTCCGCGGTCGCGTAATTGATGTTACTGAAAACAGCTATACCATCGAGCTTACAGGCACTGGTGAAAAACTGAATGCGTTTATTGAAGCGCTGGATCAAAAGCAGATTCTGGAAACTGTGCGCTCAGGCGTAAGTGGTATTGCGCGTGGCGACAAGGCAATCAGCATATAGACGAACAGATCATGGTTTGTAGGCGCTGGCAGCGAGTCTACAACCTGTCCCGATCAGGAAAATTATCTATCGTCTATCAACTATAAACTATCAACTGAAGTCCAAGGTTAAAGAACATGTCATTAAATATCTATTACGACAAAGACGCGGATCTGTCACTTATTCAGGGCAAGCAGGTGGCCATCATTGGTTATGGTTCACAGGGGCATGCTCATGCCAATAACCTGAAAGAGTCCGGTGTTAATGTGATCGTCGGTCTGCGCCCGGGGTCAGGTTCGGCAAAAAAAGCTGAAACTGCCGGACTGACGGTCAAGTCCATTGAAGATGCCGTCAAAAGTGCCGATGTTGTCATGGTGCTGGCGCCCGATGAGCATCAGGCAAAACTTTACGCCGAGCAGATTGAGCCGAATATTAAAAAGGGCGCAGTACTGGCCTTTGCCCACGGTTTCAATATCCACTTCCAGCAGATCGTACCGCGTGCCGATCTTGATGTGATTATGATTGCACCGAAAGGTCCCGGTCATCTGGTGCGCTCTACCTATACGCAGGGCGGTGGTGTGCCGTCATTGATTGCGGTGTATCAGGATGCTTCCGGGCAGGCCAAGGATATTGCACTGTCATATGCCTCCGCCAATGGTGGTGGCCGTGCCGGTGTCATTGAAACCAATTTCCGCGAAGAAACTGAAACTGATTTGTTTGGCGAACAGGCCGTATTATGCGGTGGTTTGACGGCATTGATTCAGGCCGGTTTTGAAACATTGACAGAAGCCGGTTATGCGCCGGAGATGGCGTACTTTGAATGTTTGCATGAAGTGAAACTGATTGTGGATCTGATTTACGAGGGCGGCATCGCCAACATGCGTTATTCGATTTCAAATACTGCCGAATATGGTGATTTCACCCGCGGTCCACGCGTCATCAATGCCGAAACCAAGGCCGAGATGCGCAGAATCCTGACTGAAATCCAGACCGGCCAGTTTGCGCGTGAATTTATTCTCGAAAACCAGAGCGGTGTCGCTACGATGAAAGCCATGCGCCGGCTTAGTGGTGAACATCAGATTGAGCAGGTTGGCAGCAAGCTGCGCGGCATGATGCCCTGGATTGGCAAGAACAAACTTGTCGACCAGCAAAAAAACTGATTCTGCTGTAGCCAAACCGGTTGTATTCATGTCATCGTTTGCCATTGTTTCAGCAACCTGTCCTGTTCGCAGGGCAGGTTGTCCTCAAGCCATGTTAAAGTCCCGGTAGTAACACGATGCCCAGCAATTCCTATCCTATTATTGCCCGCGAGGGCTGGCCGACACTCATCCTGCTGGCGGTCATTGCGCTGATTGCCAAGCTGACACTCGGTCTGGTGGCCGGGGGTATTCTGCTCGTATTGATGTTGTTGGTAATGATATTGCTGCGTGACCCTCCGCGTGCTGTACCCGCCATTCCACTGGGTGTTGTCAGTCCATTGCATGGCCGTGTGATTGCGGTAGATCACCTGACGGATATCTGGCTCAAGCGATCCTCGATTCGTCTGCGTCTGCGCATGTCACCACTGAATATTTTTTCATTGCGTTCGCCGGTTGAAGGCAAAATCATGGATCAGCGCTCTGGTCGTGATCCGGACAATCCTGATATTCGCCAGTACGCGTTCTGGATAAAAACCGATGAAGGTGATGATGTCATCATGTCGATTCGCATGAACTGGTGGCCAAAGCGTCTGAAGTTATATGTCCAGTGCGGTGAGCGGCTTGGCCAGGGCCAGCGTTGTGGTTATCTGTATTTTGGCGGTGAAGTAGATATCTGGTTGCCGGAACAATTCCGCGTTGATGTTATCCATGGCCAGACGGTTCGGGCCGGCAGCATGCTGCTTGGCAAGCTGGTTCATCGAAAATCCAGCGAGGCAGCTGCAAGCTGAAATTTCAGGGCCAAGGAACCTCGCCAAGGAACCTTGCCAAGGAACCTTGCCAAGGAACCTCGCCAAGGAACCTTGCCAAGGAACCTCGCCAAGGAACCACTGATTTATTACTTCCTTTAGTTCCGTAACCGGGGCATCCATGCACCACTGCCCAGAGACTGCCTAAATCAGGAATTCTGCTTTACTCGCATTGGCAATAAGGCACCCATCCTGGCTTGAGACTCCCGCCACACTGCGCCACAATGGCCAGACTTATTGCCAATTAACAAGTTTATCCTGTCATGAATCGTCGCTACGGCATCTATTTGTTGCCCAATCTGTTTACTACCGGTGCGCTGTTCGCCGGTTTTTATGCCATTGTGGCCGCAATGAATCAGCGCTTTGAGGCTGCAGCTGTGGCGATTTTTGTGGCGATGATACTTGATGGCATGGATGGCCGGATTGCACGGTTGACCAATACCGAAAGCGAATTCGGCATGCATTACGACAGCCTGTCGGACATGGTGTCATTCGGTTTGACGCCGGCACTGGTCATGTATAGCTGGTCGCTGGCTGAAGTCGGCAAAATTGGCTGGCTGGCCGCGTTTATTTATGCCGCTGCCGCCGCGCTGCGGCTGGCACGTTTTAACACCCAGGTGGGAGTTGTTGATAAACGCTATTTCCAGGGGTTACCGAGTCCGGCTGCTGCGGGCCTGATTGCAAGCCTGATCTGGCTTGGCGAACGCTATGAATTAGAGGGATTTATTGTTACGCACGGGTTTACCTTGTTGCTGACCGTCGCCGCCGGTGTGCTGATGGTCAGTAATGTGCGTTTCAACAGTTTCAAGAACCTTGATCTGCGCGGCCGGGTGCCGTTTATGGCCGTGCTGGCGATAGTGCTGGTCTTTGTGCTGATTTCGATTGAGCCGCCACTGGTCTTGTTTGGATTGCTGCTGCTGTATGCGGTATCCGGGCCGGTATTGACCCTGATGACGCTGCGCAAGCATCGCTCCCGGCGTGCTGGCCTGGCGGAAACCGATGCGGCTGCCAGACCCGCCAGTACAGATTCGCCGGATCCTCCGGACGCACCGCAATAGCCTTGTACTATTCTGGCGATTAGGACAAAGTCTTGAATTTGCTTTTAAGCCGGCCTATATTAGCGTGGTAATGAAACACTACAGCGCATATCAGATTTCCTTCCAGAGCCGCCCCTGCGGTTTTGCGCTGCTGCTCGGCCTGCTGCTGCCCTGCTAGGGCAGATACGACTTCATCCAAAATTCCCCCTGTAGTATCGCCGTAAATCCGGCTGCAAGCCTTGTTGGTGGATTGATTTCATCGTGAATTCATCTGTTTACAGCTTGTCGGCCATAGCCCGGGTGACTACACTCGGATTCAAGAGAACAGGAAAGCTGCCATGAGCACTAATGATAAATTGTTTATTTTCGACACGACGCTTCGCGATGGCGAGCAAAGCCCCGGCGCGTCAATGACAAAGGATGAAAAAGTCCGTATTGGCAAGGCGCTGGAGCGGCTGCGCGTCGATGTCATAGAAGCGGGTTTTCCGGCAGCCAGCCCTGGTGATGCCGACGCAGTGAAAGCTGTGGCCGAGATTGTCAAAGACAGCACAGTCTGCGGACTCGCACGTGCACTCGATCGCGACATTGATATTGCTGCTGAGGTATTGAAGCCGGCCAACTCGTCACGTATTCATACATTCATCGCGACTTCGCCGATCCATATGAAAACGAAGTTGCGCATGGAGCCGGATCAGGTTCTGGCGCAGGCGATTCATGCGGTCAAGCGCGCCCGCAGTTACACGGATGATGTCGAGTTCTCGGCGGAAGATGCCGGCCGCTCGGAATTCGATTTTCTCTGTCGTATTGTTGAAGCGGCGATTGCTGCCGGCGCCCGTACCATTAATATTCCGGATACTGTTGGCTATAACTTGCCGGGTCAGTTCGGTGAATTGATCCGGCGTCTGCGTGACGCGGTGCCGAATGCTGATAAAGCAATATTTTCCGTGCATTGTCACAACGACCTTGGTCTTGCGGTAGCGAATTCATTGTCGGCAGTATTGAACGGTGCACGGCAGGTCGAATGCACCATCAATGGCCTCGGTGAGCGTGCGGGTAATGCGGCACTGGAAGAAATTGCAATGACTGTACGTACACGCCAGGATGTCTTTACCTGCAATGTTGATCTGGATACTACGCAGATAGTGAATTGCTCGCGGCTGGTCTCGAATATTACCGGCTTTCCGGTACAGCCTAACAAGGCCATTGTTGGTGCCAATGCATTTGCGCATGAATCCGGCATCCATCAGGATGGTGTGCTCAAGAATCGCGAGACGTATGAAATCATGCGTGCTGAAGATGTCGGCTGGAATGCCAATCGCATGGTGTTGGGCAAGCATTCCGGCCGCAATGCTTTTCGTGCGCGCCTGAAAGAACTGGGTATCGAGTTTGCGCGTGAGGAAGATTTGAATGCGGCGTTTGGCCGTTTCAAGGATCTTGCTGACAAGAAGCATGATATTTATGACGAAGATTTGCAGGCGCTGGTCACCGATACCATTCATGACAGCAGCGAGGAGCGGTTCAAACTGGTCGGTTTGCGGGTCTGTTCGGAAACCGGTGAGACACCGGAGGCCAGTATCACGCTGTCAGTGGATAATGTTGAAAAGCAGGCACTGGCTATCGGTAGTGGCCCGGTTGATGCAACTTTCAAGGCGATTGAAAATATTGTTCACAGTGGCTGCAGTTTGCAGCTGTTCTCGGTTAACAATATTACTGATGGCACAGACTCGCAGGGTGAAGTTACCGTCAGGCTCGACAAGAATGGCCGAATTGTTAATGGCCTCGGGGCTGATACCGATATCGTGATTGCTTCAGCCAAGGCGTATCTGAATGCGCTCAACAAGGCATTGCAGACTGCAGATCGAACACATCCGCAGGCGGCCACGCAGGTATGAATGTTGCCCGGCGTCAGCAAGCGTATCTGCAGGCGCTGGGCATAACCCGCTGGCAGTTACGCAGCAATACGGTTGTAGAGGATGCAGCGGTTACTGCCGCAGAAACGGCTACGGATGATTCAGTCTGGGCAACCCTGCAGTCCGAAGTCGCCGGTTGTACACGCTGCGGATTGCATCAAAGCCGTACGCAGACGGTGTTTGGTGTTGGCAATCGCAATGCTGACTGGATGATTATCGGTGAAGCGCCGGGCGCGGAGGAAGATCGCCGGGGTGAACCATTTGTCGGCCGGGCCGGCCAGTTGCTGGATGCCATGCTCGCTGCCATCGGGTTGAATCGTGAAACTGTCTATATCGCCAATATTCTTAAATGCCGGCCACCGAAGAACCGCGATCCACAAACTGCTGAAGTGGACTGTTGTGAACCGTATCTGCAGCAGCAGATTGCAATGATCCGGCCGAAACTGATTCTGGCAGTCGGGCGCATTGCTGCGCAGAATTTGCTGAAGGTTGATACGCCGATCGGTAAACTGCGTGGGCAAACACTTGCGTATCCGCAATCGCAGACACCACTGATTGTGACTTATCATCCGGCCTATCTGTTGCGCTCACCACTGGAAAAAGCCAGGGCCTGGCAGGATTTGCTGTTGGCCAGACAGGTTTACGAGCAACAGGTATGAGTGCATTACCGCAAGCCACTGTGGCCTTTCGGCCAATGTCAGCTGCCGATATCGATGCGATTATGGAGGTGGAGCTGGCGGCGTATGAATTTCCCTGGACGCCGGCAATATTTCGCGATTGCCTGCGGGTCGGTTATTGCTGCTGGGTGTTAAGTCATAGCAACGAAATTGACGGTTACGGCATCATGACTGTCGGTGCCGGCGAATGTCATATTCTGAATCTTTGCATCCGGCCGCAGTTGCAGAACCTGGGGCTGGGACGTGCCTTGATGGAGCATTTGCTTGAACTGGCAGTAGAGCATCAGGCGGATACAGCATTTCTGGAAGTCAGGCCCAGTAACCCGGTGGCGATCAAATTGTATGACAATCTCGGCTTTAATCAGGTCGGCTTGCGGCGTCGTTATTATCCGGCCGAGTATGGCCGCGAAGATGCATTGATACTGGCCAAATCAATTCGTGCTCATGATTGCTAGGCACTATCTACAGCTTTTATTGCCGCTTCTGTTGTCGGGTTTGCTGTCAATAACTGTAGTCCTGGCTAATGAGGCGGCTGTTGAAGAAATTGAATATGATTTGCCTGTCGATCCTGATGCGCCGGAGCAAAACCGGCTGCCGGTTGCGGCTCCGCCTGAAAACTCGTTGCCAGAGTCACCCGGCATGGCCGCAGCAGAGGTCACAGTTGATTCTGTGCTTGAACAGGATTTCCCGATTCTGGAAGTTCCTGCCCCGGGACTTTCCCGCCGGCCAGATACTGAACGGGTAGATGCAGATAAACAGCTGCAGGCCGAATCCAGCGCCGTCCGCGAAGCTGAATTGCAGGCGCAGCCGTTCAGGCTTCTCAATGAGGAAGTGTTGCCGGGTACATTGCGGCGGCTGTCGTGGTACCCCAGTGAATCTTCAGCAGGACTTGCCGAGGCCACGCCAGTGCTGGTTGCCAATGGCGCCAAGCCTGGCCAGACATTATGTATAACTGCTGCTATACACGGTGATGAATTAAATGGTATCGAGATTGTACGCAATCTGCTTTATGACCTGAATCCGGATCGGTTGCAGGGCACAATCATCGGTGTGCCAATAGTCAACCTGTATGGGTTCCGTCAGGGTTCACGCTATCTGTCGGATCGGCGTGACCTGAATCGTTACTTCCCGGGTAATCCAAGTGGCAGTTTTGCGGCACGTATAGCTTACTCATTCTTTAACAGTATCATTCGTCGTTGTGATTATCTTGTCGACTTGCATACCGGTTCGTTTCAACGCACAAATCTGCCACAGTTGCGCGCCGATCTGAACAAAGAAGAAATCCTGCACATGAGCAAGGGATTCGGGGCAACTGTAGTTCTGCATGGTGCCGGCCCGGAAGGCAGCTTGCGTGGAGCAGCCACACAGATTGGAATCCCGGCGGTTGTCATTGAAGCCGGTGAACCCTTACGGGTACAGCCGGAAGAGGTCGCTCATGGAGTCAAGGCATTACGCAGTCTGCTTAATTATCTGGGGATGGTGTCGCGTTTTTCACTCTGGGGCGAACCACAACCGGTATTTTATGAATCCTACTGGGTGCGTGCCGAGAGTGACGGTATTCTGACGAGTAATATCAAACTGGGTCAGAATATCAGGGTCGATGATTTGCTCGGCCGGGTGACTGATCCGATCACCAATGTACGAACCGAGATACGTTCACCCTACAGTGGCCGGGTCATCGGTATGGCGCTGAATCAAAGTATGCGACCGGGTTACGCGGCTTATCATATCGGTATCCGTAAAAGTGAAGACGAACTTGCACAGGAGCTTAAAACCGGCACACTTGATGAAATCGCCAATAACGATGAGAGTCTTCATGAGCAAGAACGGCCGGAATCTGAGAATCCTGCGCACACCGATACTGACATGGATATTATTGATACAGATCGGGATGAACATTCAATCATGGATCCGCCATTGCATGACGCCTTGCTTGAAGCTGCGCCACTCGATAATCAGGCCGGTGAATAATCACTTCATGATGATTCAATAATGCGACCACTCGTTTCAAACAGGTAAATCTGGCAAAATCCTGCCAGTCGCGGCCATAATTGCCGAACCATAGCTGAATACCATAACAAAATGAATATGTCCGATTTCCCCACCCTGGAAAGCGCTGTTGGTAATACCCCGCTGGTTCGTATGCAGCGTCTGCCGGGGAATACCAGCAATATCATTCTTGGCAAACTGGAAGGCAACAATCCGGCCGGTTCGGTCAAGGATCGGCCTGCGCTCAGCATGATTAAACACGCTGAAGCGCGTGGTGAAATCAGGCCCGGTGATAAGCTGGTTGAGGCCACCAGTGGTAATACCGGTATCGCACTGGCGATGGTGGCGGCGATGCGTGGTTACCGCATGGTCTTGATCATGCCGGAACATTTAAGTATTGAACGCCGGGCAGTGATGAAGGCGTTCGGTGCCGAACTGATTTTGGTTTCCAAGAAAGGCGGGATGGAAGAAGCCCGTGATCTGGCCGATGCGATGGGTGCACGTGGCGAAGGCCTGGTTTTGAACCAGTTTGCCAATCCGGATAATCCGCGTGCACATTACGAGACTACCGGCCCGGAAGTCTGGCGGGAAACGGCCGGGAAAATTACCCATTTTGTCAGCTCGATGGGAACAACCGGCACGATTATGGGTGTATCGCGTTATCTGAAGGAACAGAATCCGGCTATCCAGATTGTCGGCGTACAGCCGAAAGATGGTGCCAGCATTGCCGGCATTCGCCGTTGGCCGGAAGCCTATACGCCGAAGATATTTGATCGTGCCCGGGTCGACAGGACATTTGATGTTGGCCAGCATGAAGCTGAAGATATGACACGTGAACTTGCACGCCAGGAAGGGATATTTGCCGGTATCTCATCCGGTGGCACCATGTGGTCTGCATTGCAGTTGTCAAAAGAAGTTGAAAATGCCGTGATCGTGACTGTTGTCTGCGATCGTGGTGATCGTTACCTCTCCACTGATATTTTTCCGGCCTGATCTTTGCCGGCATCATGCTATTACCTTTGCATCGATTCGCTCGGCAAAGGCTGTTTCCGCGTAGTATAAAAATAGCTGTGCTTTTCTTGAGTTTGACTGGCGTTACCCATGCGCTGCCGGTTAATTACGAGCTGGAGTTTGATCAGCTTGAGCATGCTGATCTGGCACTTGAACAGGTACAGATCAAGCTGGTGTCGGACCACCGCCATGACTATACGTTGTCACTACAAGCCGCGCATCTGTTCTACAAGGATCAGACAGTAAAGAATACAGAATTCAGCGAAGTGCATGTTGATTGTCAGGCAACACTGGAAAACAATATTGTTTATTGTCATGCCGGTGAATTACGTCTGCAGCATGTGACACTGGGTAGGCTGAACGCCCGCATGCAGTTCCGTTATCATCTGCAGGACGGTTTACAGGAACTGGCGCTGGAAAATCTTGCGTTGGCTAATGGCAGGGTCAATGTCCGTTTTGATAATAATGATCAAATTAATCGTTGGCAGCTTGACTTGCAAACACTGGACATAGCAGCACTTCACGATGTCATGGCCGGTTTTGGCTTGTCAGCTCCGGCAGGCGTTGACGTTGACAAGGATAGTTTACAGGGTGAATTGAGTGCTGAAATGACCCTGCAGGGAGATCCTGAGCAGGCATTTACGGCCAGGTTGTCACTGACGAATTTTCACTTTACAGACGGAAACAATGTTGCACAGGCGGTTGATCTGCAAGGCAAGTTCTCGGCAACACTGGACGCTGAACACTGGCAAGGCCAGACACAATGGCAGCTGCTCAAAGGCGAGTTATATGTGTTGCCACTGGTCGATGTATTTACAATAGACCCGGGGTTTTATATTGCAATTGATAAAGAGCCACTGGTTATGCACAGTCATTTTGACTGGCAGCCAGCGACGCAGAATCTGCTTCTGACGGATTTTCAGTACGCGCATCCTGAAGTACTTGCATTGACGGCAACAGCCGTTATCGACCTTGCCGGTGATAAACCGCTGCGATTATTAAATCTGCAAGTACCGGCTTTTCAACTGGCGCAGGCATTTCCTGTATACCTGGAACCCCTGCTGATTAACACGGCATTCAATGAACTGAATGTAAGCGGTACAGCGGGCGTCGAATTGCGCTGGCAGCCGGACGGACTCGAATCCATGGCATTGTTACTTGATGCTGTCAGCATTGACGATGGCCGTGAGCGTTTCACGGTCAACGGGTTGAGTACGGACATGCAAGTCGCCGCCGGCCAGACCGGCCGGACAACACTGCACTGGCAGGAGATTGATATTTACCGGCTGGCATTCGGGGCCGGCCGGATCGGGTTTGCCAGTGATGGACTGAATCTGCAGATTACCGACTGGCAGGATGTCGATATTCTGGAGGGTAGTCTGCGTATTGACCAACTGGATATGCAGGCGCTGGGTTCGGCCGGTTTCAGTCTGCATATGGCCGGTGGCTTGCAGGATGCTTCAGTGGTTGCATTGACCCGGACGCTCGGATGGCCCGCTTTCGGTGGTGATCTGTCCGGCGATTTCAGTGGTTTGCGTTACAGTCAGGGCCAGTTACGCATGGATGGCGAGTTACAGTTGCAGTTGTTCGGCGGTCAGGTGCGGATGACAGATCTGGAAATTCTCGATTTATTTGGTCCGGTGCCGCGACTTGCTGCAAATGTTATGGTCAAAGCTATTGATCTGGAACGCCTGACCGATACTTTTGCGTTTGGTAAGATTACCGGCAAATTGAGCGGTCATGTCAGCGGGCTGCAACTGGAAGACTGGCAACCGGTCGCATTTACGGCGGAATTGTCGACCCGCCCGATTGCCGGTGTTGAAAAAGTGCGGCATCGTATCAGCCAGCGGGCGCTGAATAATATCAGCCAGATCGGTGGTGGTCTCAGCGGCGCATTATCACGTGGCTTTTTGAGCTATTTTGATGAATATTCTTATGGTGAACTGGGTATCAGTTGCCGGCTGAGTAATGGTATTTGTGAGCTCGGCGGTGTAGACAGGTTTGCAGATGGTCACTATTTACTGACACGCGGCGGGCTTTTCCCGCCGTGGGTTGAGGTTAAACTCAATGGCACGATGATAGGCTGGGAAGCATTGATCCGCGGCTTTCAGAATATCGCCGAAGGTGAGATACAGATTCAATAAATTGCTGTATCAGGGAGTCAAAATCATGAAAACACATAGTTCTTCTTTTTCATTGCTGGCCAGTTATCTGCTGCTGTCGGCATGTGTCACCGTGAATGTCTATTTCCCGGCGTCTGCGGCCGAGGATGCCGCCGATCGTTTTATTCAGGATGTTTATGGTAAATCCGGCAAGAGTTCCGGTGATTCTGAACAACCGTTGCCAGGCGATCCGGCATCATATATTGATTCCGGCAAGCAGGCCGGTATTGTCGCGGTATTGCTTGATTTTCTTGTGCCGGTGGCGCATGCCCAGGAACCCGATATCACGATTGCTACTCCGGCAATCAACAAGCTCAAGGACACCATGCGCCAGCGGCATGAACAGTTGCGCCAATATTATGAAAGTGGTGCGGTGGGTCTGGACAGCAACGGTTATACCCAGATCCGTGATGAAAGCCTGATCCCGTTAAAAGAGCGCAATACTATCAAACGCATGCTCGTTGATGAGAACCGTGATCGCGACGCCTTGTATAAAGAAGTGGCGCGCGCGAATAATCATCCGGAGTGGGAGGCGAACATCCGCAAGATTTTTGCCAAACGCTGGATCGGTAATATGGAGGCGGGCTGGTGGTTTCAGAACGAACAGGGCCAGTGGCAACAAAAATAGGTATTCACAGCATTACTGTTCCGTAATGCTCTGGCTGCACATTAGTGAAGCTCTGATTAATTCATCCATGAATACTGCATCCTTGGCTCCGTTAGCGGCACATCCGTGTGCCACTCCTCAGAGCACGACAATCGAAAATTGTGATTTTCGATTGCCTTCATTTTTCAATTATTTAAATAATTGAAAAATGGCAGTACATTCATGTACTGCAGGAACCTCTGGGCAGTGACGCATGGGTGCGCCGGTTACGAAACCAAAGGACGTAATGCATCAGAGGTTCCTTAGGTTAAATAGTTGCTACATGCATGATGCTGAGGCCATTGTTTTATGAATGTGATGGTGTTTGATATTGAAACCGTTCCGGATATTGAGTCGGCCCGGCGTTTATACAATCTTGAAGGCCTGAGTCAGGCTGAAGCGGCAGAGGTAATGTTCAGTCGGCGCCGCCAGGAAACCGGCGGTCAGCATGATTTCCTGCGGCATCATTTGCACCGGGTGATTGCAATATCGGTATTGTTGCGCACGCAGGATAAAATCAGTGTCTGGTCACTGGGTGAGGTGGAGTCAGCCGAGGCCGAACTCGTGCAGCGTTTTTATGTCGGTATTGATCGCTATGTGCCGACGCTTGTGACCTGGAACGGCCGTGGTTTTGATTTACCGGTATTGCATTACCGTGCGTTGTTGCATGGCATTGCGGCACCGCGCTACTGGGATACCGGTGACGATGACAATACCTTCAAGTGGAATAATTATCTCAGCCGTTTCCATCAGCGCCATACTGACTTGATGGATGTGCTGGCCGGTTATGAAGGCCGCGCTGCAGCGCCGTTGCATGAAATTGCCACCATGCTCGGGTTCCCGGGTAAACTGGGTATCACTGGCGCAGACGTCTGGGATCGTTATCTGGCCGGCGATGTTGCCGGGATTCGAGATTACTGTGAAACCGACGTGCTGAACACTTATCTGGTCTATTTGCGGTTTGAACTTGTACGCGGTCGTATGCAACCGGAACGTTATAAATCAGCCTGCCGGCAGTTGCGTGAATATCTGCAATCCGAAGATCAGCCACACTTGCAGGAATTTGTTCAGGCATGGGCCGAATAGCCCGTTCGGACATACTGTTGTTCATTTATATTAATCAGATTTTTTAATGGCCCGTCGATCCTCCCGCGCTGCCCTGGCAAAACTCCCGCTGTTTGAAGTGTCGATCGAATCGTTGTCGCCCGAAGGCCGTGGCGTCGCGCATCGCAATGGCAAGGTAATATTCATTGATCAGGCCTTGCCACAGGAAACCGTGCAGGCACGTTATCTGCGTCGGCGTTCCAAACGTGATGAAGCCGAGGCTGTTGACATACTGCAGCCGGCCGCTGATCGCGTAGTACCGGATTGTCCGCACTATGGTGTTTGTGGAGGTTGCCGTTTACAGCATATGGAGGCCACTGCGCAGCTGCGCTTTAAACAGACGGTGCTTTTGCAGCAGTTGCAGCACATAGGCCGGGTAGTGCCGGAAAATATCCGTGCTCCCATGACCGGGCCGGTCTGGGGTTATCGTCACAAGGCCCGGCTCGGAGTGAAATATGTCGTCAAAAAAAACCGGCTGCTGGTTGGATTTCGTGAACGCAGCAAACCCTATATCGCTGAACTTGACCAATGCAAAGTGTTGCATCCGCGTGTCGGTATGTTGCTGACACCGCTGGCTGAATTGATTGCCGGTTTAAGCAACCGCGATCAAATCGCCCAAATCGAAGTGGCAATAGGTGCAACTGAAGATACTGAATCTGCTGCCGGGCAGGTGGTGCTGGTGTTACGAAACCTGGGTGAATTCAGCAATGCGGACTATGAACAGTTGCGCGAGTTTGGTGAGCAGTATCAATTGACCTTCATGTTGCAGCCGGGTGGACTCGACAGTATTACGCCGTTGCCCGCTGCTGCCCGGCCACAGCTTTATTATGATCTGCCCGCGCATGATATCCGCCTTGATTTTCAGCCATTCGATTTTACCCAGGTCAATCCCGATATTAATCGGCAACTGGTTGATGCCGTATGCGCCTGGCTTGATCTTGAGACTACTGATCGGGTGCTGGATTTATTCTGTGGTCTGGGTAATTTCTCACTGCCAATCGCACGGCAGGTGGCGCAGGTTACCGGTGTCGAAGGCGATGAGAACCTTGTTGCCAGAGCCAGGATGAATGCACAGAAAAATAACATAACCAACGCCGGGTTCATTTGCCTCGATCTGATGGCTGCTGATCTGGAAGCGGCGTTTTTACATGAGCGTTATAACAAGGTGGTGATAGATCCGCCACGTAGTGGCGCCGCCGACATCATTGTGCGGCTGCCGTGGCAGGGTGTTGAACAGATTGCCTATGTCTCCTGCAATCCGGCTACGCTGGCGCGGGATGCCGGCGAGCTGGTGCGTCAGCATGGCTTCCGTCTGGCAGAAACCGGCGTGCTGGATATGTTCCCGCATACCGCGCATGTTGAATCACTGGCGCTGTTTGTAAAACAATGATGTTGCAATCCCTGTTTTCCGTAACAAAAGTCCACTGGCCGTGCTGGTTATTGCTGATGCTGTTGTATGGTTGCGGTGATGATGTTGATAACGCCGCTATCCGGCTTGGCCTGGCGGCCGGTCCGGTAACACTCGACCCACGCTATGCAACGGATGCCGCCTCGCATCGCCTTAATCGTTTACTGTATGCACAACTGGTCGATTTTGATGAACATGACCGGCCGGTACCGGCGCTTGCCAGCTGGGAACGTATTACGCTAACCGAATACCGCTTTACACTGGCTGACAGGCAACGCCGGTTTCATGATGGTAGTTATCTGACGACTGCTGATGTGCAGGCGACATATGCGTCGGTGCTTGATGAAAAAACCGCGTCACCGCATCGCAGTACCCTGAGCATTATCGAATCAATTGAAATCATCGACGCGGACACGCTGACATTTCACTTGCGTGAGCCGGACACATTGTTCACCAGCCGTTTAATGCTGGGCATTTTACCAGCGCGCCGGCTCAGGCAGGATCACCCGTTCGGTCAGCAACCCATCGGCAGCGGCCCACTGGAGCTTGCCGCGTGGCCGGCGGAAAACCGGCTGGTACTGCGGCGCAAACGCGACAATCAGCATATTGAAATACTTGCTGTGCAGGGTCCGATTGTGCGCGTATTGAAATTGATGCGCGGAGAACTGGATCTGGTGCAGGGGGATTTGCCGCAGGAACTGCTGAGCTGGATGCAGCAGCAGGATGATATAGTTGTGCGTACCAGCCGCGGCAGTATCTTCAGTTATTTGGGATTTAATCTGGCTGACCCGGTGGTCGGCGATCATCGCATACGACTGGCAATAGCCCATGCCATTGACCGGGATGCAATTATTGAGCATGTACTCGGTAATGCTGCGCGGCCGGCCAGTATGCTACTCGGGCCGGATCACTGGGCCGGCCATCCCGGTCTGGATGCTTATGATTATGCACCGGACAAGTCACGGCTGTTGTTGCAACAGGCAGGTTATACTGAAGAGCAACCGGCCCGTATTGTCTACAAGACCTCCAACAATCCGGCCCGCATCCGGTTGGCGACGATAATCCAGCATCAGCTCGAACAGGTGGGTATCCGGGTTGAGATCCGCAGTTACGACTGGGGCACGTTTTATGCCGATATCAAGAGTGGTCAGTTTCAGATGTTCAGCCTGTCATGGGTGGGGTTGAAATTGCCGGACATTTTTCGTTATGTATTTCATAGTGAATCCGTGCCGCCAACCGGTGCCAACCGTGGCCGTTACCAGGATGCAAAAGTTGATGCATTGATTAGCGCTGCCGAATCCAGGACTGATCTGGATGAGCAGGCGGCCATATATCGTGAATTACAGGCTTATCTGCACAGGCAGTTGCCTTATGTCGGCTTGTGGTATGAAGATAATGTCCTGGCCATGCGTGCCGGCCTGACAGATTATCCATTGCCCACCGATGGCAATTACGATGGTCTCGCAACGATTCATTACGCCAGATAATTTCATGAACAAGCCTGATAAAAAGCCGGATTACCGCATTGAAATT
The DNA here is from genome assembly GCA_040905025.1 of Gammaproteobacteria bacterium. Classification (GTDB taxonomy): domain Bacteria; phylum Pseudomonadota; class Gammaproteobacteria; order Methylohalomonadales; family Methylohalomonadaceae; genus JBBDSJ01. The sequence goes on from JBBDSJ010000035.1 coordinate 20,211, forward strand.
GATATTTCCCGCCAGCAGCTTGCGCTGTTTGAAAATGACCGGCAGGTCAAGACCTTTGCTGTGTCGACAGCAGCGAATGGTCCGGGTGAACAGCAGCATAGTGAGTGCACGCCACGTGGCCGGCATGAAATAGCCGAAAAAATCGGCGCAGATTGTGCGGTGAATACGATATTTGTCGGCCGCCGGCCGACCGGTGAGATTTATTCGCTGGCTATGCGCGAGCAGCATCCGGATCGCGACTGGATATTGACGCGCATACTCTGGCTGGCCGGCTGTGAGCCGGGTGTTAATTGTGGTGGTGATGTCGACAGCCACGATCGTTATATTTACATTCACGGCACGCCGGATGATGTTGAACTCGACAAGCCCGGGTCGCGTGGCTGTGTGCGTATGCGTAATGCAGATATTCTTGAATTATTCGACCGTGTGCCGGTTAATACACCGGTTTTGATTCAGGCATAGCACACGTTCAGGCAGTCCCGGCTTTTACCGGGTTTCCCGGAAGCTCCCGCAAAGATAAAACAGCATAAGCTAGTCGTGATAGCGGCCGGTTTCCCGTACCAGTTCCTTGGCAAAGCGTTTGAACTGATTGTCATACAACACCAGTTCGCCCCCCGTCCGGACGATACCGATGGCTATACGCGCCAGTAGCAATAACAACAATAATGCCACGATCCAGCCGACGAAATAGGACAAACGAAACCGGTATTCCGGGTTTGTCAAAGTTTCAGCAGTGGCTGCAGGTGCCGGGCTTGCCGGTTTTGGTCTGCCATCCGGGTAGGTGGACAGATTGCCCGGTTCCGCCGGTGCCGAACTGATTTGCAGCGGCGCAATGCTGCGATCAATGTTTGAGCCTTTCTCGATTGCCTTGGCAAAACGTTCGATGCGGGTCGGATCGTTATATAATTGCCATGCTTCATTCAGCACTTCCAGCGACAACCACATGCCAAACAGCAGCAACAACATACCGATAGCGCGCACCACAAAACCCATCAAATCACGGCTGATATCATAAAAGCTCATAGTCCCTGTCCTTCGTTTGTACTATTGTAATTGTACTCAAGCAAACCCGGCTTTGCGCGTTGCATTGCTTCTAAGTGATAATCCGCGCACATGCTCCGTTATCTGACCTTACGCCTGTTCAGTGCCGCGCTGGTGATCCTTGGTGTCACCAGCCTGGTGTTTCTGCTGTTGCACCTGGTGCCCGGTGATCCGGTTGAAGTCATGCTCGGCGAGTCAGCCAGTCCGGCCGACCGCACCGCGCTGCGTGCCGCGCTGGGGCTGGATTTGCCACTCTGGCAGCAATGGTTCGACTATCTTGGCCAGTTGTTGCAATTTGATCTGGGCACCTCGCTGCACTCGAAACGGCCGATCACCGATATGCTGGTTGAGCGCATCCCGATGACGGCCCTGCTCGGTGTCGCCAGTCTGCTCGCCGCGCTGGCGCTGGCGCTGCCCATCGGCATATTGTCGGCATTATTTCATAATCAGCTGGTTGACCGGGCGGCAATGATGTTTGCGCTGGCCGGGATAGCGATTCCGAATTTCTGGCTCGGGCCGCTGCTGATTCTGGTGTTTTCGTTCTGGCTCGGCTGGTTGCCTGTGAGCGGGGTTAACGGCGCCGCATCGCTGGTTTTACCGGCATTGACGCTGGGCACAGCACTGGCCGCGTTGCAGTCCCGCATGATCCGAACTGCGCTGCTGGAAGAACTCAACAAGGACTATGTACGCGCGGCGCGCGCCCGCGGGCTGGAGGAATACCGGGTCATTGTCCGGCATGCATTGCGCAATGCCCTGTTGCCGGTGACAACAGTACTGGGCTTGCAGCTCGGTGCGTTGCTGACGGGAGCGGTCGTCACCGAACAGATATTTTCCTGGCCCGGCGTCGGCCAGCTACTGATTGATTCCATTCAGCGGCGCGATTACCCGGTCGTGCAGGCCTGTATTCTGTTTATCAGTCTGACTTATGTGCTGGTAAATCTGGTTACGGACCTGACCTATGGCGTACTGGATCCGCGTATTCGTCTGGAGCCTGATGCATGAGCGCTCCGGGAAACGGATTCAGGCTGAAGTCAGCGGCAGGCCTGTCGATCAGCAGTATCAATATACCCTTGTGGATACTCGTCATATGGTCGGTGCTGGCGCTGACCGCGCCGTTATTGCCGTTGCAACCGGACGCAATTGGTTTGACGCGGATCCTGGCTACGCCCGGCAGCGCTGCCTGGCTTGGCTATGATGATCTCGGCCGGCCGTTGCTGGATCGGCTGATCGTCGGCGCCCGGACATCATTCGTGGTCGCCTTTGCTGTCGTTGGCATATCCATGCTGGTGGGTACCACTATTGGCCTGCTGGCAGCCTGGTTCGGGGGACTGCTGGATCGGCTGGTGGTATTTGTGACCGATGTATTTCTGGCATTCCCCGGTATTCTGCTGGCGATTGCACTGGCCGCTGTACTGGGGCCGGGTATTTCCAATGCCGTGCTGGCGCTGGCGGTCGTCGGCTGGGTCGGATTTGCACGTCTGGCACGGGCGCAGGCATTGTCATTGCGGACGCTGGATCACGTCACAGCGGCACGCGCGCTCGGTAGCGGTGATATTACTATTGCCCGTCGACACATACTGCCGCTGCTAATCAGCCCGCTGATTGTGCAGGCCACATTTGAACTTGCCGGCGTCGTCATTGCCGAAGCGACACTGTCGTTTCTTGGACTCGGTGTACAACCACCGGCAGCATCGCTTGGCGGGATGATTCGCGATGGCACCCGGTATATGCTGGTGGCACCGCATATGGTGGTGGTGCCGGGACTCGCGGTATTCTTGATTGTGCTCAGTGTCAATATGCTCGGCGATCAATTACGCGATCGGCTGGATGTACAATTACTGACCCGGCGCCAGCCCTGATATGGATACAGCCCTGATACAATAGCTATGGTACTAGGCCCTGTCATGCTCGATCTTTGCGGTACAACGCTTACCGCTGACGAGCGCGAATTGTTACAGCATCCCGGTTGTGGTGGTGTGATACTGTTTTCGCGCAACTTTGAATCTGTGCCACAACTGTCGGAACTGGTGCATGCCATAAAAAGTGTACGCGAACCGCAGTTGCTGATTTCGGTTGATCATGAAGGCGGCCGGGTGCAACGCTTTCACGGTGAATTTACCCGTTTGCCGGCCTGCGCCCTGCTCGGTCAATGCTATGACGAAGACAGGCGCAGCGCCCTGCAACGGGCAGAACAGGCCGGCTGGTTGATGGCCGCAGAATTGCGCGGTACCGGTATCGATTTCAGCTTTGCACCGGTGCTGGATCTGGATAGCGGCATCAGCGAAGTGATTGGTGATCGTGCCTTTCACCGGCAACCGGAGCCGGCGATGCAACTGGCGTTACAGTACATGCATGGCATGCAGCGGGCCGGTATGGCTGCCGTCGGCAAACATTATCCCGGCCATGGTGCGGTGGCGGCCGATTCGCATCATGAGACTCCGGTTGATGATCGGCGCTTTGAAGATATCCTGTTGCATGACCTGCGGGTATTTGAACATCTTATTATCAATGGTCTGCCGGCAATCATGCCGGCACATGTGATCTACCCGGAAGTGGATGCACAACCGGCAGGCTTTTCGCATATCTGGCTGCAGTCGGTACTGCGTGGTCAACTCGGTTTTCAGGGCGCGATTTTCAGTGATGATCTCGGCATGAGTGGTGCGGCGGTGGCCGGTGATATGGTTGCCCGCGCGCACGCCGCACTTGATGCCGGTTGCGACATGCTGCTGGTTTGCAATAATCAAAGTGGTGCGGCAGCTGTACTTGCGGCTGTTGGCCAGGCGGTTGCGCCGGCAACACAAGCCCGCTTGATGCGTATGCATGGCCGCAAGGCGATGGCTTTTAATGAATTACAGCAATCACCTGACTGGCAAACAGCGGTTGCAGCGGTAACTGAACTTGATAAAACGCCCGAACTGGATCTGGACAATGATCAACTGGTGTAAGAAATTTTTCCTGCTGCTGGTCTTGTTGCTTGTCAATGCCGGCGTCCAGGCGCTGGAATGCCGCCCGCTCGGTGCTCTCAAGACCGGTGTTGAAACGGACCTGCGTCATAGCCAGGGTTTACTCTGGCAGATAAGCAAGACCGGTCAGCAGCCGAGCTATTTGTTTGGCACTATGCATGTGTCTGACCCCGATGTAACGACCCTGCCTGAGCCGGTCGCCAAGGCACTTGCAGGCAGTGATGTATTCGTTATGGAAGCCCGGCTTGATACACCTGAAGTCATGCAGTTTGCCCAGGCCATGTTTTTTGCCGATGGCACACGGCTGTCGAGTCTGATTGATGCTGAACTGTATCAACGTGCAGAAACCATACTCGGTAATCACGGTATTCCGGCCATTGCCGTTGATACGCTGAAACCCTGGGCGGCCTTTATTACGATGAATATGCCGCCACAATCCGGTGCGCCGCTGGATATGATACTGATGGCCGAGGCGCAGGCGCAGGGCGCCAGTGTATACGGGCTTGAAAGCATTATGGAGCAGGCAGCAATTTTTACCGACTTGCCGGATGCCGTGCAGTTACAATTACTGGCGGACAGTATTTGTCATTACGATACGATTCAGAATGATATGGAACGTATGAAATCATTGTATCTGGCACGCGATCTGGCCGGGTTGTACTCAACCCGCGAAAGCTATGAATTGCATGAAGGTGCTGTATATCAGACGTTGTTGCAGAGTATTCTCCATGATCGGAATCAATTGATGGTCGAACGCATGCAGACTTATTTAAAAACCGGTAATGCTTTTGTCGCTGTTGGTGCGCTGCATCTGCCCGGCGAAGCCGGTATTTTGTCATTACTCGAACAGGCGGGTTATAACGTCAAATCAATATATTAAGTAACCTTTGATTTATTACGTCCTTTGGTTTCGTAACCGGCGCATCCATGCGCCACTGCCCAGAGGCTCCTTGAATACAATTTCATTTCTTTAGCAGGGTTTTAGCATGGATACAATGAATACGCTGATCGCTGAGTTCAGTTCTGTAATTAATACTGATCCATGGATTATGCAGGTATTTCTGGTGGTGTTTTTTACGCTGGTGCTGGCGTTTGTACAAAAGCGCATATGCCGGCGCTTGCAAACACAACTGGATCGCTCGCCGCTGTTCTGGGACAGTACCTTGCTGGAGGCATTGACCAAACCATTGACATTGTTCATATGGATAGTCGGTCTTGCCTTTGCCATGCAGATTATCTATGCCGAAACCGGTGCAGCAATTTTCGAGGCTGTTGAGCCAATACGTGATGTAGCGGTCATCGGTACGATGACCTGGTTCATGGTGCGTTTTATTACCTGTGCGGCCAACAAGATTGTCAGCATGCGTGAAGAAAACGGCGAGCCCTATGACCGGACTACGGTGGATGCCGTCACCAAGCTGCTGCGCATTTCAATCATCATTACCGCTGTACTGGTAGCGCTGCAAACACTCGGGTTTTCAGTTTCGGGCGTGCTGGCTTTCGGCGGGATTGGAGGTATTGCCATTGGCTTTGCTGCCCGTGATTTGCTGGCCAACTTTTTCGGCGGATTAATGGTGTACATGGACCGGCCATTCGCCATCGGTGACTGGGTGCGTTCACCGGATCGCGAAATTGAAGGCCACATTGAGGATATTGGCTGGCGCCTGACGCGCATTCGTACCTTTGACAAACGGCCATTGTATGTGCCGAATTCTGTATTCAACCAGATATCACTGGAAAATCCGTCACGCATGTCGAATCGGCGCATCAAGGAAATTGTCGGTGTGCGTTATGATGACGCCGGCAAGGTCGGTATGATTGTCGATGACATCAAAAACATGATCAAGAATCATCCCGAGATTGATACCAATCACACATTGATTGTGAATTTTGATTCGTTTGCACCGTCATCGCTTGATATCCTGGTATATACATTTACCAAAACCCGTAACTGGGTAGAATTCCATGCAATCAAACAGGATGTATTGCTGAAAATTATTGATATTATCGAAAGTCATGGCGCTGAATGTGCGTTCCCGACGTCAACTGTGCATGTGCCTGACGGACTCAGATTGCAGCAACTGGAAATGGCCACTGATGAATCCGGTTCTACAACATAATTTTGCTGATATGCAACCAAACCATTAAGCTGTCTGTATGCAACTGACGTTTACAAAAATGCAGGGCTGCGGCAATGACTTTATTGTAATTGACGCCCGTGCCGGGCCGGTATCGTTGACACCGGCGGTGATGCAGCGTCTGGCGGATCGGCATTTTGGCGTGGGTTGTGACCAGATATTATTGCTTGAACCAAGTCAGAATCAAGCTGCAGCTGTACGCTACCGGATTTTTAATGCCGATGGTGGCGAGGTCGAGCAATGCGGCAACGGTGCGCGCTGTATTGCGCGTTATTTGCAGCGCCATGGTTTTGCCGATTCTGATCAAATTGTGGTTGATACCAGCATCGGGCTGATCACGCTGTATTTTTCCGATCATAATGAGGTGCGGGTCAATATGGGGCCGCCACGGTTTGCACCGGCAGAAATACCGCTCAAGGTCGATGCCGTGCAGGATCAGTATGCGGTGATCGTGGCCGAACGGACACTGCGATTCCGGGCAGTGTCGATGGGCAATCCGCATGCTGTGTTTCAGCTGGAAGATCTGGGTGTACACGACATAAACAAGGTGCCGCTGGCAATGCTGGGGCCCTTGATCCAGAAGCAGTCACTGTTTCCTGCAGGCGTCAATGTCGGCGCAATACAAGTTCTGGATCGACAGCATATCCGTTTGCGTGTGTATGAGCGCGGTGCCGGTGAGACACTTGCCTGCGGTACGGGTGCCTGTGCTGCCGTGGTTGCAGGTATTCAGGCGGGTGTGCTTGATAATAGCGTGACAGTAGATTTACCCGGTGGACGCTTGTCTATCGAGTGGCAAGGTCAGCCGGATGCGCCCGTCTGGATGACCGGGCCGGCTGAATTTGTTTTTTCCGGAACTATTGAGCTTTAGGCGATGACCGACGACAAACAGAAATCACAGGTAACCAGCAAGCCTGCCGGTGCCGATGCAATGACAAATTCCATTATTGAATATTTGCGTCAGCATCCGGGCTTTTTTAATGAGCATCCGGAGTTACTGAGTCAATTACAGATCCCGCATGACAGTGGCGATGCTGTGTCATTGATTGAACGCCAGATGAGCGTTCTGCGTGAACAAAATCAGCTTACACGGCAGAAGTTGCGTGAGCTGATCGAGATTGCACAGGCGAATGAAGAGCTTGCCCGGCGCATGCATATGCTGGCGCTGACTTTGATGGACGCGAAACAACCGGCAGAAATATTTACATTGTTATATGAAAGTTTACGCAGTAATTTCACTGCCGATTTTGCTGTAGTACGTGTGTTTGGCCGGCCCTTGCTTGCCGACTTTGCCGACGGCGATGAATTCGTCGGTGCAGATGCCAAAGGTGCAGCACTGTTCAAAAGTGTTATTGACAGCAAGCGGCCGATTTGTGGTCAGCTTAAACACCAGCAGCAGGTGTATTTATTTGACGATACCAGTAATGCACCCACCTCGGGTGTCATGGTGCCGTTGGCGGGTGATGGCTGGAGCGGGATTATGGCCATTGGCAGTCACGACCCGGAACGTTTCCAGCCGGGTATGGGTGTGGATCTGCTGACGAACCTGGGTGAAATCCTGAGTCTGATTCTTAAACCCTGGGTAATCAGCGCAAAGTCATGACGCCCGGCTCGACGGCCAGAATGCAATGAACTCTGTGGCAATCCGGCAGCTGGAAGATTATCAGCAATCGATTCAGCATCTGGCAGCGCAAACGCAACAGAATTACCGGCGCGATCTGCAACAATGGCTGAAGTATTGTAACAGCCATGGTGTCGACAGCTGGACGGCACTGGATGTGCACCAGGTGCGTGGTTTTGTTGCCTGGCGGCATCGTAATGGCCAGACCGGTCGAACCATTCGCCGTAACCTCTCCGCCCTGCGCTCGCTGATCCGTTACCTGATCAATCTCGGCATACTGGATAACGATCCCACCCAGACAATCAAAACACCGAAAAGCCCACGGCGTTTGCCAAAAGTACTGGATGTTGATCAGATGCGGCAACTGGTCGAGATTGAAGGTGATGATATTCTTACGGTTCGCGATCGCGCGATTCTGGAACTGTTTTATTCCTCGGGATTGCGCCTCAGCGAGCTGGTGAGTCTGGATTGCAACAGCCTGAATTTGCCGGCGGCGAGTCTGCGCGTTATTGGTAAAGGCAGCAAGGAACGCGAATTGCCATTGGGGCGGCATGCGGCTCAAGCCTTGCGCAACTGGCTTGCGGTTCGCAGTGAATGGGTCACAGCTGCAGTGCCGGCATTGTTTGTCAGCCAGCGCGGCCGCCGCCTGACTGCGCGGGCAGTGGAACTGCGTATCAGCCACTGGGCCCGGCGCCAGGGGCTGCCATTGCATGTACATCCACACATGCTGCGGCATTCGTTTGCAAGCCATATGCTTGAGTCCAGCGGTGATTTACGTGCTGTGCAGGAGTTGCTTGGGCATGCCGACATCAGTACCACCCAGGTATACACACATCTGGATTTTCAGCATCTGGCGCATGTTTATGACGGCGCCCATCCGCGCGCCCGCAAAATCAAGTAAGTCCGCGGTAGCGGACGAATCGGGCAAATCGCCAGCCCTGACTTCACCGCGCTTAACCTTTATACTCGCTGCCCACGCATGGTGACGAAAACCACGCAACATTCAGTCTATCAACCCACAGTATTTCTATATGAATCAATTACATGGAACAACAATTTTGTCCGTGCGCCGGGCCGGCACAGTGGCGATGGGCGGTGACGGCCAGGTGTCGCTCGGCGATACCGTCATGAAAGGCAACGCCCGCAAGGTGCGGCGGCTGTATCATGACAAGGTGCTGGCCGGGTTTGCCGGCGGTACGGCTGATGCTTTCACCCTGTTTGAACGGTTTGAAGGCAAGCTGGAGCAGCATCACGGGCATTTAACCCGTGCCGCCGTCGAAATGGCCAAGGACTGGCGTACCGATCGCATGTTGCGCCGGTTGGAGGCCATGCTTGTTGTCGCTGATACAACGACATCGTTGCTGATTTCCGGCAATGGTGACGTCATTGAGCCGGAAGACAACATTATGGCGATCGGTTCCGGCGGTGGTTATGCCCTTGCCGCCGCCCGGGCGCTGTCACAACAAACTGAACTGGATGCCAGGGCAGTCGTCGAAAAGGCGTTACATATTGCGGCTGATATCTGTATCTATACCAATCACGAAATTACCCTGGAAGTATTAAACTGAAATTTATGAATGCTGAAGTAAAAGCTGTAGCAAGTGATGCCGGCGAGCGGAATCTCACGCCGCAGGCAATTGTGAATGAACTGAACAAGCACATTATTGGTCAGGAAGCGGCCAAGCGTGCCGTCGCAATTGCCCTGCGCAATCGCTGGCGCCGTTCACAAGTCGAGCCGCATTTGCGTAACGAGATCACGCCAAAGAACATTCTGATGATCGGGCCGACCGGCGTGGGAAAAACCGAAATTGCCCGGCGTCTGGCCAGGCTTGCAGATGCCCCGTTTATTAAAGTCGAGGCGACCAAGTTTACTGAAGTCGGTTACGTCGGCCGTGATGTGGAATCAATCATCCGTGATCTGGTAGACGCAGCAGTCAAAATGACACGGGAATATGAAATGGAACAGGTACATGATGCAGCACGCGCAGCGGCGGAATCACGGGTGCTGGATATCCTGCTGCCACCGGCACGCCGTTATGGCAATGATGTGGATGATACCAGTGAGGCCGATTCAGCCACGCGGGAACGCTTTCGTCTGCGCCTGCAGGCCGGTGAACTGGATGACAAGGAAATCGAGGTGGAACTGAATATGCCCAATATCGGCGTAGAGATCATGGCGCCGCCCGGCATGGAGGAAATGACGAACCAGTTGCAGCAGATGTTCCAGAATGTTTCCGGTGGCCGCAAGAATACCCGCAAGCTGAAGATCAGTGATGCACTCAAGCTGTTGACCGAGGAAGAAGCTGCAAAACTGGTGAATGAAGATGATATCAAGGCCCGTGCGGTAGAACGTGTTGAAGAAAAGGGTCTGGTGTTTATTGACGAGATAGACAAAATCACCGCCCGTGCCGGTCAAAACAGTGGTCCGGATGTATCACGCGAAGGTGTCCAGCGCGATCTGCTGCCATTGATCGAAGGCAGTACAGTGAGTACCAAATATGGCATGGTGCGTACGGATCATATTCTGTTTATTGCTTCCGGTGCCTTTCATCTGACCAAGCCCTCGGACCTGATTCCGGAATTGCAGGGCCGTCTACCCATACGGGTGGAACTCGAGGCGCTGGGTGCGCCCGAATTTGTTCGCATTCTCACCGAGCCGGATGCCTCATTAACCGAGCAATACACTGCACTTCTGGCGACCGAGGGCGTCCAGCTGGAATTCAGTGATGATGCCATTACCCGACTGGCGGAGATCGCATTTCAGGTAAATGAATCCACCGAGAACATCGGTGCAAGGCGTCTGCATACGGTGCTGGAACGGCTGTTTGAGGATTTGTCATTTACCGCATCGGACAAGCATGGTGAACAGATCACCATAGACAGTGCCTATGTTGATCAACGCCTGACGTCGCTGGCACAGGATCAGGATTTAAGCCGCTATATTCTGTAGCCATGAATCAGCCTGTTATTCATCCTGTTTCAATCAAACTGCACCAGCAGTCGCGGCTGCTGGATATCGAGTTTGAAGATGGCGCAAAGTTTGAATTGTCATGCGAATATCTGCGTGTGAATTCACCGTCGGCAGATGTGCAGGGGCATGGACCGGGTCAGCAAACCCTGCAGGTCGGCAAGGAGCGGGTCAACATCAAACAGATCGAACCGGTGGGCAATTATGCAGTGAAGCTGCATTTTGATGATGGCCACAATACCGGTCTGTATTCATGGTCGTATTTGTACGAGCTTGGCAAAAACCAGCCGCAAAACTGGCAGGCGTACCTGGATGCATTGCAGGCCCGTGGTCTTGCGCGCAAAACACCTGCAGATGACGCAGAGAAATGACGGAACCTGCAGACTTCGGTTTTAAGCAAGTCAGTCCGGATGAGAAAACCCGGCGCGTGCGGGCCGTGTTTGAATCAGTAGCGCCACGATACGACATCATGAATGATCTCATGTCACTCGGTATGCACCGATTGTGGAAACGTCATGCAGTGGCCCTGCTGAATATCCGGCCCGGCCAGCAGATACTGGATCTGGCCGGTGGCACCGGTGATCTGACGCATTTGATTCATGCACAACTGCGGCCGTCAATGCAGGCAACCGCAGGCCGTATCATTTTAAGTGACATCAACCCGGCGATGCTGACACTGGGGCGTGATCGTTTGCTGAACGAAGGACTGGTAGAGGGAATTGATTATGTGCAGGCGAATGCCGAAACATTGCCATTCCCGGCACAGTCATTTGATCGCATTTGTATCGCCTTTGGTTTGCGTAATGTCACGGACAAGGCGGCGGCATTGCACTCGGCTTACACGGCATTGCGTTACGGCGGTTGTTATCTGATCCTGGAATTTTCGCGTTTGCTGCTTACGAGTCTGGAGCCGTTTTATGATGCGTATTCATTCAAATGGCTGCCATGGCTGGGTGAACGCATCGCCGGTGATGCGGACAGCTATCGTTATCTGGCTGAATCAATCCGCAAGCATCCGGACCAGGCGGCCTTGACCGGTATGCTGCATGCTGCCGGTTTTGCCCGGGTGGAATGCAGCAACCTTGCCGGTGGCATTGTCGCTATCCATCGCGCCTACAAGCTCTAGACGATGAACAGTTCGGATCACATTTTTTCGGCAGCCAGCGTCTCACCGGTATCGGCCGCGTGGCTGGAACAGTTGTTCAAGCAGATGAGTCTGCGTATAAACCAGCTGCTGGCCTATGATCCGGATACACAAGTGGCCATGCAGGCACTTGCTGGCCGCAGTATCCGGCTGGAGATACTGGATCGAAACCAGCAGCAGCCACTGGCTACAGTTTACCTGTTGCCTGACGCCGACCGGTTACACCTGGCTGCAAGCGGGCCGGCAACGGTGGATGTGGTTATACGCGGCCGGCCGGCCGCATTGCTGGGCTTGTTACGGACAACTGATAAACAGGCGTTGAAACCGGGTGCGGTTGAATTGCGTGGCGACATTCATCTGGCCCAACAAGTACAACAGATTGCCCGCGCCATCCGGATCGACTGGGAACAATTCGTTGCCGACTATTGTGGTGATCTCGTCGCGCACAGACTTGGACGGACGGTACGCGACATGCGCAGTTTTCTCCAGGATTTTCGCCGCAGTGTCAGCGCCGATATCAGCGAGTATCTGCAGCATGAACAGCAACTGCTGGCGACGCCGGTCGAAATAGGCGAATTCAACGATGCCGTTGATCAGCTGCGTAATGATGTAGATCGGTTGAGCCAGCGCCTGCAGCGGCTAGAACAGCAATACAGGCAACGTAATGAAAACGTTGCCGGCCGCAATAATAACGGAACCCGCCACTAATGTTATTTACTCCGGGACAGGCCTTTCGGCTACTGGCAATACAGCGCGTACTAATCCGTCATGGTCTCGATGAAATTGTTTTTGCGACTCATCTTTTCAGACCGGTGCGGTTCCTGCTGTATCTGTTGCCGTGGAACTGGTTCCGGCGTCCGCGTGGCAGCCGGGCAAAACGCTTGCGCAATGTGCTGGAAGAACTCGGGCCGATCTATGTCAAGTTTGGTCAACTGCTGTCGACCCGGCGCGATCTTTTACCGGAAGACATAGCCGAGGAATTCTCCCAGCTGCAGGATCATGTCACGCCATTTCCGGGTATTCAGGCACGACAGATAATTGAGACAACACTCGGTCATCCGCTGACCGATGTATTTTCGGAATTTGATGAAACACCACTGGCATCGGCATCGATTGCTCAGGTACATACGGCAACCCGGCTGGATGGCCGCAAGGTGGTGATCAAGGTGGTGCGTCCCGGTATCAATAAAACCATGCGCAGTGACTTGTCACTGATCCGGACACTGGCGATTATGGCCGAGCGCTACTGGCCCGGCGGTCGATACATGCGCCCGACCAACGTTGTCCGCGAATTTGAAAAAAACCTGCTCGGTGAACTGGACTTGTTGCGTGAGGCGGCCAATGCATCACAACTGCGGCGTAATTTCCTTGGCTCCGAAGTTCTTTATGTGCCGGAGATACACTGGGATTTGACTCATCATGATGTCATGGTAATGGAGCGCATTTCCGGCATCCCGGTACGCGACATAGAAGCATTGCACGCTGCCGGTATTGATATGAAATGGCTGGCCGAGGCCGGAATGGAAGCGTTTTTCACCATGGTATTCCGTGACAGCTATTTTCATGCTGACATGCATCCCGGCAATATATTTGTGTCACGTCCGGAACCGGGCAAGCCGCCACGCTTTATTGTCGTTGACTTTGGCATCATGAGCTCGCTGAATGAGTTTGATCAGCGTTATCTGGCGGAAAATTTTCTTGCCTTCCTGGACCGTGACTATCAGCGTGTCGCAGAACTGCATGTAGAGTCCGGCTGGGTGCCGCCATATACACGTGTGGATGAATTCGAGTTTGGTATCCGTGGTGTATGTGAGCCATTGCTGGAACGGCCCATGCGCGAAATATCAATTGGTGATCTGTTGCTGCGTCTGTTCCAGACAGCCAAACAGTTCAATATGGAAATCTTGCCGCAACTTTTACTGCTGCAAAAAACACTGGTCAACGTTGAGGGACTCGGCCGCGATTTGTATCCGGATCTGGATCTCTGGAAAACCGCACGACCGCATCTGGATCGCTGGATGCAGGATCGGCTCGGCGTGAAAGGCCTGGTCAAGGCGACCAAACGCAATCTGCCGCTCTGGATTGATCGTTTGCCATCAGCACCCAACAAGGCATTGCATGTGCTCGAACGCCTGCACGAAGGCAAGCTGCAGTTTGAATTGCATGCCCGGCAAATGGATGAACTGCGTGACGAAATCCGCCGGCATAGTCAGCGTACGATTCTGGCTGTTGCCGGTTCAGTGTTTGTGCTTGCCGCTGCTGTCATGTTCGGGCTGGATGGTGGATCTATTGATATGTTCGCCGGTGTGCCGGTGCTGTCATGGCTGCTCGGTGGTACAGGTTTGGCATTACTGTTCCTGTCCATGAAAGATTGAGAGGAACTCAGGTTATGGAAATTAGAATGTAGATGATGGAGTCTGCATGACATTTTGAGACCACTTCTAGTTGCCGGAGGCTGACAAATGCAACCGGTTGCGTTTGCCACCAGCAATGACGGCTTTTTGTTGTTGCAGCAAGGAACGAATACCTACCAGTCTGATGTTCTCGCCGGCAAGTCCCGGTAACAACTCCGCCAGTATGGCCAGTGTTTCCGGATAGGGATGTCCAATGGCAATCGCGCTGCCGTCACGTCTGGCCTTGGCCAGCAGCTGCGTATACTGGTAACGAATGGCTTCCGGGTCACGGTCATGATCCAGAAACACATCGCGCTGCAGGAATGGAATACCCCAGTCACTGGCAGCCTTGGCGGCGACGCTTTGCGCACTGGTTTTGCTGTCGATATAAGATAACCCGAGTGGTTGCAACAACTGCATCAATTGATGCATGGCTTCAGGATCGCGCGTCAACAGGCTGCCCATATGATTACTTACGGCGATGGCATGCGGCACGCTGGCAATACTGTCATGCAGGCTGGTCCTGAACTCGGCTGTCGGCATGGTAGCGGTCAATGCGCCCGGGCCGAGCAGATGGTTACTGCGCTCGGCTTCCATCGGTATATGCACGATGACGTCACGATCCAGTGAGTGCAGTAACTTGGCCATGCGTGGCCCGTAGGGCGCATGAGGTAAAATAGCGTAACTGATCGCGCCGGGCAAATTGGCGGCACGCATGTCTTCGCGCTGACGATAGCCGACATCATCGATGATAATACTGATGCTGGCCTTGTTGTCTTGCTGCTTGTTGCTGATTGAGTCTGCAGCAATGCTATTGGCAGAAACTACTGCCAATAGCAAGAGTATCAGATAATCCCGGCAGAGCATGGGCGCTGTTTTAGTTCTTGCGGCTCATGATCACTATGCCCTTGAGCAGATTAAGCGCTTCATACAACTCATAATCTGTTGTTGCCAGTGATTCCTGTGGCACGCCATCAATATCATCTGCAGCATCAGGTGCGATATCATCGCCATTGTTTTCCAGATGGCCACTCAGATCGGATTCCTTGATAATCCCCAGGGGTTCTTCGCGCGCGGCAAGTTGAACCTTGTCGATCACAATATCAGGCTTGATACCGGCGGCCTGTATTGACCTGCCGTTTGGCGTAAAGTAGCGCGCCGTTGTCAGCTTCAATGCTGTCTCGTCCGTCATTGGCAGAATGGTTTGTACCGAGCCTTTGCCAAAGGTTTTCTCACCCATGATAATTGCACGTTCATGATCCTGCAGTGCACCGGCAACAATTTCCGAGGCAGATGCCGAACCACCGTTCACCAGTACCACGATCGGTGCGCCATTAATCAAGTCGCCGTTTCTGGCACTGAATTTCAGCCGGGAATCATCATCACGGCCCTCGGTGTACACAATCAGGCCGGATTCGAGGAAGGCGTCGCTGACCGCAACGGCAGCACTCAACACACCACCGGGATTATTGCGTAAATCCAGAACGATACCCTTGAGCCCGGGATTATCTTCCTTGAGTGATTTGATGGCAGTACGCAGGTCGTTACCGGTGTGTGACTGGAAATTGGCAATACGGACGTAACCAAAGTCCGGCTCCAGCGTGCGTGTGCGGACACTTTTTACCTTGATGATGGCGCGGGTAATGGTCAGCTCAACCGGCTTGTCGATGTTCTCGCGCAAAATAGTCAGTGTAATTTCACTACCGGGTTTGCCGCGCATAATCGCAACGGCATCGCTTAGTGACATGCCCTTGATAGACGTGTCGTCCAGACGAATGATGGTATCGCCGGCCATGACGCCGGCTTTGGCCGCAGGAGTGTCATCAATGGGTGCAATGACGCGCAGAAAACCATCTTCCATGCCGACTTCAATACCCAGACCACCGAATTCACCGGTAGTGCCTTCCTGCAAATCCTGATAAGCCTCCTGATCAAGATAGGAGGAATGTGGATCCAGTCCCGCGAGCATACCGCGGATAGCATCTTCCAGCAGTTGCTTGTCCTCGACTTGATCAACATAGTCATTTTTAATCCGGGCAAAAATTTCCGTGAAAGCACGGATTTCCTGCAATGGTACTGATTCAGTAGCAGGTACTTCTTCGGCAGCTGCAGGCTGTTCGGATTCTTCTGATGTTTCTGCCAGCGCTATCAGCGGTACGTTTAACAGTAGGCCGAGTGACAGCAGAATACTGGATGCACGGGTTTTCATTAAAACAGCTCCATACCGGGACGGTGTTCGTTACAAATCAGTTTAAGGGAAGCTCTGATTATTCATGGATGAATTAATCAGAGCTTCCTGAAGATGGACTCTGGCCGTGTCATTGGGTTCGGTTGGTCTCATTCAATATGTTTTCAAGCATACCAGCGTGGCCGACAGGTGCACAGCAGGCTGGTCCTGGTTCAGCGACTGCACCACAAGCCCGGGTTGACCGGTTTGCCCTGATGGCGGATTTCAAAATACAGCGCCGGGCTGTCAAGACCGCCGGAATCACCGGCCCGCGCGATGATTTCGCCGTCTTCAACCCAGTCGCCGGCGCCTTTCAGCAATTCATTATTGTGGCCATACAGGCTCATGTAACCGCCACCATGGTCGACAATAATCAGCAAGCCGAGATTGCGAAACCAGTCGGCAAATACGATCTGGCCGGGACTGACTGCCTGGACATCTTCGCCCGCTTGCGCTGCCAGACGTACGCCTTGCCAGCTCAGATCATCACCACGGCGTGAGCTGCCAAAGCGATTCAGCAAGCGGCCCGATACCGGCCAGTTCAGCTTGCCGCGCAGGCTGGAGAAATCAGGCAGACTGATGGCGGCACGTGCCGGTGCGCGGGCCTGCTGTTCATGTAATTCCTCGAGCAAATTTTCCAGCCGGGCTTGATCTTCGCGCAATACCTCCAGTTCTTCGCCCTGGGCCCGGATTTGGCTGTTAAGATGCCGGATAATCTGCTGGCGTGCTGTGCGCAATCCTTCCAGCTCGAGCTGCCGTGCCTGTTCACGTTGCTGTAATGTCGTCAGGCTGAGTTGTTCCTTTTCAATATTGCGTGCCAGTTCAGCCAGGTTTGCAAGCTCATGACTGACAGCATGAATTTCTTCGGTACGGGCGCGATTAAAATAATCGTAATACATCAGCATGCGACCGAGACTATTCGGATCCTGCTGGTTCAGCAACAGCTTCAGATAATCACGTTCACCATTGATATAGGCTGCACGGATCTGTCGGGCAAGTGCTGCGCGCGCGTCTGCCAGGGTCAGTTGTTGTTCTTCACGTTGCCGGTTGAGTTCAGCCAGCCGCGCACTGACGATTGCCGTCTCGCGTTGCAGGCGCGCTTGCCGCTGTGCGTTGGCTTCAAGCGCGGCGGTGGTTTTGCGTAATTCTTTCTCCAGATCGCCGGCCTGATTACGTGCGGCTTCAATTGCACTTTCCAGCTTGCCGATGCGCTGTTGTACTTCCTCCAGTTCGGCGCTCGTTGATTCGAGTTCGACTGCGGTATCAACAGCGAGGGCAGGTGAAAATGCCCACAGCAGTGTCAGAATAAAACAGAATATAAAGTCACCGGAATAATCAGTTGCAAGGCCGGTTGCACTTTTTCCGCCGGCAGCAAGACGACGCAACATTGATGAGTTACCGTTAATCGCCAACGGCCGCCTGTCGGGATGCGTCTGCCAGTTCAAACAGACAGCGACCGGTCATTTCCGGCGGTACTTCGAGGCCCATCAAATACAGCATCGTGGGTGCAATGTCGGGAAGGGTGCCGGTGTCCGGTAATGGTGTCGCGGCACGGCCAATGTAAACCAGTGGCACCAGATTACTGGTGTGCGCCGTATGTGGCTGGGATTTGATTTTTTCCGTAGTGAAGCTGCGCATTTGCTCGGCATTGCCATGATCGGCTGTGATGAGCACCTCGCCGCCAACGGCGCGCGCCGCTTCAATCACCCGGCCCAGACATTTATCAAGTATCTCGACAGCCCGCACGGCCGCCTGGAAATCGCCGGTATGGCCAACCATGTCGGCATTGGCATAGTTGGAAATGATGGCATCGTATTTGCCGCTGGTTATCGCCTCGACCAGTTTGTCGGTCACTTCGGCAGCACTCATGTCAGGTGCTTCGTCGTAGGTTCGTACATGTGGTGATGGCACAAGGATACGATCCTCACCCTTGAAAACACGTTCTTCGCCACCGTTGAAGAAGAATGTGACATGTGCGTATTTCTCGGTCTCCGCAATGCGTAATTGTTTCAACCCCTGATCGGCAATGTATTCGCCGAACACGTTATGCAGCGGCGCCGGCGGAAACGCGACCGGAAATTCATAGTTGGCCTTGTATTCGGTCAGACTGACAAATGCTGCCAGTTTCGGTACGCGCTCGCGATAAAAGCTTTTAAAATGTTCCTTGGTAAAGGCGCGTGCCAGTTGCCGGGCTCTATCAGCACGGTAATTGGTAAATACCATGACATCGCCATCATCGACAATAATTGGATCCTCGCCAGCACGGGTGATCGCGGTAGCACTGACAAATTCATCAGTCTCGCCACGCGCATAGGCCATATCCACCGCAATGAAGGCATCGTCCGAACGATATTCGGCCTTGCCCTGGCTGATGAGATCATAGGCGACCTTGGTGCGGCCCCAGTGTCTGTTGCGGTCCATCGCATAAAAGCGGCCGATCATGCTGGCGAAGCGAACCTTGTCAGTGCCGAGTTCCTGCATTTTCAGGTGCATGTGGAATACGGATTCCTCCGCACTTTTCGGCGCTGTATCACGGCCATCCAGAAACGCATGCAGGTAAACGCGTTCGACACCACAGCTGACGGCCAGCTCCAGCATGGCCATAATGTGATCTTCATGGCCATGGACGCCACCGGGGGACAGCAGGCCAAGAACATGGGCGGCCTTGTTATGGGCAGCAGCCTTGTGAAAAGCGGCTTTCAGGACTTCATTATTAAAGAATGAGCCGTCTTCAATGGCTTTGGAGATGCGGGTGAATTCCTGGTCGATGACGCGGCCGGAACCAATACTCATGTGGCCGACTTCGGAATTGCCCATTTGCAGGTCGGGCAGGCCGACATCAATGCCGGAAGCACTGATCAGTGTGTGCGGGCAGGTGTCCCAGAGCCGATCCCAGACCGGTTTATGGGCACTGTGAATGGCGTTATATTCGGTATTTTCCGCATAGCCCCAGCCATCCAGGACAATCAGAATCAGTGGTCGGTGTGCTATCTGCATGCCGGGCGGGTTAAATCAAGCCGGTAGTAATCATTGACAGGCGCAGAGTCTAGCATGAAATGCCGTGCATGAGACATTGAGCCGGCCATTCTCCGAATATTATGGTAGTGTCTGCCTTCTGTCTGCGATCTGTGAAATAATCTGGCCTCCTTGCAGTCCCGGCGGCCAGCCCCCGGGTCACTTGCTCGCTATCATACATTCATAAATTCAAGATTTTAGTATGGAACAATTATTCGAATTTGCCGGAAACAACCTGTTTTTGATCTGCTTGTGGCTGGCTATCGCCATTTTGCTGCTCTGGAACCTGACTGCAGCCAGTATCGGGGGCGCCAAGTCGCTGAATCCGGCAGAAGTTACCCGTCTGGTCAATCGTGATGATGCGGTTATTATCGATTTGCGCAAACAGGCTGATTTTGCCAAGGGACATATCGTCAATGCACGCCATGTTCCGGTGACACAGCTGGATGAAAAACTCGACAAGCTGCGCAAGGATATCGGCAACAAGCCGATCATTCTGTGCTGCAGCAACGGGCTCGAATCACAACGCTGCGGTAAACAATTTATGCAGGCAGGTTTTGAACAGGTGCATTTAATCAAGGGCGGGATTGCGGCCTGGCAGCAGGACAACCTGCCGCTGGTGAAGTCCTAGAAGGATCAGGTCGGAATGTCATCCGGTTTTGAAACTAGAAGTGGTCTCAGAATGTCACGCACCCAGGGGTGTAATAAAATACAGCCGAGACCAGGCGCCCTTGATTATTAACCAACGGGGACGAAAAAGCGGAGTGTATAACTAATCTGCCGTTACACGGCCCCGCATTTTGAGTCCGCTTTCAACGCCGATTCGTATATTTCAGGGTGGCAAATGCAGTAATTTTGAGACTACTTCTATTCATTTTTTTCTATAGATATCCGAGAGTACAACATGGCGGAAGAAAATCAGGCAGCAGCAGCCGACACCCAGGCCCCACAGGGTCAGTTCGGTATTCAGAAAGTGTATGTGAAGGATTTGTCATTTGAAACACCGTATTCACCGGCGGTTTTTACTGAAGAGTGGAAGCCGACCGTCAATCTGCAACTGGCAAATGAAGCGCGCAAGATTGCTGACAACACGCATGAAGTTGTTTTACGTGTCACAGTGACCGTGACGGCGGCAGACAAAACCGTATATCTGGCCGAGATCAACCAGGCCGGTATATTTCATATCAACGGTTTCCCGGATGACGTTATCAAGCGCATGGTGGCGACAATTTGCCCGAACATACTGTTTCCGTTTGCGCGTGAGTTGCTGTCAGATCTTGCAACGCGTGGCGGTTTCCCGCAATTGCTGCTGGCACCGGTCAATTTCGAGGCGATCTATGCACAACAGCAACAGCAACAGGCACAGGAAGACGGTGCCTCGGCAACAACGCATTAACAGTTCCGCGAAATTTCTTTCTGCCGCCGATACACTGGTAAGCATTCCAACGCGGCCTTAATCGAGACAGCCAGGAAACTACATGGCAACCACGTTGATAATGGGTGCAGGTGCCTGGGGTACGGCGCTGGCCGTATCACTGGCCCGTAATGGTTGTGATGTTTTACTCGCCGGTCGGGACGCGGCTGAGCTGGAAGCGCTGCAGGCTGCCCGTGAAAATGTGCGTTATCTGCCGGGCGTCACGTTCCCGGCCAAACTGCAAATTGCAACAACAAGCGCCATCGATCCCGCCAGCATTACTGACATTATTCTGGCCATGCCATGCGCCGGCTTGCGTTGGGCACTGGCCGAACTTCAGCCGCGTTTTAATCTCGCTGAAATCGGGATTTGTCTGGCCTGCAAGGGGCTGGAACCAGACTCACTGCAACTTAATCATCATGTCGTTATTGAGTGCGTCGGCAATGTGCCGGTGGCCGTGTTGTCCGGGCCCTCGTTTGCCCGCGAACTGGCGGCCGGCCTGCCGACTGCGGTGACGCTGGCGAGTGACAATCCTGCGTTTGCTGATCGCCTGCAGCAGCGTTATCACAGCGAACAATTACGCATATATACGCATGATGATGTGATCGGCGTCGAAGTCGGTGGCGCTGTGAAGAATGTTATGGCGATTGCCGCCGGCATTGCCGATGGGCTGGGTTTCGGCGCCAATACCCGCACGGCATTGATCACCCGCGGACTGGCCGAGATCATGCGTCTGGGTGTCGCACTGGGCGGCAAGCCGGAGACATTCATGGGGCTGGCGGGGCTTGGTGATCTGGTGCTGACCTGTACCGATGATCAATCCCGTAACCGGCGACTGGGGCTGGCGCTGGCGCAGGGCAAAACAGCGGACGCGGCCTGTGCGGAAATCGGTCAGGTGGTCGAAGGCGTGCGCAGTGCCGGTGCCGCACGCGCGCTGGCAAACAAACATAATATTGAAATGCCGATTACTGAACACGTTGTTGCGGTGCTGGCCGGAGACATCACGCCAAAATCTGCGGTGCAATCCTTGTTGAGCCGTGATCCGAAACCGGAGCTGGGCTGAATGCCTGGTTTCTGTTGCAGGAGCTTGGCTTGCCAGGCGAAAGGTGATTTGGAATTACTCATCGGGTTAATTCGCCTGCTAAAGCAGGCTCCCACAATCGCTTTCTCCTTCCCCCATTCAGGGGGAAGGTTAGGATGGGGGTACCAGTTGTAGGAGCCACTTCAGCCGGCGCTATCCCTTTTTTGTTGCATGTAACACCTGCCGAGACTACACTTTGTTACATGAAACACAGCCTTCTACATCATCAATAGCCATGCAAAACAATATCTCCCAACGTGTAAACAAGCACCGAGCAGCGCTGCGCGCGGCCGGTCTGCGGCCATTGCAAATCTGGGTGCCGGATACGCGCAAGCCGGGTTTTGCTGAAGAATGCCGGCGGCAGTCGCGCATGTTGCAACAGGACCGCCATGAGCAGGAAACGCTCGACTGGCTGAGTCGCGTTGCTGACACACAGGATTGGCAGTGACCCGCGGCAGCCTGGTGACTGTCGCGTTGCAGGGCGACTACGGTAAGCCGCGTTTGGCCCTGATTATTCAGTCTGATCTGTTTAGCGAACATCCCTCGGTGACGGTACTACCGGTTACCAGTGAATTACGTGAAGTGCCGCTGTTTCGCATCAGTATTCTGCCCGATACTATGAATAATCTTGGTGAGCCATCACAGATTATGGTGGACAAGATACAAACAGTGGCGCGCAATAAAGTAGGTGGCAGCTTTGGTCAGGCCAGTGACGAGACAATGCTGGCGGTTAATCGTGCATTGGCAGTGTTTCTTGGCTTCGCCTGATGCGGGCGAAAGTTCGCGCAGAAAATGCGCCCCTGCGGTCGGTGTTATTTGGTTCTTGTTATAGGAGCCTGGCTTGCCAGGCGAAAGGTGGTTTGGAAATATCAATTAACCTAATTCGCCTGCTAAAGCAGGCTCCCACAACATCTTTCTCCTTCCCCCTTTCAGGGGGAAGGTTAGGATGGGGGTATCAGGTCGTAGGAGCCTGGCTTGCCAGGCGAAAGGTGGTTTGGAAATATCAATTAACCTAATTCGCCTGCTAAAGCAGGCTCCCACAACATCTTTCTCCTTCCCCCTTTCAGGGGGAAGGTTAGGATGGGGGTATCAGGTCGTAGGAGCCTGGCTTGCCAGGCGAAAGGTGGTTTGGAAATATCAATTAACCTAATTCGCCTGCTAAAGCAGGCTCCTACAACAACTTTCCCTTTTTAGGGGGAAGGTTGTATCAGGCATCTGCCGCAGAATGGGAGCGGGCATGGGCGCAGAACAGGACAACATCACGGCCCGGCAATGGCTGACACGCTATTGCCGCGATGGCGAGCAATCCGCATTTGAACGGTTTTATCGCAGTCATGCCGGGAGGTTGTGGAAATTCCTGCGCGCCCGCGGCGCAGCAGAAGATGTTGCCTATGATTTGCTCGCTGACACCTTCCTGCGTTTTATTCAGACTGTCTGCAAGGATCTGCGAGCGCCGGTCGCACTGCTGTATCGTATTGCTATCAATTTGCAAATTGACCGTTACCGACATGAACAGGCGGCGCCCTTCGATCACAGCGTAGATGCTGAAGCTGCCAACCCGGTCACGGAATCTGCTGCCACTGACGAACATGATTACCTCCGCCGTTTGCTAAAAACCTTCCCCGAAGCTGAACAAAATCTGCTGCTCATGCGTTATTGGTTAGGTATGACGCATAAAGAAATCGCCACCACCCTGAAATTGCCGGAAGGCACGGTACGCCGGCGCAGCGCCGAGCTGTTGCAGGAACTGCGCGAACGCTGGTCGGAAGGACAGCCATGAGTGATCGGTTGCGCTTGCCGACCGAGGCCGAATTGCCGGGATTGATCCGCGCGGCCTTTGAACAGGCGCCCGGCCCGGATGCAGAGCGGCTGGAAATGATTTTCGCACGCTTGCCGGCAAGATCGTTACATCCACAGCGACGTCTGGCGCTGTGGTGGGCAATCGTGTTGATGGGATCAGGTGCGGCGCTGGCAGCGTGGGGCGTACATGAAATCATCGAGTCGGCGCGTGAGCAGCCACAGCGAGAATATGCCATGCCGCCACAACCGGCCAGTATCTCTACTGAAGCTCGACCAAAGTCATTTGAAGTTGAAAGGGAAACTGCTGAAACAGAATCCAAGGGTGAGCAGGAGCAAAAATCCGGCCCAATAATTTATTTGCGCGAAGCGCCCTGAAAATGGGTACAAAATCATGAAATTATTTTGTGTGCGATTTTTTGCTTTGGTTTGCATGCTTTGTTGCTGGCCGACACTTGCGGCGATTGACTTTATCGATTCAGAAACCAGTAGCGGTGATAGCAACAATGGCCAGTTGCAATTGCAGAATCCGGGACTGTTTTCTACTGATACCTTTATGCTGATTCAGATAACACTGGACGATGATGATGGTGTAAGCATTTCACCACCGACAGGCTGGACTTTGCTACGCCGTGATGATGTCAATAATGATATTTCTTCGGCCCTCTATTACCGGTTTTATCAAACCGGTAACAACGAGTTTGAATTCAGCTTTGGTGAAGATTCACGTTATACGATGGGTCTGGTGGCCTACGATGGTGTCGATACCGATGATCCAATACGTGATGATGACGGTGATACCGATAATGGCGACGATGATATCGTCGCGCCGTCCGTGAATGCCGAAGCTGATGACATGATTGTCCGGTTCTATTCGCTGGCTGATGCGCGCGATGAACTTAATGTGCCGGGTGGTGTATCAGAACGCTACTCGGTTGAGTCGGGCGGGGGGCCGAATGGTGTTGCCAGTTTGGCGGTCGATGCGGTCGCAACCGGGAGTGGTGGCACCGGCACGTTGACCTCGAATGACAACCGCGATGCCGAAAATATCGGTCAGACAGTAGCACTGGCCGCAGCGGCGACACCGGCATTCGAATGTCCGAGCGGCCAGGAGCTGACGCCGGGACTGCTCGGTAACTATTATGACTATTCCGGTGAGTCCTTCCCGAGCCCCGTATTTCCTACTGGCACACCTACCAATACCCGCGTCGATGGTCCGGTCGATTTTGATTGGGGAACAGGTACTCCGGGCGTTGATGACATCGACGACGATCAGTTTGCTGTACGCTGGGATGGTGCCGTTTATGTTGAAGACGGTGGTAACTATCAATTCCAGACAGTCTCTGATGATGGTGTTCGACTGTTCGTCAACGACCAGTTGATTATCGACAACTGGACTGACCATGCGGCTCAAACCGATACCAGCGGCAACGTCTCATTGACCGGCGGTCAAGCAGCGTCTATTCGGCTGGAGTTTTATGAAAACGGTGGCGATGCAGAAATTCGTTTGCGTTGGCGGCAGGGCAATAGCGGCGCATTTAATGCTATACCCGCCGGTCCGGAACCGACGCCGGGTGACGGACTTTACTATTGTGAAGTCATTCCGGCGCCAGTGCCGATTCTTGAATACCGCATGGACGAACCGGCCTGGGATGGAACAGTGGGTGAAGTTATAGATAACACCGGCAATGGTTTTGACGGTACGGCACAAAACGGTGCCGATACCGATGATACTGATCCGGCGATTGATGCCAATCCCGGTACGTGCGGTTATGGCGAATTCGATGGCAATAATGATTATGTGGTCGATGCTGATGCTGATACTTACCTTGAGGGTTTGTCAGCGATTACTGTAACGGCGTGGATTCGAAACGACGGCAGTATCGGTAATGATCGTGGCATCTTTGCTACTGTCTCACCGCAGAATGAGGATAATCGTCTGGGTCTGCGTTATGACTCTAGTGGTTTTTTCGGTGGCGGTAGCCGTGTTATCAAGGCCAGCATTTCGACAACCGCCGGTGCGCATCAGATTGAGACTGTCAGCAATGTGCAGACTAACAACTGGCAACATATTGCTTTTGTCTGGGAAGCGGGTGAAGTCATACGTGTCGTTATTGATGGTGCAACAGTAGGCACAACGCATGAAGAAGCGGCTGTAGGCGGCACAATCAATAACATCAACGGATTATTCGTGGGTCGTGGTGTCAAGTCGGGTCAGCCTTACTGGCAAGGTGCCATTGACGAGTTTCGTATTTATGATGAGGCTCTGAGCGATACAGAAATTGCTACGATACGCGATGAAACTCACCCTTGTGATGCTGTATTGATAGATCACATTCGGATAGAGCATGCGGGTGTGGGCCTGACCTGTACGCCGGTCGAGGTGACGGTGCGGGCGTGTGAAGACGCGGCGTGTACGACGGAGTCCGCTGATCCGGTAACAACGACATTGCAACCGACCGGCTGGATTGGCGGTGACACGATTAGCTTTACCGGCTCGACAGCAGCGGAGCTGGCACAAACCACCGCTGATACGATCCTTCTGGATGCGGTATCCACCACACCGGCACCGACCAATCCGGCGCGCTGTTTTGTCGGTGCGACCGAGACCTGTGAAGTCGAGGTACGTGACAGCGGCTTTATCTTTGACGTGCCGGATCACGTGTCGGACACGGTGCAGTCGATATCAATCGCGGCGGTGCAAACCGATCCGGTTGACCCGGGTAATGCCTGCGTGCCGGCGTTTACCGAACCGAAGACCGTCAACTTCTGGTCGAGCTATCAGAACCCGGGCACGGGGACATTGGCGCTGGAACTGGACGGCAATCCGATCGCCGGCGCCAGTCCCGGCACCGGTCTCAGTCTGGCGTTTGATAGCAATGCCGAGGCGAGCTTTGACCTGCAATACGCGGACGTTGGCCAGCTGCGGCTGGACGCGCGTTACGATGGCAGCGGTGATGATGCCGGTCTGGTGATGCTGGGCAACAGCGTGTTTGTGGTCAAGCCGAGCCACTTTACCCTGGCCATTACCGGTAATCCGGCTGCAGCGGATGCCAATGGCGGGATTTTCACGCGTGCCGGGGAGGACTTCAATATTGACGTCAGCGCCCGCAATGCCAGTAACAACATCACCCCGAACTTCGGTCAGGAAAGCACGGCGGAAGCTGTCAGCCTGGACCTGACGCTGGTGGCGCCGGGCGGGGGTAACGCCCCGGCGTTGAACGGCAGCTTGGCTGCATTCAGTAATGGTGAGGCTGACGGCGATTTCAACTGGCCGGAAGTCGGCATTTTTACACTCGAACCGCGACTGGATGATGGCGACTATCTGGGTGCCGGCGACGTGGTCGGCAATGCCAGCGGCAACATCGGCCGTTTCATTCCGTTTGATTTTGATGTGGACCTGAATACGCCCGAGTTTGCCAGTGCCTGCACGAGTGGCGCGAATGACTTCACCTTCATCGGCCAGACGTTTGACTATCAAACCGCGCCGGTCATGACGGTGACGGCGAAGTCCAGGAACAAGGGCAATACCACGGCCAACTATACCGGCGCCTTCTTCAAGCTGACCGATGCCAAGCTGACCAGTGACGGCAACAAAACCTACAGCGCCGAGACCGGCACGCTCGATACTAACCTGGTGACCACGCCGGACCCGGCGATAGTGGACAACGGTGCCGGCAGTGCGACATTGACGTTCAACTCCGGTACCGGTTTTGCGTTTATGCGCAATGCGGTGCAAGCGCCGTTTGATGCCGAGATCAGTTTGAGTCTGAACGTGATTGATGAAGACGATGTTGTCTATGGTGACGGCGTCGGCGGCAACGAGAACCCGGCGGTGTTTGCTGAGGCGACCGCGGGTAATGGCATCGACTTTGCCGACAGCAAGGTACAACGCTGGGGCCGGCTGCGGCTGGTCAATGCCAGCGGTTCGGAATTGTTGCCATTGCAGATCCCGGTGCTGGCGGAATACTTTGATGGCACCAGCTTTCTTCCGAACACCGATGACACGGGCTGTACGACGCTGGCATTGGGTGACTTCAACCTGAGCGGTCCACTGGTCGGTGCCAGCACCGCGAGTCTGGGCAGTCCGACTCTTACGAACGGCCAGACGACGCTGGACTTCAGTGCACCCGGTGCCGGTGTGACCGGCTTCATTGATATTGTGGCGGACCTGCCGGGCGCGGATCTGAGCTACCTGCAGTTTGACTGGGACGGTGACGGCAGTGATGACGACAATCCGACCGCCCGGGCGACGTTCGGGATCTTTGCCGGTAACCAGGGCCTCATCTATATCCGTGAGCCTTGGTGAGCCGGGTTCCGTCTTGCAGGAGCGCACTTCAGTGCGCGATATGGTTAAAACCGCTATCGCCCGATAAATCGGGCTCCTACAGAACACCGTGATCCTG
>JBBDSJ010000036.1:0-1490 GCA_040905025.1 Gammaproteobacteria bacterium
ACTGGAGGCACGCTTGTTCGGCGACTGGGTGCGCGGGCGCCTGGACGGCGGCGACCTGCCGCGCATCACGCCACCGCGTCTCGGGCTCGGTTTTGATTACCACCGCGGCCCGTTCCAGGGCGATATCGAGCTGACCTATGTCTTCGAGCAGAACGATACCGCCGCACTGGAGACAGACACTGACGGCTATACCATGCTGGATATTGGCGCCAGTTACACCCTGGCCAGGGCACCGGTAGAAACCCGGCTATTCCTGCGCGGCACCAACCTGCTGGACGAAGACGCGCGTCGGCATAACTCGTTTATCAAGGATAGGGCACCGTTGTCCGGCCGCTCGGGCATTATCGGCCTGCGCGCCAGCTTCTAGAAGTGGTCTCAAAGATAGATAGCCTTCCTCCCCCTTAGCAGGGGGAGGCTCAGGGTGGGGGTGTACTATTTCCACAAAAAGCAGGCCCGATCCTGTCCTTTGCCATCCCGGAGCGGGCGAGATTTTCAGCGGCCGGGAGATGTTATAATTGGCTATTCAGTCTTGGCCAGGTAACAGGCATGTCCGAACCCGCAACAAAAATCCCGCATCAACACAGTCTTGACGCTACCGGACTGAATTGTCCGCTGCCGATCCTGAAAACCAAGGTGCAACTGACCCGCATGCAGACAGGTGAAGTGATTTATGTCACCGCGACCGACCCGCATTCAAAAATTGATTTTGAAGCCTACTGCGCCCGCAGTGGTCATGAATTGCTTGAAACCCGCGAAAGCGATGGCTTGTTCGAATTCTTCATTCGCAAGGCTGCCGACGCTTCGCCCACACCCTGAGCAATAGCAATCGTCAGATTGCGAACTGGCGCACACTTTTGCTGCACCTGTTCAGGTTATAGTAAGAATTGCTAACATTATGCTGAAACTGCACCGTATCACACAGGGGAGATACCGGTGGCATTCAGAGATATCCAGCCAATGTATCTTACATGACGAGCGCCAAACTACTCGTAGTCGATGATGATCGAACGACCGCTGCTGTGCTCTGCGCGCAAATCGAAATGCTCGGATTTGCAGCGCCGTTGCTGGCGGTCGACAGCCGTTCTGCGTTGCAACTTGCACAGTCCAAACAACCCGACTTGATCCTTATGGATATCCAGCTCGGCGCGGGCATTGATGGTATTGATACAGCCCGCACTATCCAGGAAGAACTGCATATCCCGGTGATCTACGTCACTGCCCATGCAGACGGCGAGACACTGGCGCGTGCACGTGATACCCGGCCCATGGGTTATATCAATAAACCACTGCGTGAAATTGATCTGCGTACAACCCTGGAACTCGCGCTGAGTGAAATCACGCAACGCAAAAACCTGCTGCCCGGCAGTGCCTTGTCAAATACACTTAATTGCATTTCTACCGGTGTTGTGTTGCTCGACAGCAACCTTACCGTCTCTTTCATTAATCAGATGGCGCGTGACATTCTGGAGCATTATGACGACTTGCTGTTA
>JBBDSJ010000037.1:0-1467 GCA_040905025.1 Gammaproteobacteria bacterium
TTCAGTTTTGAATTCAGGTATTTTTTTGAGCTTGCTCATAAACGGTTCTCTCCTTACGGTGCATGTCGCGAGCTGAAATGACACGAATCAATGTGCCGGTTGCCCGCAAAGTAAAAGTGACATGCAGTAATCTTTCATCATCGGTTGTGCCAAGCGCATGGTAGCGTACTTTTTAGATTGCCACAGTCGGCCTGCGCCGGGGCGACGAATCGTGCGTCATTCCGACCGGAGCGCGTCAGCGCGCAGCGGAGGAATCTTGTTGCTTAAAACCAAGATCTTTCGACTCCGCGCTAACGCGCTTCGCTCAAGATGACATTGGTAATACGTTTCGCTCGGTCGGGATGACTAAGGGGCTGTCATTTCGACCGAGGTGCGTTAGCGCCGAGTGGAGAAATCTTTCCCTCGATCTCTCCACTCCGCACCGCTATGCGGTGCTACGGTCGAGATGACAGCAGGTTGGTATCATCCAGTTCGTCATACCGGACAGGGAATGTCCGGTATCCAGTCACAGGGATAGCCTGCGCCGGGGTGATATTTATTTTCGCCGCCAGTTCTGAAGCAACTGAATATCACCTTCCCTGGATGATTTCCGATAGTAACGAACATCGGCTGTAACCAGGACAGTATCGTCTGTCTCCAGTGCTACGGCGTGGTACAGCGTGTCAAACAAATGGTGAGATAATTGGCAGGCGAGTTTTGTCCCGCGTTGATAGACAGCCGGACTATCTGCAACCGGAATTTCCATGGTGAGTAAATCACCCATGTAATCTTCGGCGAGATTTGGCGCCAGTCTTGCCAGAACGGCACCAGTTTCCGCCAGCCAGTGCGGGGGTTGAATCAACTGTATCGCGCCTTCCATGATGTGCTCAAACAATGCCAGCGCTTGGGGTATATCCGGTTCTTCAGGCTGTTCCGGCAGCAGCCATTTCACAACAACACTGGCATCCGCCACGATTTTGCTCACCTGCGTTGTTCCCGGCGTGTTTTTGCAATGACTTTGGCCGAGGTGGCCGGCGCCTGTTTGCGTCGCTGCAGGATTTGTTGCATGGCAATTTTTCGGCGTTCCTGCCGTTCTGCCTCATCGACAGCTTGAGCCATCAAGCTGGCAACAATGGCGCTTTTATTCTTGCCCTTGAACGTTTCATCAAACGCTTTTTTTACTTCTTCCGGGACACTGAAATTGACGGTGGCCATAATTGAGTGCCTGATTGTTGAAAATTTCAACAATTATAGTCAGTGGTTCGTGGGCCTGCAATGCGCGTTATCCGGCATTGCAGATAAACGCAGTGAACCTGCGCTGTGCCTGACGCTGTCATCCTATGCTTACAGCAACTCCAGAGTCGTTTCGACCGAGATGCGTCAGCATCGAGTGGAGAAATCTTCGCAAGATCCCTCCGCTCGCTTCGCTCGGCCGGGATGACATCAAAAATATGCTTCGCTCGGCCGGGATGACAAAAATGCTGTCAT
>JBBDSJ010000038.1:0-8812 GCA_040905025.1 Gammaproteobacteria bacterium
AAACCTGGTCGGGGTGAGAGGATTTGAACCTCCGGCCCCTGCCTCCCGAAGGCATCAGGGCGTTTGTAAGCAATTGTTTTTAACAGACATGCTGGAGACGCCCGTCGATGTAAGTTCCCAACAAGTCATAACGGGTCCGGACTGATCCCGGCATATTTCCGGCAGTGCACAGGTGGTCCATGAATCAAGATATTCACAGCGACTCCGATAGAGTTTTTGCGCCCATCAAAGGGTCCAATTTGCTAGATCGAAATTTCGTCTTCCCTGTCTGGACAGCCCACCGCTTCCCAACGTCGGAGTATCTCGGCAACATCGTCCATAGAGTTAACAACCGCTTGTTGGTTGTTTTCACAGTGGACGAATTTCCGCCACTCGTCGTGATGTATATCCGACAGCCTTGTAAACTCCTCCCGCCACGTTACCACTCTGATCCTCGAAATTTGACTGTTTTCAATTTCAGAAGGACAGCCATGCCGATGATGTTTCTAGCCGATCGATGTTCGGGATCAATGGCTAGCGAGCCGGCAGGAAATTTACGCAAAGCTGCTGCGTTTCGGCTTCCATGAGCGGTTCATCCACCAAAGAGCAACAGTAATTGGGTTTACCGTTTGCGTAACATCCATCCTCTTGGAAATACTTGCAGCTAGGACACATTCCAAAATGACACTTTCCTCGCTGCTGCGCCATCGTGCGCAACATGCGTTCTAAACCGCGTGCGACAGTATGGGATGCTGAGTTTGATAGTGCGCCGGCTGCAACCACCAGCGCCTCGAAGGGATCCTCGGCAAGCAACTTCTTCGACTTGTAAGTCAGAGTAAAATCAATACTTCGGCCGTCGGACTTCGATCGCTTGCGCGACAGGTAGCCATTCTGCACCAGGCTTTTGACGGTCTGAGATGCCGTGCCGCGTGTAGTGCCATGGAACTCGGCGAAGGCTGAGACGGTTCGCGAGAAGCGATTGGCGCGGGAAAAATACCGAATCGCCGTCCACTGAGCGAATGTCAGATCGCCAATGAATTTGTCTCCGCGGGCCAGGCAGCCCAGCTGCATAACCAGCTCGGCTACTGTTCGATCGCTAACATCCGAGAGTGCGGCCATCGCTGGATCGTATCGTTCCGATACCATCTTGACAAGTATTACATCATCATTTAGTTTGGTTTCGCTACTAAAATACGTATCACGCAACCATTGCACAGGAAATAGCCTTGTCGATAACGTTAACGGAATCAGCCGCCCGGCAAATCACCGCGCACATAACAAAGCGTGGCGAGGGCATCGGTTTGCGCCTTGGCGTCAAGAGGACCGGCTGCTCCGGATTCGCATATGACGTGGATGTAGCCGATCACCTCACACGGGACGACGTGCTCTTAAGAGACCGCGGCATAAAGATCGTCGTAAACATCGAACATCTGCCTTTGGTTGAAGGAACCGAGATAGACTTCGTACGGCAGGGGCTGAGCGACAGTTTCCGTTTTCGCAATCCGAACGTCAGCGGCGAGTGTGGTTGCGGCGAGAGTTTCAGCGTCGAGGATCACGGGGCACGGTAGGGTGAGCATGGTATTGGATAAAGTCACGCGCGAGTCAATCGAAGCGTTATTGAACGCTCATTCGATTGTGCTCTTCATGAAGGGATCGCCGGCCAGGCCTCAATGCGGCTTCTCCGCGGCGACTGTCAGTATTCTCGATACGCTTGTTAGCGAATACGCGACCGTTGATGTTCTGGCCGATGCCACACTTCGCGAGGGAATCAAAACGTACGGCCAATGGCCGACCATCCCACAGCTCTATGTGAACGGCGAACTCGTTGGCGGTTGTGACATTGTCACGGAGCTTTTCGAATCCGGCGAGCTTTTTGATTTGCTCGGGCTCAAGCTCCCGGTTGGCTCAGCGCCGACAATTACGTTCTCGGATAAGGCGGCAGCAGCGGTACGTCATGCATTGGATCAGCAGCCAGAGGAGATGTTCCTGCACGTCCGGATCGATGCCCGCTGGAGGACCCAACTTGCGCTCGGGCCGACCAAAGCCCATGAAATCCGTTCTGAGGCTAATGGCATAGCGGTGCATATGGATCCGAGCACGGCGCAGCGAGCAAGCGGGTTGTTCGTCGAGGTCGTCGAGACGCTGCAAGGATCGGACTTTACGTTCGAAAATCCGAATGCGCCTCCCGCCGTTCAACAAATGGATGTTTCGACGCTTAACGCCAATATCGAAGCGGGTGAATCGGTGTACCTCTTCGACGTGCGGGGCCCGGACGAACGTGCGAAGGCGCAAATCAGAGTGGCGGTACCCCTTGACGAGGGAGCCGAGCGACTGATCGAGACCTTGCCCAAAGACACACCGTTAGTGTTTCACTGTCACGGCGGCGGGCGCAGTCAAGTGGCCGCGGAACGCTATCGGATTCGCGGCTTCATGAATGTTTACAACCTGGCTGGCGGGATTGACGCCTGGTCGCTGCACGTGGATCCAACGGTTCCGCGTTACTGAGTCGCTCAAAGGCGTTCGAGGCAGTACATTGGTTCAGTTTCGCCTCCCGTCTAACGCGCGCGTTCAACGCGGGCAATCCTTCCCGGCACCGCCCCGAGCAGACGAAGTCAAACGATTCGTCTTCTATCGCTACGACCCGGAATCGAATGACAATCCGCGTGTCGACGCTTATCAGCTGGACGTTTCGGCTACAGGACCGATGGTTCTCGACGCCCTCATCCAGATTAAGGGCAAGATCGACTCTACCCTGACGTTCAGGCGTTCCTGCGGAGAGGGGATCTGCGGTTCCTGCGCCATGAATATCAACGGAACGAATACCTTGGCTTGCACGGCACCCATTCGTGACTGCAAAGGCACCATTCGCGTGTACCCTCTCCCTCATCTGCCTGTGATCAAGGATCTGGTCGTTGACCTGACCCACTTCTTCGCACAGTACGCCTCCATTCAACCCTGGTTACAAACGCGGACGCCTGCACCACCCGACCGGGAACGGCTGCAACGCCCGGAGGAGCAAGCGAAGATTGATGAACCTGCCGCCTGCATCCTTTGTGCATGCTGTTCGACTGCCTGCCCTAGCTATTGGTGGAGCAGTGAACGGTTTCTCGGGCCCGCGATCTTGCTGCAGGCATACCGCTGGGTGATCGACAGCCGCGATGAGGCCACCGGTGAACGACTCGACGCACTCGAGGATCCGTACCGGTTGTACGGTTGTCACACCATCATGAATTGCACAGCTGCCTGTCCGAAGGGCCTCAATCCCGCCCGAGCCATCGCCGAGCTCAAAAAACTGATGATCGCGCGCCGCCACTGACCCTGCTGTCGGCACCCGATTGCCGCATAAACGACCATGCCCGATATCATCAGATAGTAGCGTGTCGAAACTATCTTGACAGACTGGTATCCATCAAGTAGCCTCGATTCCATACTACATTGGCCGAGAAATACTGGCTGTCAGGACTCTCGCTTTCCTCAGACGCGACTGACGAACGCAGGTTATGTAGTGGCTGACTCGTTATGGTGCACGGAACACAATCGCTCGAGGCAATGCAGCAAAGGGGTTTTGCTGTCACCACTGTGGACAAGGTGATGAAACGGGGCCCGTACCGGATCACTTTGGCCGATGACCTTTGGGCTCGCTTGCTGCGCGGTGGAGATGATGCATGCCGGTGCCTCGCGTTATGACCTCGAACGCTTTGGCGTAATCTTCAGACCCAGTCCTCGCCAATCGGATGTAATGGTCGTGGCCGGCACACTGGTGAACAAGATGGCGCCCGCGCTCAGGAAAGTTTACGACCAGATGCCTGAACCCCGCTGGGTGATTTCGATGGGCTCGTGCGCCAACGGCGGCGGCTATTACCACTACTCGTATTCCGTTGTGCGTGGCTGCGATCGAATTGTTCCGGTGGATATCTACGTCCCGGGGTGTCCGCCCACGGCAGAGGCGCTGCTATACGGGATCATTCAGTTACAGAAAAAAATCAGGAGGACGCAGTCGATTGCGCGCTAGGCAGTATGCAAGCCACTGCAACAGATCGGAACGTATTATGACGTTAAGCAGTTTGTTGAAGACGTTTTTGCTGTGGGAGCTATTGCAAGGGCTTGGTGTGACCCTGCGCAATTTTTTCGCCAGAAAGGTAACGGTACGGTATCCCGAAGAGAAAACACCGCAATCGCCGCGATTCTGAGGTCTGCATGCCTTGCGGCGCTACCCGAACGGTGAGGAACGCTGTATTGCCTGCAAGCTTTGTGAGGCGGTCTGCCCGGCGCTTGCCATCACTATCGATTCTGATACGGGCCCCGATGGTCTGCGGCGTACGACACGCTATGACATAGATCTCTTCGAATGCATCTATTGCGGATTTTGTGAAGAAGCCTGCCCCGTGGATGCGATCGTTGAGACCCGCATTCACGAATACCATATGGAGACTCCCGGCCAGAATATTTTGACGAAAGATATGCTGCTCACCATCGGAGACAAGTACGAAGCGATGATTGCGGCCGACAAAGCAGCAGACGCTGCATATTTCTAAGCGGACGATAAGCTCATGCGATTGCACCAGGCACGCACGTTTGAGACGGATGATTTAATGATGACGAGCATTGGATTCGACGTTATCGGCGAAGAGATTACGGTAGATGGCGCGCTGCTGTCGGCAAAGTTCGGACTTACCGAGGAGCAGCTCAAGCGCGCCATGCATGGTGGTCAGCTAACAGCCGAGGTAGGAAAAGGAGTCGATGACGATGCCGGTCGGCTACAACTGACTTTCCGCTACCGCGGGCTGCGCTGGGCCGTCATAGTGGAAGTGGACGGCAAGATCACGGAGTCGGTTCTACCGGTACGCGAGATACCGCTTCGCCGGTTCTACCCGCATCTCCGTCGGAGCGTCAGACAGGATAAAGAAGATTGAGAGTATGTACTGATTGGTGAGGTGATTTATGGACACGGTGGAACAACAGAGCGTGCGGGCAGCGCCACTGGTATTTTCTGATGTTGCGGCGGCAAAGGTCGGCGAACTCATCACCGAGGAGGGTAATTCGGCCTTGATGCTGCGGGTTTTTATCTCGGGTGGGGGATGCTCCGGTTTTCAATACGGATTCACCTTCGACGAGCGTCGGGAGGACGGCGACACGGCGATCGAGAACGCCGGAGTCGTCCTGTTGGTGGATCCGATGAGTGTTCAGTATCTGATGGGGGCCGAGATCGATTACAAAGAAGACCTCCAGGGTGCCCGGTTTATTATCCGCAATCCCAATGCAGCTACCACCTGTGGATGCGGATCTTCATTCTCGGTTTAGAGCACCGCTGTGATCCAAGCGCAATTCTCAAACCGGCCGGGCAAGTGAATCACGTTGAACTATACTTTGAATAAAGCGAAGATTTTGGTAAGGGAATGCCCCGCGAAGAACGGGAATGCAATGCCACGGATCCTCACTTTCCCCGACAATGCAATTCGCTAGTCGGTTGCTGTCGGCTTGAAAAGCGTTTTGCGCATTGAGCCGTACGGAAGAAATCGCGATGCCCGTTAAAACGCTCAAAACATTTCTCGACAGCCATGACGTGAACTATGTTTGCATCAGTCACTCACCGGCTTACAGTGCTCAGGCAATTGCCGAATCGGCACATATTCCAGGGAAGGAGCTGGCAAAAACCGTGATTGTAAGGATCGATGACAAGTTCGCCATGGCAGTCCTGCCCGCTTCCTGCCGCGTACATCTGGGCCATTTGAAAGCTTCCGTATCAGCATCGCACGTTGAACTCGCGACCGAAACCGAAGTAGAAAACCTGTTTCCGGACTGTGAAAGAGGTGCCATGCCGCCGTTTGGAAATCTCTACGACATGGATGTATATGTAGCCGAACAACTGGCGGAGGATGAGGAAATCGCTTTCAGCGCAGGTTCTCATGCTGAGATGGTCAGAATGTCTTATAAAGATTTCCAAAGCCTGGTGATGCCGAAGATTAGCGCACTGACCTGAATTTCGCAGTAATCGATATCAGTGCTTGATCAAGATGATAAATTAGACAGAAGGTGTTCGAAGAAAATGAACGGAGCCAAAATTGCGCAGAAATCACCGATGATGGAATACCTGGACGCGGGGAAGAGCTATTTTTGGTGCGCATGCGGTCGAAGCAAACGCCAACCGTTTTGCGACGGTTCACACACAGGTACAGTATTCTCGCCAGTGAAGTACGAGCCCACCAAGTCGGAGAAGGTATTTTTCTGTTGTTGTAAGCGATCGAGCAACCCGCCGTTCTGTGACGGGACGCATAAAAGTATCTAGCCAGTAAAAATGAGCGAAAAAGACAAGTGGATGGAGGTTTCGGACGTTCTGTCCATCTTTCCAACGTGCGTCTGGAAAGTTCAGTTGACGTCCGCGTTCCGGCAGCGGATAAATTCCAGATTTCTTGAAGTTATCAATCAGATCAACCCGGACTTGGATGAGATTCCACGGGGTGGATCATGGCAGTCAGGACAGGATCTTCACAATCGCGAAGAATTTGAAGATCTCACTTCATGCATTCATAGTACGGCGCAGACCGTACTTCGATTCTTGAAAATCGACGATAACGCGATCGAAATAACTGGTTGCTGGGCAAATGTCAGCGCCAGCGGCGCGTCGCACGCGATTCATAGTCACCCGAACAATTTCCTGAGTGGCACATACTATGTTCATACGCATCCAGGAGCGGATTCGGTCAACTTTCACGATCCACGGCCGCAAACCGGCATCATCAGACCTCCTGTAACGGAACTCACGTCGCAGAACACAGACCAAGTCGTCGTGACGGTGAGCGACGGGATGCTTCTGATGTTTCCATCCTACCTGGCACATTCGGTCGCACCAAACGAGAGCGACAAGCTGAGAATAAGCATCAGTTTTAATATGATGTTTTCTCATTATGCGGAACGGTTTAGCAAGCCGTTATGGGGATCAGCCACTGACACGCCGCTCGGTGAGTAACGTATCAATAAAAGCAGCCTTACGCGGGTCGGTGTGGAAGCTGTCCGAAAGTATTAAATAGCCGTTCGGGCCACGCCTCGATTCAATCAGGTACATAGTCACGTCATCACCGGGATCCGTGCCGCTATCGAAAATCACGTTTTCCACGATGCGAAGCTCGCTCGCAATGTCTGCTGGCGCCGATCTCCCGTCAGAAGCAAAGTTATGCGTGTATCCGCGTGCAATCGCTTCCGCCTGAAAATCTGCGAGATCGTTCGCCATTACGCACCTGTCAGGGCGGCGAGTGCAAAAATTGGCAGCGCCGAATCGATCGCACCAGCAGTGCCAGAATAATAAGTGCCTGACGTGTCCAGCACCGGTATCGAGCTGTCATAGCCTATGGCGTCACCGCAGGTCTGCGTCGTCGTAGCTCCGTCATTAATTCCCAGTCTTGAACTGCGCGGCCTCATCCGATCCGCCAGTGGCGTCTCCCTCACTGTATGAGTGCGCGCCCGTGCCAGCGAGTTTTCCGCCTTGAACGATGAGGTATTCATCCCGTATCGGTTTATTGTCAAGCCAGCACTCCAGAATTTCCCTCACGCCTGCAGCGTATCGCGCCTGGGCCGAAAGCGACGTGCCGGACGTGTGCGGCGTCATCGCGTGGTGGGGCATTCGACGCCACGGATGGTCTTTGGGAGGTGGCTGCGGGAACCATACATCGCCAGCATAGCCCGCCAGGTGCCCGCTCTCCAGCGCTTTTGCAACGGCGTCCCGATCACATATCTTTCCTCGGGCCGTATTCACGATGTAGGCACCGCGCTTCATCCTGCTGATCAATTTCTCGTCAAAAAGGTGTTCTGTCTCCGGATGAAGAGGGCAGTGAATGCTCACAACGTCGCAAACCTCCACCAACGACTCCACATCCTCGTGAAACGTGAGCCCGAGATCCTTCTCGACCTCGGCTGGCAGCCTGTGTCGATCAGTGTAGTGAAGTTGCACGTCAAATGGCTTCATGCGCTTGAGCACTGCAAATCCGATGCGCCCGGAACCGAGGATGCCGATGCTCATTCCTTCGACATCGTACGATCTGGCAACTGCGTCGGCTATATTCCATCCGCCTTTTACGACCCAGTTGTACTGGGGGATGTAGTCACGCACGAGCGCCAGAATCATCATGACGGTGTGCTCCGAAACGCTGATACTGTTGCAAAAGGTGACCTCGGCTACCGTCATGCTTTTCTCAATTGCTGCCCGCAAATCAACATGGTCCGAGCCGATCCCGGCCGTAATCGCCAGCTTCAGGTTGATAGCTTTCACAATCCGTTCGGCCGTAAGGTACGCGGGCCAGAATGGCTGAGAAATCACAACGTCAGCGTCAACCAGTTCCTTCTCGAACACCGATTTTGGACCGTCCTTGTCAGACATCACGACAAACGTGTGACCACGATCTTCCAGAAAACCTCGCAACCCAAGCTCCCCCGAAACACAACCGAGGAGGTTGCCAGGGGAAAAATCGATAGCACTAGGCGAAGGCAAGGATTGTCCGTCTGGATACGCCGCCAGCGTTGGAATGCTTTCGCGCGCATATTTCGGCGGATAACCATCTACAGGATCATCATAGAGTACGCATACAATCTTGCGTTTCTCGTTAGGCCCATTCATTTTTCCGACCTCCTGCTGCCCGGCGGCAGCCTGGTTATCTAAGGGTCCTTCGAAGAGTTGTCCGTTGCTTTTCGGAGGAAGCAGCAACCCGTGGCTTTCCGGCCGTGTATTCAGACAGGTTTAGCTTAATGGGTGGTGCCCGTGACTCAAGTATAGTTGTTCGATGGCAGATCGGTAGCCGGGATCCGGCGTGAGATTTGGGCGAAAGCAAAGCGTTAGATTGAG
>JBBDSJ010000039.1:0-1461 GCA_040905025.1 Gammaproteobacteria bacterium
TTTTCCTGTTCGAGACCAATACTGATACGCAAATGATTCGGCATGCCGTAGTTGGCGATCGGCCGCACGATAACACCCTGTTGCAATAGCTGCTGATAGATTTCCTGTGCCGGTTGTTCGAGATCAATACAGACAAAATTGCCCAGTGACGGCAGGTAGTGAATACCCATGCTGTCGAAACCGCGACATAACTGCTCCATACCACGGGCATTTAATTCAATACTCTGGCTGATATGTTCGGCGTCTCCCAGCGCGATCTCTGCGGCCAGCAATGCCACGGCATTGACATTAAACGGCTGGCGCACGCGATTGAGCAGATCGGCAACCTGCGGATGCGACAGACCGTAGCCAATCCGCAGCGCGGCCAGGCCATAGGCTTTGGAAAAAGTGCGGGTCACGATCAGATTCGGAAAATCCGCGAGCCATTGACTGGTATCGGGATAATCCACTGCATCGGCATATTCGAAATAGGCTTCATCGATCAACACGATGACTGTCTCGGGGACGCTTTTCAGTAACTGTTGTAACGCGCCAGCGGACAGCCAGGTGCCGGTCGGATTATTCGGATTGGCAATGAAGATCACCCGCGTATGTTCTGTCACTGCAGCCGCCATGGCCTTCAAGTCATGACCATAGTCCAGCGCCGGAATCACCACCGCCCTGCCGCTGACGGCCTGCGTCGCCAGTGCATACACAGCAAATGCATGGTCGGAGTAAATGACTTCGTCACCCGGTTGTACAAACGTGCGTGCCACCAGTTCCAGCACGTCATTGGAACCGTTGCCAATTGTCAACTGGTTTGGCTCAACATCATGTTTCGCGGCCAGTAACTGGCGCAGGCGGAATGCACTACCGTCCGGATAGCGCCCCAGATCCGGCAACGTTTTCAGGCCATCGAGCACACGCTCACCCGGCCCCAGCGGATTTTCATTCGACGCCAGTTTGATGATGTCGCGAATGCCGAGCTCACGCTCGAGCTCCTCGACCGGCTTGCCGGGATGATAAGGCGTTAGTCCGGCGACGCCGGGCGTGGCGAGTTTTGTAAAGTCACAGCTCATTGGCAACTATAAATTTGGTTTAGTGCAGATAATGTGTTTAGTGATAACCGGGAACGATTCAGGACTTATTTAAAAAAACCTTGATTCCACGCCCTGCGGGCGCGTGTGACTTTTGTTTTGGCAAAAGTCACCAAAACCATCTTGCCGAATGATCGCGATCTGCAAACAAAATGCAGATTACCTTGCAGTGCTCGCCGAGTAACTGCCGCAGCGAACTCGCACATCCCTGTGCTCGGACATGCGCTGCTTTCCCAGTTACTCGGCTGTGCGCTTCAGCGCGATCAACGGCAAATAACAGCGCTTGTTTAACTCACATTCATAGGCCATGCAACCATGATCAAAACAGATTGCCACGGTCGGTGGAGATTACCCTGAGCGTAGCCGAAGGGCCTCCCTCGCAATG